>NZ_JBSWYU010000006.1:0-205775 GCF_056161265.1 Marinomonas sp. ABL3_031
AACTCAGTATAGAACGACCTAATGTATTTTTAAAAAACAAAGCTAAAAAAAAGAACCCCAGTGAAAATACTGGGGTTTATCGACACTCTGACCAGAGCCTAGCTCTGGTTTTTTTATGTCTGTGTATCTTATTTTATGCTGCTGAGAATAAAGCGTCTGAATCACTTGCAATGAAGTGTATAAAAAGGGGCTTAGTTTTAGTACACCATTCTGAGTTCTTTGGCTTTTTCATGATCATTCGCTGTCCAGTCGCTCATAGGAGCAGGTTTGCCAAAGTAATAACCTTGTAATGTGTGGCAGCCTAACGCGATGAGTAGGTTGGCTTGTTCTTTGGTTTCTATCCCTTCAGCAATGACTTGCATGTTCAAAGATACAGCCAATTGAATAGTGGATTTCACTATGTCTAAATGTCGTTTATCTTCTGGTAAAGGCGCGACGAAACGACGATCTATCTTGAGTATGCTTGCAGGAATATCAACCAGTTGTCCAAGGGAGGCTTGGCCTGTACCAAAGTCGTCAATGGCAATGGAGTAACCGTATTGCGACAAACTACGTAAGCGTTTATGGATAAGAGGGTGGGTCATAACTGAGCTGGTTTCTGTGATTTCCAATTCAAGCATCTCAGATAGCCAAGGGTTATCGGCAATTAATGTCATTAGCAAGGCAAAGAAGGTGTCGTTCATTAATTCTTGCCCTGCTAAATTAAACGCAATGGGAGTTTTGATGCGTTCTTTATGCCAGACGGACAAAGTAATGACTAATTCTCTTACGAGATTTTCCGCTAATACCGGCAACATACCGAGTTTTTCCGCCAGCTTGATGAATTCCACAGGAGAAACAAATTCACCCTTGTTGTTCCATCTTGCCAAAGCCTCAAAGGATTTGATTTGGCCATTACCAGCCGTCTGAGGCTGTAACCAAATATCAATTTGTTTGTTTTTAATGGCGCTGCTTAGTTGAAGACTTAAGTTATGTTCTCTAATCAGTTTGCTTTCGAGTTTATGATTATAAAAAGAGAATTTATCCATACTGCTAGAGTACTCTAGAGCCATCTCACAATGCTCTAATAATTCTTCTGCGGTTTTCCCGTCTGTATGGTAGTAGGCGATACCTAATTGATAATCCATATTTAATCTTTGCCCATCCATCATAAGTTGGTTGGGTAATAAAGCTTTAATCAACATGGATAAGTTTTTAGGAATAAGGTGTGTTTGATTTAAGGGAATAAAACAGGCGAATTTTACGCCGCGTAAACGTCCAACAATGGCTTGATCGGATAGCTTTTTTTGTAAAGCCTTAGAGAAGTTTAAAATGACTTTATTGGCGCTATCTTTACCGTATTGTTTGTTCAGTAATTTAAATTGGCTAATTCGTATGATGAACATGGCACCCGTTAAATGGTTGTCCTGTTCATTGATTTTTAAATTGACTTGACGACAAAAATGCAAATGGTTGGGTAGTAGGGTCAGTAGATCGTAATGTGCTAAACGGCTGTTGGTTTGTTGTGTGCTTTCCAGTTTTTGTTGAATGGCATGAAACTCCGTCATGTTATCCAAATGCAAAACATAATGGCCGTGATTGGTTAAAGAGGCGCGTCTTACCTGAATGTGAACATCGATGTTGTGCTTTAATGTACATTCTGCCTTATTGGACTGCCAAAAAAGTTTAGTTTGCTGATTTAATGGAGCAAGCCATTCGCCAATACGAGTGCCCGTAAAATGTGTATGTTTATGCTTGCTTAATAATTTTTGAGCCAATTGATTGGCTTTAATGAGTACACCACGTTGATCGCAAAGTAGTGTGGGGGTACCAGTGTTTTCAAAAAATTCTTCATATAAAAGATAATTTTCATTTAACTTGCGATACAGTTCACGCATTTTTGAACTGTGACTTTCTAAGCTGTGTATGATCTGTGAAACCGCTAATGGTAAACCTATGTTGAGTGTCATAAAGGTCAACAATTGGAAATAAAAAGAGGACGATTCTCCCACTAATAGCTCATCAATCCATTGAGTGGTTACCAAATAGAAAGGGATTAAGTTGAATGCCATCGCTAATAGAGAGGCTTTGAAAGTGAATAATAACCTGGTGATGATGGGGACGGAGTAAAGTGCGATTAAGGCGTATTTCTCAGATTCTCTGTCTGGATTGGTGAGCAGCATAACACCACTGATAAGTGTCAGTGAAAGCACAAACACAATCGCGCAAATTTTCGTATGTGACTTGCTTAAATAGAGAATAGCGAATAAAGCACAGAGATAGACGCTGTTTATTTCAAAGAAGAATAGCACGCCATTGAGGAGCATGGAGTGTAATTCTGAAATCACAAATATACTGATTGTGATAGCGATTAAAATGCGCAAAATGCTTAACTGGAATGTGGCTGGGCCCTGTCCAGAAGATTGAGCGGAATCAATAAAAAAGTACTGCTTAAGAGAATCCAACAAGATCAAACAACTTTATAATGTAAATACAACTAATACAAAAACATCTTGTATAGACATTACCTAAAAATAGAAGGCTTGACCATTGGCTTTGGGCTTTAAAATGGAAAATTTATATACTAATTTCTCTTAAATGATTATCCCAGTGAACAGCTGCTTGTTTATTGATCATTTGTATCCGATTTTGCACCGGATTACTGGAAAATTGTTTGCCATTTCCTGTGGTTAGGATGAATTCATGGGAGCGGCTATGGGCCACCAAGCCACACACATCACGACAATTATCCACGCCAAGAAACGTCTTACTTTCTACATGCCAGTAAGCGACAAAACCGCCTCTAGGTGTACTGATGGCCAACACCTCGCCGGAGCGATCAAAACACACACTGCCACAATATTGCTTGAAGCGTTGTCTAATCGGCTCGGGGATAGGCAAATATTCCAACTCTGGTTGATCTAATCGAGATAAGGCAACCAAAGGTACTTGATCCCAGAGTGGGCCTTGATATTGAAATCCTAGGGCAACAGTGCCTTCGGCATTAACATCCAAGTGACGAATGCTTAACTGATGCAGTTCAGGTGCATTGGCTGCTTGGTTCAGAATTTTACCATCGAGCAAAGATAGATAACTGACGTTTGGTGCCATGCTATCTAGGTTCAGTATTTTTCTATCTTCCTTAGGGTGAGTTTTTAAACCACCGTTGGCTATAACAAGGACATCTTCTTGAAGTAACACGGACTCGTGCGGGCCAATGCCGTTACTGGAAAAATGTTGTAACACCTTGCCACTGGGCCATTCACGAATGAATATTTTGCCTTGACCTGAAGGGTAGTGATTTTCCTGAGTGATCAGGCGTTGACCGTCTAGGGTAAATAGGGCGTGACCATAAAAATGATGTTCAGCTTCAGGTTCAATGCGTGACACAAGCTGTTGACTCGTCACATCAAAAAAATGGATAAAGAAACCTGGTCGGCGCGCCACAATACCAACGATGGCTTTGTTTGGATGAACAAGTGGTGCGTGTGCTCTTTTGGGTAATTGGCTTTGCCAGACCATTTTGCCTTGCGTATCAAATAAACCAAAATGGTGGCTTTTGAGGCCAACTTCATTGGTTTTCGAAAAGGCTGAGGCAAAGAGACTGTGAGCACTTTTGGGGAGCGTCAAATTGGCCCAAGTCGGTGTACAGGCAATGACACTACTAAGACCTAAAAATGCTCGTCTACTCAGCATATTAGTCTCCATCGCGGCTATTGAAACCAATTTGAAAGCCTAGCTGAGTAACTAACTGTGTAAGATAGGTTTGACTGTTTGAAAGGGATGTAATCAAAGGCTGAGCCATTTTTATACGCTGCGCTTGATTGTACTCTCCCCAAAAATAATCTTCAGGTAATTGCAGCGCCAACTTTTGGTTATTGTTTAATGCACTTTCCAGTTTATCCGCCAGTTGTGGGTATTTTTGTTCAGCAATGTCGTATAGGGAGGGGTTGCCAGCATGATAGATTTTACGATACGAAAGCAGGTTGGCTTGAATAGAAGGCAAAGATAACTTACTGCGATAAAATTCTGCCAGTTTAAGATTTTGACGACCTTTATAACCAATTGGGTTTTCTAACTTAGCGTCTTTAACAGCAGACATGTGTTCTAGCCATTGTTGTAGCATTTGTTCCAGTGCTGCATGCTCGTTATCCACTTGTGTACCTTCTTCAGCAAAGACCCAATTTTGAGCTTGGCTTTCTTGCCATTGCTTGGCAACGTCTTGAGCGCTGTCATGCTGATGTTGGGTAACCATAGAGAGCAAGTGACAATGTTCAGACGATGTCAATGGCGTAAAATCGGGATGGTACATGAGACTTTCAATTGCGGTAAGTCCGCGTACAGCAATGCTGGCGGAAGTCCAGAATTTAGGGGCATCCATTTTATCCGGTTGCTGTGCCAGACTGCGTAACTGCCGTTGAGTAACGCCTTTTTTGTCTGGCCAATATTCAAATGCATAATAACGCATGAAATAGGTGACAGGGCCAAAGTTTAGCCATTGTACCTGTTGCCAATCTAAGGTGTTGTGTTGAAATGCTTGTTGTGCAAGTGCTTTAGTGGTTTGACTTGGGGCGCCACAAAATTCCATTGTCGTGGTTTGCAATTTTTGCGCTGATGTCGCATATGCATGATAACCGCTTCTGATCACGTCGTTTACTATGCCATTTAGTGGGCCTTGCCATTGTCCAGCGTAGGTCATAACGGGTAAAGCGACCCCGATAGCGAAGGACATCAATTTAGGAAACTGCTTCATCATTATAACGACTCCAAAAAATAGATAAGTTTTTGACGATATTCTTTTGATAAACCTTTATAAGCCTGCTGACTTTTTTTGGCTTCACCACCGTGCCATAAGATGGCTTCTTCTATTGTGCGAGCACGACCGTCGTGTAAAAAGCCAACTCGTCCAGATACTTTCTCAGATAAACCCAATCCCCAAAGTGGTGCGGTTCGCCATTCTTGAGGCAGAGCAGAATAACTGGGAAAACCTGCGGACAATTCTGCGCCCATATCGTGCAGAAGCATATCGGTAAAAGGGTAAAAAGTGCGATTTTTTAAGACAGCAAAAGCAGACTGATCATCCGTCGTCATTTTAGGTGTATGACAATTTGCACAGCCTGATGCCATAAAAATATCTTTGCCTTTTAAAAAGTTTTCGGCCGAGAGATTGCGCATGGCAGGCGGTGCTGCTAGAGAGACATACAAGTCTACTAGGCGAGCTTGTTGTGCGTCGACTTCTAAATTGTCAAGATGTGGACTGTTGCCATTGGGGCTTTGACGACAGGCTTGTTGCCGTTCAGTACAGTCTCCTGAAGGTGAAGGAAAATGTTTGGTAGACAATCCAAGATCGGTATTGAAAGCCAATTGATTTTGAACACTCACGCTTGGTGTAGAGGCCTTATAGCCAAAGCGGCCGACAACCAATTGATTGCCATGTTGAGCTGGAATCCAGCTGACTTTACCACTGATACCATCATTATCTTTATCATTAGCATCTGCCGCCTCGATAATGATGCTATCTGGAATATTATCTAATAGGCCCATACCTATTAGAGGTGGGGAATTTAATAAGGTTATGCCAGTTTTGTCGTTAAGAGGGCCATAATGCAAGCTTGTCCAATGCAGTTTGGGTTTTCGTAACGGCACTTTGATGCCATCTTCCAAAGTGACGATTTTGGTTTCATAGCTAAGGTGAAAGTCACCCTCTGGCAAGATGCCTGGTGCGCTTTGTCCCTGTAGTTGTTCACCATAGTTCGGATCGCCAGTATTAGGATATATATGTTGTGACGACTCATTATAATGTTCGTAGGTCTTACCGAAACGTACCATAAAAGAGGGGACAGAAGCGCCGCTAATACCGGCTTCAGGCGCATGGCCTCGTCCGTTATTTCGGTGACAATTGTTGCATGAACGAGTATTAAATAAAGGTCCTAAGCCATCACTGGCGGTGGTTGATGAAGGAGAGGGCACCCAAAATTTTTGGAACACGCCTTCGCCTATGTGAAAATCCAATTTTTCTTCCACACTTAAGTTGGCAAGAGGTCGATTATATTCACTTGCTACTGCCGTGTTCTGAAAGACAAAGAAGCCAGCAAAGAAACTTATAAAGGCAAATAAGTTGCCTTGTTTTAAGGTCATTGTTAGACAAACACCCTTAATTGACTAAATGACATAGTATTTCACATCACCAGAAAAGTGAAAGGGAAGGAAACCACTTCTATGATATACAGCAAGAAGTGGTTTCCTTCCCTTTAATTGGCTTTCATCGTCCCTAGTGAAATACCTTAATGAAGGTATTATTCAAACACAGCGCTTGGGTTATCCAGACTGTCTGAGCCTTCTAGAGCAATACCTTGAAGATTTAAGGTTTGAATGATTTGCTCGGTAACGCGAGTTTCATCGACCAAAGAGTCCACAAAATCTTGTACTAATTGATTACCTTGTGTGTTGTTCATGGCAATCAGTACATCGAATGTTTGGCCTTTCGCCGCTGCGTCAACCATAGCTTGAGCCGCTTCTTCGGTTAGATTTAGCTTCTGCTTCATATCTTGATCGAGCGCTGTATTCTGTTGCGCTACCAATTGAGACAAGGATGCCCCTTTTACCCAGCTACCATCAACACGTTGATATTCACCAAGGTAAACATTTTTAATGCCTTTAGCATCATAGTAATGTGACCAGTGAGTGTTGTCAGAGAAGCAATCGTGCTCTTCTTCAGGATCATGAAGCATCAAGCCCAATTTGGTACGTTCACCACCTAATTCACCATATGCCAAACTACCCATGCCGGTTAGCATAGTGGCTAGGCCTTGCTCAGTAGATTGCTCTTCTAAAGCAACACGAGCAGCTCCGCCTTGCTTCCAATTGCCGGCCATTTCTTCAAGATCAGAAATCAATAGGTCGGTCGCAGCGGATAAGTATTCACGGCGACGATCACAATTGCCGTTTGTGCAGTTGTTTAGATCAAAGTCTGTAGCAGGGCGTTCACCAGCACCTGGATTGGTGCCATGTAAATCTTGACCCCACAACAAAAATTCAATCGCGTGGTAGCCACTGGCAACGTTCGCTTCCACACCATCCGCTTCTTGCAAATAATCAGCGATAAGTTCTGGCGTGATATTAGATGAGTCGACTTTTTGACCGCCAATCATCAAGCTCTTAGAAGCAATAACGTTAGCAGTGTAAAGTGGGTTTAAGTCGGACTCTGTTCCATAGCTACTGGTAGCAACATAGTCGATTAAACCTTCGTCCAAAGGCCAAGCATTAACTTTGCCTTCCCAGTCATCAACGATGGCGTTACCAAAACGGTAAACCTCACTTTGTTGATAAGGAACACGAGAAGCAACCCAAGCCTCTTTTGCTGCGGTTAAATTAGCTTCAGTTGGATTATCAAGGAAACGATCGATCGTTGAACGTAGATCTAGTGCAGTAGATAGAGAGTCGCCGTAAATGGCCTCAGCTATGTCAGCATAATGAGTAACCACTGAATCAGCTGTTACATTTGAAGGTTCATTTTTAACATTGCTAGGACCACAGGCTGTAAGCAGCGCACCGGTTACGCAAATAGCAACAGGTGTAAGTATACGTTTCATGTTTGACACTCCAATATTGAATTGTCAAAACACTATAAGAGAAATGAAAACGATTATCAATCTGTGTTTTTTGCAGGAAATTTAATTGGATGGTTACAGAGTGCTGAGAGTTAGGGGGGGCTCTCAACACTCTGCAATTGAGTAATATAATCTATAAACCACATTCATAGTTGAAGGTGTTTTCAGCAGTTTTCATTAGATTATAGTCGCATGCCTTTTCCCGCAGTAAATTTTGACCTTCCCAAGAAACACTCATGCTAATAGGGGTTTTATGTTGATAACTGGGGATAAAGCGATAAGCTGCAATCACTTCTACTGACGTATTTGGCCCAACTTGAATAGATTGGCCGATTAAGCGCTGGCGTGTGTCTTTGTTATAAAGGGTATAATCCGTGGTGTATTCTTGATCGCCATTTTCATGACTGAAGTTCAGCCAAATCTTACGATAAGTTTGAGTTTCATTGGTTGGATTATCAAAACGCAGTTTAGTGTAAATCACCTGTGCTCTTGATAAGCTGCCCTGAGCATTACTGCCCACCTTTAGATAATGACTCTGTGACTTCTGCCAAGGCATATTGGCTCCAAAGGACACATCCACAATCGCAATGTTTTCTTGAGCCAATACAGAACGCGAATACTCCACCAAGTCTTTAGCGGGTGCATATAAAGCAAGTGCTGCCAAACTGAACAGAGCAATCTTTTGCATACGTGACGCTAAGGTAAGACGCTTAATCATAATCAACTCCTTACGGTTTGATGTTCCTTGTTTGACCATAAAAGGGACGAGTCGAAACAAGGAAAATAATATTAACTGTTTATTTTTACAGTACTGTATATACATACAATAGTGCTGTAAAGCCTTAATATGAAAAAAGTTTGCACTTTTATAAAAAAAACCTTGCTTTTATCGAATAAATTTTATTTTTAAGAAAAATAAAAAAATGTTTGATTTTGTATAACCATATGAAAAATAAAGATAAATATAAACTTCCCACAAGCTTCTTCACGGATTCTGTGGAAAATAAATGTCACAAAAAGTTTTTCTGTTTTTTGTAAGGATTTTCTGACTTAGCAATGAAATTATCCTGCTCAAACACTATAATGCAGCGAAAATCGACATGAGGTAGGCTGTGGATAAACAAGATGTGATCGTAATTGGTGCTGGTGCGTCGGGTTTAATGTGTGCTGCTACGGCGGCTTATCGTGGTAGAAAAGTACTGATATTAGATCATGCCAATAAAGCGGGTAAAAAAATCCTCATGTCAGGCGGTGGCCGTTGTAATTTCACCAACATGGACGCTGCCCCGAAACACTTCTTATCAGATAATCCGCATTTTTGTATTTCGGCATTGCGACGTTATACGCCGCAGGACTTTGTGGATCTGGTAGATCGTCATGGTCTGGATTACGTAGAAAAAGCACCAGGGCAGTTATTCTGCGAGCATTCGGCAAAAGACTTATTGGCCATACTCATGACAGAAGTGGAATGGTCGGGTGCACAGCTGCAATTGAATACCCAAGTCAATCAAATTGACTATCGAGAAGATGGCATAAGAGTCAGCACAAACCAAGGTGAATTTGAGTGTGAATCCTTGGTTGTCGCAACGGGAGGCTTGTCTATTCCAACTATGGGAGCGAGTGGTTTCGGCTATGAGCTTGCCAAACAAGTGGGTCATCAGGTGTTGCCGACGCGCGCAAGTCTGGTGCCAATCACCTTGCAACCAGAGCGAAAAGAACAACTCTCAGCCTTATCAGGCATAGCTTGTGACATTTGCGCCAGTGCCAATAATGCTCAGTTTGAAGAACCTATGCTGTTTACCCATCGTGGTGTCAGTGGTCCGGCTATTTTACAAATTACCAATTTTTGGCAACCGGGCGAAGCATTACAAATTCATATTGCGCCCGACTTGAGCCTCGAAACGTTAAACCAAGCGCGAGAACAACAACCCAAGAAAACGCTAGAGAATTATCTTGCCAATGAATTGCCCAAGCGATTGGTCGAACTGATGAAAACCGAATTGCCTTGGCTCGATCAAAAGTTTGCCCAAGTGTCTAATGAACAACTCGAAGGGTTAACCCAATACTTAAGCCATTTTGACGTTGCCCCCAATGGAACGGAAGGGTATCGCACAGCGGAGGTGACACTAGGCGGTATTGATACGAATGAAGTCAGCTCTAAAACCTTTGAATCACAGAAACAAAAAGGACTGTATTTCATCGGTGAAGTTCTGGATGTAACAGGTTGGTTAGGTGGCTATAACTTTCAATGGGCTTGGAGTAGTGGCTTTGCTGCTGGGCAGTATGTTTGAAAGTTTATTTTAAATAGCGCCAATAGATTTTTAAAATTGGCTCACCAAATCATATTTAAAAAAAGGTGAGCCGTGTCTCTCTTAATACATCGATTGTGAAGCCACAGAATGAATGGCATAAGAAAATCGTTCTGCAATAATGTCAATTTCTCTATCGTTTACGATAAGTGGTGGTAGAAAGCGGATGGTTGATCCAAATCGACCACCAAGTTCAATAATTAATCCCTGTTTTAAGGCTGCTTGTTGAACAGCTAGGGCTCGTTCTCCATCTACTGGGTAGTTGCCTAACTTGTCCTTTTCAGAAAGTGGGTTAATAATTTCAACGCCGATCATTAAGCCTTGTCCGCGTATATCACCAATAATGGGGCTGTTGATTTTCTTTAAATGTGTCATTAGTCGTATCCCCATTAGCCCTGCATGAAGGTGAAGGTCTTCTTCCAAAAGCTGTCGCATGACGACTTGTCCACATGCTAAGGCGAGCTGATTTCCTCGGAAGGTGCCCGCGTGTGCGCCTGGCTGCCATTGATCGAGTTCGTCTTTATAGACGATAACTGCCATAGGTAAGCCTCCACCTATTGCTTTAGAGAGAACGATAATATCGGGTACGATTTCTGCGTGCTGAAAAGCGAAGATTTTACCAGTACGACCCATGCCAGCTTGAACTTCATCAATAATTAATATGATGCCATGCTTTCGAGTTAACGCTCGTAATTCTTTTAGCCATTTTTTATCCGCAGGTATCGCTCCTGCTTCACCCTGTAATGCTTCTAAAATGATCGCAGCGGGTTTTTGCACACCAGACTCTGGGTCTGTTAGCATGGTTTCCAACTGGTTTAAACTGACTTTTACTCCGTCATCTCCCAAGCCATAAGGACAGCGTGGCGCATATGGATAAGGTAAGAACTGTACATCTGGTAGAGTAGTGCCTATCGCAGATTTTGGCCCTAAGTTGCCCATAATGGATAAAGTGCCTTGCGTCATTCCATGATAAGCACCTGAAAAGGCGATTATGGTATTACGCCCCGTTACAGTTTTTGCTAATTTTATGGAGGCTTCTACCGCGTCTGCTCCACTAGGACTGCAAAATTGAATGCGAGCTTGATTGCTTATTTCAGCGGGAAGCAGTTGAAATAATTTATCGACAAATGCTTCTTTTATGGGGGTTGTAATGTCAAGAGTTTGCAGCGGTATTCCGCTTTGCAATGTCTTAGTAATGGCTGCTGATATCTCTGGGTGGTGATGCCCTAAAGCAAGAGTTCCTGCGGCTGCTAGTCCATCAATAAATATTTGGCGATTTGAATCTTGTAAATAAATCCCATTGCTTTTTATGAGTGTAAGTGGAAGTCGGCGGGGATAGCTTCTTGCGTTAGACTCTCGCTGTTTTTGGTTTTCTAAGTAATGTGTTGATGTAAGATGACGTGGGCGTTGACTAATGAAATGCTCTAGATTCAATTCAGATTTGTTGGAGTCGGAGGCGATCTCTATTGGTCGATCGTTCTGCGGTAATATATCGTTTATGGTATGGTTCATTATGTCTCCATTTTCCAATTGCGCGGTTAATTTATTAGTCAATACCGCCCTTGGAATTCCTTGTTTTCTTTAACCGTTTGCCATTGCATCTCGCAGGCTTTTAGGTCTCATATCTGTCCATGTTTCTTTTATCCAGTTTAGGCACTCATCTTTGCTGCCAGTTTTTCCTGCTTCTTTCCATCCCTTTGGAATGTCTTTGTAGTTAGGCCAAATTGAATACTGATCTTCGCTGTTAATTACAACATTGAAAAGAGTGTTTGGGTCATCAAGGCTCATGTTGATCTCCATAAATGCCAATGAAATTGATTGATTTTTAAACACCTGAATATAGATGATATGAAAAATGCCAACTTTAATTTTATTGATAAAATAATTTATAAGATAAGTATAAATAGGAATCAATATCATTTCAATTTGTTTAATGGTGCGGTATGATTTTTTAAATCTTCAGATTTAGATTAGAAGATTTGTCGATAAGTGTATGGACTAACTTTAATTAACAAACATTAAATGAGGTTGTGAATGTCACTCCAGGAAGAGATTGTTGAGTCATCAATTACCACCCGTCAATTAGAAGGTTTAGGTTCATTGCCTCTTGTTATTGAGCCGCGAGATTTGACGAATTGGAGGCATTGCTTTGATGAAATTAAAGAGGTTATTGATGCAAGTTTAGAGCGGGTGGGTGGCGTTTTGTTCCGTGGCTTTGAAATTTCGACAGACCAAGATTTTCAGGAGTTTGCCAAGGCGTTTGGTAGTGAGCTTCTGACTTATGATTATGCTTCAACACCTCGTAGCCAAGTAGAAGGAAGGGTTTATACATCTACTGAGTATCCTGCTCACCAAGTTATTCCTCTTCATAATGAACAGGCTTATACACTGAATTGGCCGATGCGAATTTGGTTTTGTTCTCTAAAAGTTGCAGATGAAGGTGGAGAAACTCCAATTGCAGATAGCCGACAAATTTATTCTTTAATCGAGCCTGAAGTTCGCGAGCGTTTTGAACAGCGCAAGTTAATGTATGTGCGTAATTACGGAAATGGTCTCGATTTGCCTTGGCAAAAAGCATTCAGTACAGAAAGCAAGGCTGATGTCGAACGATTCTGTGACTTAAATCAAATTGAGTATGAATGGAAGGCTGATGGTGAGTTGCGAACTCGTCAGGTCTGTCAGGCTAGTGCTCGTCATCCTCGTACTGGAGAATCAGTTTGGTTTAATCAGGCTCATCTTTTTCATGTCTCTAACCTACAGCCTCACGTACGTGAAACTTTGCTTTCGATCGTCGGCGAAGACAATCTGCCTAGGAATGTTTATTACGGCGATGGCAATTCAATAAATGAGAAGGATTTGGATCATATTCGTCAAGTAATGAAGGATTGTGAGGTTAAATTTCTTTGGGAAAAAGGCGATGTCATGATGCTCGATAACATGTTAACCGCTCATGCACGTGGCACTTTTAAAGGTGAGCGTAAAGTCGTCGTTGCAATGGCTGAATCCAACCAATAAAGCCAAGTACCAGTATTCAACATTAATTTATCACGGCAATTAAGTTATATAGCGATCATGCAGGAAATACCACGAATGATCGCAGGAGACCACCTATGAAGCATGATGCTCTTATCAATGAATTAACACACAGTAACCTCATTGGATTACTGCAGTGCCAAGCACGTATCAACGGGCATAAAACCTGTTTTTATTATCTTTCAAATGGAACTGACGTTACTGAAAGCATTACTTATTCTGAGTTGGAATTGCGTGCCAAAGCCATAGCGGTCGAGTTAAAAGGGTTATCTAAGGTGGGCGATAGAGCGATGTTGCTGATGCCAAACGGTATCGATTATATCGTGGGTTTTTGGGGGTGTATTTATGCAGGTTTAATCGCGGTGACAGCCTACCCCCCGCAGCATAAGCGTCGAGATTGGGGGCGCCTAAATAATATAGTGATGGATTCTGGCGCGTCTGTGGTGCTTTGTAGTGCTGAGCATGACAGAGCAGTTGCGAGTTGGCTTCAAGAGTCTTCACATTTGTGTCGCCAGTTTGTTGTCGGTAAGGAGTCAATCTCGTTTGTTGAGCAATGGTCACAGCCTGATATAGAAGCAAGTTCTATTGCTTATTTACAGTACAGTTCCGGTTCTACCGGCTCACCAAAAGGGGTGATGCTTGGGCATGGAAATCTAATTCATAACACCTATCTCATTACTCGAGAGTTTTCTCTTGATTCTTCATCGAATATCGTGACTTGGTTGCCTATGTATCACGATATGGGGTTTGTTGGTGGTGTATTAAGCCCGATGATGGCGGGAGCGTCTGTCTGGTTATTGCCTCCCCCGGTCGTATTGCAAACCCCCTTCTTATGGTTGAAAGCCATCTCGGATTACAAAGCGGTGATGAGTGGCGGCCCTAATTTTATCTACGAGCACTGTGTTGCGCGAATAAGCGACTCGCAGAAGTCAGAGCTGGATTTGAGTCTTTGGCGTTTTGCGGCTAATGGTGCAGAGCCTATTCACTCGGAAACGTTAGAGCGGTTTTACGATGCGTTTTCTCAATGTGGATTAACACGCAAAGCACTTAAGCCTTGTTATGGTATGGCAGAAACCTGTTTATTTATCACAGCAACTGCTCACGATGGCGTTTATCGGAATGTTAAGCTGGATAAAGCATCTCTACAGCAAGGTGAAGTATTGCCTGTTGATCGCGATGCGTCACCAGATCAAATAGCGAATGCTCCGTCTTCAGGTCGTATCAACGATCAAATGTCGATTAAGATTGTTGACTCAGAAACAAAGCGTGTACTTCCAGATAATCAGGTTGGTGAAATCTGGGTGCATGGAGGCAGTGTCGCCCAAGGCTATTGGAATAAACCAGAAGCGACTGCCGAAATGTTTGACAATGTTCTGGATGGAGAAGGTGGGTATTTACGTACTGGCGACTTAGGTTTTGTACTAGACGGTTGGTTATATGTCAGTGGTCGAGCAAAGGAAGTCGTGATCGTTAATGGTAGAAACCTCTATCCACAAGATATCGAAGCCTCGGTTCAATCTGTAGATAAAGCGTTGGCGGCACATGGCGGCGCAGTGTTTGAAACCCGAGACAATCAAGTTGTGGTTGTTCAGGAGTTGACACGTCAGGGCATGCGTCGTAGTGATCTGGCTCAAATTATTTTACAAATCCGTCAGACAGTTGCTGAAGTGCATGAGATAAGTTTAGACGCGGTACTGCTGATTAAACCTGTTTCTTTGCCAAAGACGACTTCCGGAAAAATTCAGCGTCTTAAAAGTCGTGATATGTATATACGCAAAGAGTTTGGAGCTTTAGAGCAATGGTCTGCAAATGAGTTACAAATAAATACAACGGAGGCCCTAATTGAACCTAACTTTGTAGCGAGTGACCAAGCGAGTATAGGTCGTTGGATTTGCTTTTGGATTGCGAGTCGTCTCGAGGTTGGTGTTGCTCAGATTGACCCTAACCAAAAACTCGCTGCGACTGGCTTAGACTCAATTGACGCGATGACATTAACTCATGAACTAGCGCAGAAACTTGATACTTCTCTTTCTCCAGACTTGGTCTGGCAATATCCGACAACCAATGAACTTGCAGCGTTTCTTGCCAAACTGTCTAAAGAACAATCAAGAAAAACGGCCACTTTCGATCGGTCATTAGATGAGGAACTCCTAATTGAGGGGGAAATCTAATGGGCGCAGAAAAGAAGGTTTTGGAGCTGTTAAGACAATGCTGGTTACGAGGCGTAATTCTGACACTTAACGGCGGTAAGCTATCTTTTAAGGCGTCCAAAGGTGCGATGGATCAAGCCTTACTAGCGGAAGTTCGTGAGAATAAGTCGGGAATGATTGAAGCATTAAAGACGCACCCAAATTATTTTTCACCACGTCCCTTAAGTCTCAATGAGCGAGCGCTATGGTTCCTCTATCGAATGAACCCGGACAGCTCAGCTTATAACATGGCTTATTCGGTCAAGCTTAACGCGAGTGCCACCCCGGATGATATACAGTCAGCGTTTAATCAATTACTTGCTCGTCATTCTATCCTTAGTCACGCATACGGAGAGCGCGACGGTGATCCTGTGCAGTGGATGTCTTCTGATTTTGTCGCTCCTACCGTATCTGTTTTGACTTTAACAAATGGAAATCAAAAGCAAATTCAAGGTTGGATTTCGCGTGAGGCGGACAGACCTCTCAAACTTGAGGAGGGGCACGTTTGTCGCGGCTCGATATTGGTGAACAAAACCAGTGACGAATACGTGAGTTATTTCACAATGGTGATTCATCACATTGCGGCTGACTTTATCTCGTTTGAGGTACTACGTTCTGAGCTGTTGAAGCTGTTGCAAGGTGAGTCATTAGATGATTCAGAACCAGCAGCGAGTGAAGGTTACCGTGATTGGTCTTCTCGTCAGCTAAGTGTTGTTCGCAATGGTGAAACTGACGAAGTTTTTTGGTTAGAGCAACTTGATAATCTGCCTCAACTGACTCTGCCGACGGATTTTCCACATAGTACAAAGACTGGCTCTGATGGAGAAGAAATTTCGTTTTTATTACCTGAGAATCAAGCTTCTCAATTAAGAGAGCAATGTCGCGCATTTGAAGTGACCCCCTATGTTTGGTGGATGTCGGCATTTCAGTGGTTTATGTCGCGGCTATCCGGTCAAGATGATTTCATTATTGGCACCCCCAGCTCAGGGCGTTTATCCGTTGAAGACGCAAAACTGGTTGGCTACTTTGTTAATCCACTAGCGCTTCGTTGTCGTCCTGCACCTGATTTGTCGTTTGAGCGATGGGTGGCTGTGGTTGCAGAGCAAACGAAAAACGTTATGGCGCATCAGGCTTACCCCTTTGCAGCATTAGTAGAAAAGCTGAATGTGAAGCGAGAGGCTGGGCGCTCACCCGTTTTTCAGCATATGTTTACGTTAAATCATGAGCGCCCAGAGGCGAACATATCGAGTATTGTCGAAGAAGAATTGTTAGCTGAGCAACGAGGTGCGGCGCATGAGCTGAATCTAGTTGTGGTCGATAATCGGAGCGCCTTTCTTGGTAAATGGCGTTACAACGATAGCTTGTTTCGCCGCAGCACGGTCGAAAGCATTCGAGATAGTTTCCTTCATTTTGTTGGGCAGCTTTTACAGGATCAAACCAAAACACTAAAGGCTCTCAAGCTTGCGACCGAGAAAAACGCCTCTACCTTGTCTGGTCGGACGCTTGCACCAATGGCTGAAACCGCTTGGCAAGCATTCGTTCAAATATGTGAAAATTCACCAGGAAACATTGCTTTGCATATGGGAGAGCGAAAGGTCTCTTATGGTGAGTTAATGCGCCTTGTCGATTCAGCAGCCATTGTATTGAATTCGCGAGGAGTTAATAAAAGAGACCGAGTCGGTATCTGTTTAGAGCGCAGTGTCGAGCAAGTTGTAGCGATTTTAGCGTGCTGGCGTATAGGTGCGACTTATGTCGCGATGGATCCAAAGTGGCCAGAAAATCGACTCGCCTTTATAGCTGGTGACGCAAAGCTATCAGCCCTAATTAGCTTTGAATATTTGCAAAGTTCGAAGACAGCTTGGCAATTAGATACATGCGAACAAATAGATGTTACTCAGCTAACAGCGGTTGAGTCTGAAAGCCAGCAAAGCGGCAAAAATGTAGACTTTCAAGGTACTTTCCCCCGATTCGATGATTTAATACCAAGCGCAGAATTGGCAGCCTATGTTATCTACACCTCTGGGTCCACAGGGCAGCCAAAGGGGGTGGAAGTTAGTCAGTCTAACTTGATTCACTACGTCACAGGTGTGTTGGATCGTTTGCAGCTGTCAAAGCACGCGAGTTTGGCTTCTTTAGCAAGCAGCGGTGCAGACCTTAGTTACACGGCTGTGTTTGGGGCGCTATTAAGTGGTCGCACTTTGCGTCTTCTGGATGAAGATCTGGCGTTTGATGCGGAAGCCTTGGCTGATGAGCTGGCGAGAGAGTCGGTTGACTGTTTGAAGATAGTGCCATCTCATTTAAATGGCATCTTGCTTGCTACCTCTCGTTCAGAATGGTTACCTAGTCAGGCTCTTATTACGGGCGGGGAAGCCATCTCGCCAGAGTTGCTAATGAAGGTAACGGAACGACAACCGAGCCTGTCGGTCTTTAATCACTATGGACCTACTGAAACAACGGTGGGTGTGATTGCGAAAAAACTGGATCTTTACGACGACAGCATCGCATTGGGTAAGCCGTTGGCGAATGTGAGTATTCGCGTAGTCGATGGTTTCAATCAAGTTGTTCCACAAGGTTTCGCTGGAGAGTTAGAGATATCAGGTCCAACCTTAGCAACAGGATATTTAGGACAGCCTGCGCTAACAGAACAACGCTTTAGCGAAGACTCTAATGGCGTACGTTGGTATCGCACTGGCGATAAAGTCAAACTGCTAGGCGGCGAGCTGTTTTTCGTTGGACGAAGTGACTTCCAAATCAAGATACGCGGTTATCGAGTTGAACCGGGTGAAGTCGAGTCTTGGCTAAAACAACATGCGAATGACGCCGTTGTTTTGAATGTTCCTGATGAAAGGCAGAACAATCGACTGGTCGCCTACATTGTGACAGATGGTTCAGGCAGTAACACTTCACCGCTTCACTCTTTCGACGATTTAAAATCTCGAATGTTGAAAGCGTTGCCGGATTACATGGTACCGACAGTTTGGGTGCCGTTGAATAGCCTACCGTTATTAGGGAACGGTAAAGCAGATCGAAACGCTTTGCCTGATCCTGATGTCTACTCGCAGACTCTAATTGAACAAAACGCCAAAGAAGAATCTGAATCATCGAGTCAGTCATTGTCAGCAACCGAGCAGACTCTATTAGACATTTGGCAAACCCTTCTTGGTAAACCTGAGCTAACGGTTGAGGATAATTTCTTTGCTAATGGCGGAGATTCCATTCTTGGCCTCCAGATTATTGCTAAGGCGAAACAGGCTGGCATCACACTGACACCCAAGGCGATCTTTGAGCATCAAACTGTTACTGAGCTTGCAAAAGTTGCTGTTGTACCAGAAGTTGCAGACGTGTCGACAAAAGCTGCTAGTCTAACTGAGCAAACGCTTCTCGATATTGCGAAAGAGGTGTTGGGGAAAGGGGATTTAAAAGCCACGGACAACTTTTTTGCGGTGGGCGGTGATTCGATTCTGAGTTTACAAATCATCGCTAAAGCGAAGCAATCAGGCATTACCATGTCTCCGAAGCAAGTATTTGAACATCAAACCATGGCTGAATTAGCGGCCGCTGTTCAATTAGACTCAGATACAGCTGATGCAAATACAATCCAGAACGTGGATAAAAGTCTAAACGCAGTACATCTTAATTTGCCTCAGATGGCATTTGCTCTAACCCCGATTCAAGCATGGTTTTTCGAACAACAGAATGGCTTGAATTCAAACGTTTCGGATCAAAAGTGCGATGAGCAAAACTTGGCTCATTGGAATCAGTCACTCTTGCTCAATAGTAAGCTTGACTTAAATGTATCAGCATTGCGTCGTGCCGCTATGATGTTAGTTGAACGTCACCCTAGTCTACGTTTGGCTTTTTTCAAAGAAGACGATGTATGGCTCCAACAATACCAATCTATTGATCTGAATTGGGCTGATCGTTTGGTGTTGGAGTGCCATGAAAAGACGGAACGAGATCATCCGAATAACGAGCTACTCACGCGCTTGCAATCGGATTTTCGTTTAGATCATGCTCCACTAATTAAATTTGTTTGGCTGTCAGCATCAAAGCAACTGTTGTGTGCGGCGCATCACTTAATTATGGATGCAATTAGCTGGCAAGTGTTGCTCGAAGACTTCTTTGCCCTTTATACACAAGCTGAAAGCGGTCTTGGCATTGAATCTGGATCAAGAATATCGGCTAACACAGCGAGGTTTGATGAATGGCAAGATTATCTATCAAAGCAGCTTGAAACGCTTGATTTTCAAGCAGCCAATGCTTATTGGCAGAGTCAGATCCAGCCTTTGCTTCCAAAGGTTGAGCATACAGTTACGGGTTCAGTTAATCATGGGTACCATGTTTGCCAGAACACTTATCAGAACAGTGCTAACACTCAAGTATCTCTATCAAAAGAGCTAACAAAAAGACTGTTGAGCACAGCGAATGACGCATACAACACTCGTGTACAAGAGCTGTTAGTGACAGCTTTGGCAAAAGTGCTAGGACAATGGCAACAGCTTACGGATATTACAGTTGAACTGGAAGGGCATGGACGTGAACCGGGCAATAGTGGCTTGGATCTGTCTTCAAGTGTGGGATGGTTTACGAGCCGTTTCCCTCAGCGATTGTCCGCTGTGGCTGACTGGGAAACGGCCTTGATTCATAACAAAGAACAGTTGCGTCGAATGCCTGAAAAAGGGTTGGAATACGGCCTATTGCGATACTTGTCCGCTGAATCTGACTCGCAAATTCTTGCACCAAATGCACATAGTTTTGTGTCTTTTAACTACTTGGGACAGCAAGACAATATCAATTCGGACGCTCCATTTGAATTGGCGACGCCATTATGTCCCGGCATGAAGTCCGCCAGTGCGTTGCGGTCGCATTTACTCGATATCAATGCCATGGTGTTGAACGGCAATTTGACTGTTGAGTGGACTTACCCTTCGTATGCGAATCCTGAATTGGAAAGTGTAAATGCCTATCGCTGTGTCCCTGATCTAGCAGAGCGTTTTCTCCAAGCGCTAAACGATCTCATTGAACACTGTTGCGAGCCAGATAGTGGGCGGGCGACAGCCATTGATTTCCCTGATGCAGAACTTACCGATACAGAATTTCTTGATTTGCTTGCTGAATTGGAGGCCTAAGAGCACAGACTCTTAAGATATTTTTATGACAAATATAACGACTTTAATGGCTTCTTCTGCCAAGCAAGAGCAAGCATCCATGCAAGCGATGGCGAACAATATTGAAGCTATTTATCCTCTAGCACCTATGCAGGAAGGGTTACTGTTTCATACTTTAATGAATCCTGCTCAAGGTATGTATCTATTGCAATATCGACATGTTATGGAAATGGATGACTTAGATATTGAGGCGTTCCAAAAAGCTTGGAATGCTGTGGTTGATCGTCATGATCTTTTGCGTACTGCGTTTGTCTGGAAGCAGCAGAAACGCCCATTGCAAGTTGTCTTTAAAGACGTCGATTTGCCTGTGGAGTGGATGGACTGGCGTGACGTCAATGCTAGTGAGCAAAAACAAAGGCTAGAGGACATGCTGGCAGAAGAGCGTCAGCAGGAGTTGGTCTTTAATCAAGCCCCCATGATGCGTGTTCGTTTGATTCGCTTGGCCGAAAATCGATACCAGTTTGTCCGTAGTTATCATCATATCTTGATGGATGCATGGTGTTTCTCTCTTATCATGATGGACTTTTTGGCCTTCTACCGAGCTTTCGTTAAAGGTCAAGAACTGACTCTGAAAAAGCCACGCCCATATCGTGATTTTATTCGTTGGTTACGAGAACAGCCTGCTAATGCGCATGAACGCTTTTGGACTGATCGTTTATTGGGTTTTGATACCCCAACTTCTTTGGGTATTCGCCAGCCAGACCAATTTCCCGAAGCGCAGTCAGTGGTTGATGTCGTTGAGCATTTGAGTATTGATGATACGAAGAAACTACAAGCCTTAGCGGCGCAGTACAAAGTCACCTTAAATACTCTATTACAAGGCGCTTGGGCATTGCTACTTAACCGCTACAGTGGTGAGCAGGATATTTTATTTGGCGTTACCGTCGCGGGGCGTCCAACTCATATGGAAGGTATGGAGTCTATTGTCGGTCTCTTTATTAATACGCTTCCGCTGCGTTGGTCGGTGACACCGACCGATTCATTAGGAGATTGGTTACGTGCACTTCAACAAGAAAATCTAGCGCTTCGCGAACACGAAACCAGCTCATTAGCGGATATTCAACAATGGAGTGAGGTTGAAGGGCAGGATCTTTTTCAGAGCCTGTTTGTGTTTGAAAATGCGCCGATGGATGCAGGTCTGAGCCAAGAAAATCTGGAATTTATCGTACAAGACGCGACCAATAGAACTCATACCAACTATCCAATTACGGTGGTGATCATCCCGGGAGAGTCTTTGCATTTGCAATTGACCTACCAGGGGCGTGACTTCTCTCATGCGTCTGTCCAAACCATGCTTGCGCATTTTCAGACTTTGCTATTATCCATGGTTGAGCAGTCTAACCTGCAGCAAACAGAGACGATTCCTCTGCACCGTCTTTCTATGTTGCAAGGAGATGATGTTTCCCAACATTCCTTGTGGGCAAAGGGACCAGAACTATCGCTTGGAGATCAGTATATTGAGCGATTCCTCGCCCAAGTAGACGCTCACCCCGATAAAGTCGCGGTTAGTGATGGCGCGCGCGAGTTAACTTATCTCCAACTGGATCAGAGTACAAATCTGCTTGCTCAGCAGTTGATTGAGCAGGGCGTCGCTATGGACAGCATCGTATCCATACTTGGTGAGCGAAGTTGCGAATTTTTAGTTATGATCATCGCTGTGCTGAAATCAGGTGCAGCGTATTTGCCTCTTGACCCAAATCATCCACCTTTACGTCTTGCTCAAGTGTTGAAGCAAAGTCGCTCACCTCTTGTGTTAACAAGTAATGACTACGAAAGTCTCGCGCAAGATGCGTTAGCTGAGCTGCGTATGTTGCAAGCAACAAGCGTAGGACGAAATAGCGCGATTAAGCCAAATCTATTCCCCTTTGCTCTTGCTGCTGAATTGCCGCTTTCTAGTGCAGAAGCGCAGAGCGGTAAGACCTTTGTAATGCCTAACGTCAATGTTTCTTCACAGAACTTGGGCTATGTGATCTTTACTTCCGGTTCTACTGGAACTCCTAAAGGCGCGATGGTGACCCGTGAGGGTATGTTAAACAATATGCTGGGTAAGTTTGCCCCTTTGGCACTGACAGACAGAGACGTAATAGCCCAAACCGCGTCCCAGTGTTTTGATATTTCCGTATGGCAATTCTTGATTGCGCCGATTCTTGGCGCGCGCGTTGAAATTCTGCCCGACTGTATCAGTCAGGATCCGGCTCGATTAATCGCCGAAGTGGATCAGCGAGGCATCACAGTATTGGAACCCGTTCCTGCTCTAATTCAGGGTATATTGAGTCAAGAATCTAAGCATTCTTTGTCTTCCTTGCGTTGGGTGCTGCCAACAGGGGAGGCTTTGCCTCCTGTATTAGCTCAGCAATGGTCGGAACATTACCCCGCTATTCCAATGATGAATGCTTATGGTCCAGCGGAGTGTTCCGATGACGTGGCGTTTTATGCCATTACAAAACGTTTGGATGATGAGGTTCGTCATGTCCCGATTGGTTCTGCGACAGCGAATAATCGCTTGTACTTACTAAGTCCAGAATTAGAGCCTATGCCGATTGGTGCGATTGGTGAAGTGTATGTCGCTGGAACCGGCGTTGGTCGTGGTTATTTAAATGAGCCAGAGCGTACTGCGGGCGTTTTTCTACCAAATCCGTTTGCTAGCCAAGATGGAGGTGAACGTCTCTACCGCACAGGGGATTTAGCTCGTTATTTGCCCGACGGCAATCTGCAATATGTAGGTCGAGTGGATTATCAGGTAAAAGTCCGAGGCTATCGAATAGAGTTGGGCGAAATAGAATCCCGCTTGGCTCAGCATCCTGAAATCGACGAAGTGGTATTGCAAGCGATAACAGACGCTAAGCGAGGAAAAGTGCTAGTGGCTTATGTTGCGGGTCAAAGTCTGGTTTCTAAACAGGGTGAGTTTGAGCAAGAAAACTGGCGCATACTTAGGGATTTTGTTGCACAAGGACTGCCAGACTACATGGTGCCAAGTGCTTTTGTCGCAATGGCTAAATTGCCGCGCAATAACAACGGCAAAATAGACCGTAAGCAACTGCCGGAAGTGGACTTTGCTAGCCAGCAAACTTCCAACTATGTTGAACCTTCCACGCCGTTACAGCAGAGTCTAAGTCATATTTGGCAGAACCTACTTGGTCTGGAGCGTGTTGGTATAGAAGACAATTTTTTTGAATTGGGCGGACATTCCCTTTTGGCGACACAAATGGCGGGTCAGGTGACGCGAGAGCTTAAGCGTGAAGTGCCACTGAGAACCGTTTTTGAGCAGCCTACGATTGTAGAGCTCTCTAAATGGCTCGAAACAAACGACGTGCAACCTTCTCTTCCACCGCTGGTTACCTCTGGTCAGACTAGATCGGAAACGATAGATAAAGGCGATGAAAAGCGCGCTGTTCTTTCATGGTCGCAACAGCGTATGTGGTTCTTACAGCAACTAGAGCCTCAAAGTGCAGCCTACAATTTGCCAGCCGCAATCAGAGTTCGAACTGCCGGATCAGACTCAGATAGCAAACTGGATTTAGCCATTGCTGAAGAAGCGCTGAATATCGTCGTGGCACAGCACGATATTCTAAGAACACACTTTGTCATCGAAAATACAGAGCCTGTTCAGGTTGTTATCCCAAGCTTAGAGCTTTCTATATCGCACGTTCGACTTCAATCATTGGAGGATGAGAAGCGTCAAAACAAAGCGTTAGAAGAAGCCTTAAAAGCGGACGCTATGACCCCTTTTCACTTAGATAAAGGCCCTCTGATTCGAGTCAATTTGTTTGAGTTAGAGATGCAAACAGGGCAAACAGAGCAAGTCCTATCCTTTAACTGCCACCATATTATCGCCGATGCTTGGTCGTTACGCCTGCTCGTTGATCAGTTCTGTCAGGCCTACGAGTGCTTATCGAATAAAGAACCCGTTTCTCATCTTTGTGATGGCGGAGAGCTGCAATACTCGGATTACGCGATCTGGCAGCGACAGCTTATGGAAGAGGGCTACCTTGAAAGCCAGCTTCAATATTGGTTAAACCTCATCAAGCCCAATATGGGCAATCAGCATTCTGGTTCAGACTTGCCTGTATTGGAATTGAGTAGAGACTTTCCGAGGCCAGAGTATCCAACTGGCGCAGGTCAGCGCTTTGTCACACGCCTGTCCAAAGCAGCCGCTCAGAAGCTAATTGCATTCGATCAAAAAGCGGGGCGCAGTCACTTTGCCTCAACTATGGCAGCGTTCCAGCTGTTACTTGGCTTTTACAGCGGTCAACGCGATATTTTGATTGGCGTGCCGGTAGCAAACCGTCATCATTCTGACACACAGATGTTAATGGGCTGTTTTATAAACACGCTAATACATCGAGCCGATTTGTCTCCGGAACAAACTGTGTCGCAGCTTATCGATGCGGTTGCAAAGCAAGCGCTAAAAGCACAAGCAAACCAAGATTTGCCGTTTGATTATTTGATTGATCAACTGGGTGTGGATCGTCAGATGAGTTATAACCCCTTGTTCCAATCCATGTTTAACTATCTGTCAGGTAGAGCTCTGGATCAGTTACAGCTGAAAGGAATTGAGGTCGAAGTAATTGATAATCGCCCAGATACGGCATTATGTGATTTCAAACTGGATGTTCAAGCTTATGAAGGTGAATTTAACTTAAGCTTCGAATACAGCACAGAGTTGTTTCGTCACGACACTGTGGTTCGTATGGCAAATGACTTTGAGCGTATTCTTGTGTGGATGCTTGAACATGCTGATGCTCGTTTAGCAGAAATAGATCTATGGACTGAGTCCAATTTCTCAGAACCGAGGTCTACTTTACTAGCGCCCCAGCCTGCATCAGAGAAAGCTCGCTTACCACAAGCAGACCACATTCTTGATTTATTTACTAAGCAGGTCGTAGCGCAACCAGATACGATTGCGATTCGCACTGGCGCATTACAAAGCTCTGCTTCGATTAACTATGCTGAGTTGAATCAGCGCAGTGACGCGATTGCTGCTGAGCTACAAATAAGGGGAGTGACCCCTGGTGATCGTGTCGCCTTGTTCATTGACCGTGATCACAATATGCCAGTATGCATATTGGCTGTATTGAAGTGTGGTGCGGCTTATGTGCCCATTGAACCTGCGTGGCCTGAGGATCGCACTGAGTATATCCTTACCCATTCCGAGCCGTCTTTTTGCCTCGTGAACATCTCCTACGAAGAAAAGATACGTGCGTTAAAACCTCAGCTAGCAAGCTTGGTGGTTGACTCATGTATTAAAGAAAGTTTTGCAGCACGAGGCAAGTTTATTCCTAATAAGCAAGGGAGCGAAGTCGATCAGCTTGCTTACATCCTCTATACCTCCGGTTCTACTGGCCGTCCAAAGGGCGTGGAAATCAGTACTCAAAACTTAGCTCATCTATGCCGAGAGCTTGCCAATCGAGTGCCGTTGAACCGTCAGGATCAGGTTTTGTCACTAACCACTTACTGTTTTGATATCTCTGTCGTTGAGCTTATTTACCCGCTGACTCAAGGAGCCAGCATTCTGGTCGCATCCAATGAACAGGCGAAAGATCCGAGATTGCTTGATCAAGTGTTAGACCAAGCAGCTAATGAAAAAGCGGTCAGTTTGATGCAGGCAACACCAGCAACTTGGAGTATGTTGTTAGCTCGTTCAAAACGTTCCCTAGAAGGTGTGACAGCCATAGCGGGTGGCGAAGCGCTGAGTGCGGAATTAGGTCGTCAGATCCTCTCCCGAGGGGCGAAACTGATAAATGGCTATGGCCCAACGGAAGTCACCGTGTATTCGACATTCCACCCCGTCACTGAAGCAGACTGCAGCCCTTCCTGTGCGGATTCGATAAACAGCGCTGCACTTCCTATCGGTAAACCTGTTATTGGGTTAAACGCGCATGTACTAGATACCGCAATGCGTTCGGTTCCTATCGGCGTAACAGGTGAGCTTTATTTAAGTGGTGATGGTGTCGGTATGGGGTATCACAAAGCGCCTGATCTGACTGAAAAAGCCTTTATTCATCACTCGATTGCGGGTGCTGACAACCGCTTCTATAAAACCGGTGACCTTGTTCGCCGACGAAGCGATGGTACATTGGATTACCTTGGTCGAAATGATTTCCAAGTGAAGTTGCGAGGTTTCCGTATTGAATTGGGAGAGATCGAAGCACTATTGCCGCAGTTAGATGGAGTTGAGAACGCTGTTGTGTTGCTTGAAGGTAAGGGCGATCAGGCTAAATTAGTTGCTTATTGGGCTGGAGAGCAGCGTGATGCTGGAATTCTGCGTCAGCATGTTGCTGGTAGCTTGCCTGAATACATGGTACCTACCTTTTGGCGTTGGGTAGACTCCTTGCCCCAAAATGCCAATGGCAAAGTCGATCGAAAGGCTTTACTGGGGATGGCGCTGGATACTGAGACTGGATTAGAAAGTGTGTCTGCGATTGCACCGGAGCAAGCGCAAGCTTCTCGAAGTGAACCTCAAACCCTATGGGAGCAACGTCTTGCAGTGATATGGATGTCGGCGTTGTTTGCAGGAACAACCTCTAATCAGACGGTTGCCCGTGAAGACAATTTCTTCGCTTTGGGGGGGCATTCTCTCTTGGCGGCTCGAATTGTGGCGACTTTGGCGGAAGAGTTTGGGATCGAGTTACCTCTTAGGGTAGTGTTTGAAAAGCCGACACTGGCTTCCATGGCTGAAGAGCTTGAATTGCTTTCGAGCAGAGCTGTTGATTCTGATGAATTGTCCACTATGTCAAGCGTTAGTATACCTATTTCTGCGGTGACAGATAATGCATCTGACCAAGTGTTTGCTCCAATGCACGCGACCCAGAAACGCCTCTGGTTCCTTGAAAAATTCAGCGGAGCAAGCCGCGCCTATCAATTAACTCTGACACTGAAACTCGGTGGAAGCCTAGACGAAGCTGTGCTTAGAAAGGCTTTATATGAATTGAGCATGCGCCAGCACAGTCTGCGTACATTGTTTGTTGAGCAAGACGGTGACTTGTATCAGAAAGTGATACCTGAGTCGGAATTTAGCCTTGACTCTGTACCTTTGAGGATACATTCCACTAAGGCTGAGCTGTTTGCAGATTACAATCAGGCCGACTTGATTGAAACGCTTAAAACGCTAGCAGATCAACCATTTTTCCCAGAGAAGTTCGTTCCATGGAGAGTTGATTTACTGGTGAGCGAAAACTCCGTAGTGACAGAGAATGAAAACGAAGAGCAGGTGCTGCAACTCTGTATGCACCACTTGATCGCAGATGCTTGGTCGCTTCGTATTTTCTTTGATGAGTTACATGTCTTGTATCAGAGTCAGACCCAGCAAAGCATGAAATCCTCAGGGTCGTTTGCGTCACATAATCAACGTGAGCAGCTTGAGCTTCCCTACCAATTTGGCGACTTCGCTCGCTGGTGGCAAAGTGATGAAAGTAAAAGCAGGTTAGAGAAGCAACTTGCATATTGGCAGAAAAAACTAGCAGGTGAACAGCCTCTGTTAGATTTACCGACCGATTTGGCTCGACCAAAACAGCTTAGTAACAGTGGTCGGCGTTATCGTTTTAAATTGCCGAAAGAGATGGTTGAACAACTGCAACAGGTAGGTGTAGAGCACCATATGACGGCCTTTGTTCCTTTACTTAACGCTTGGCAACTCTTGTTGTCTCGTTACAGCGGTCAGAAAGATATTCGTGTTGGTATTCCGGTTGCGAATCGTCACCTTGCTCATAGTCGTAAATTGATTGGTTATTTTGCCTCAACACAAGTTATTAATGCCCCGGTTGCTGTTCAAAAGAGTGTCGCAGACAACTGGATGGCTCTAAAACAGACACTGACTGAAGCGCAACAGAATCAAGACTTACCGTTTGAGCAGTTAGTTGAATCGTTGAGTTTATCTCGCGATAACGGCCGTGCGCCATTATTCCAGACTTTATTTAATCTGATTCAACTAGATGGTCACTCTCAGTTTGCGGATTTTGCGACAGATCGTATCAATCTTGATGAAGGGACGACGCTGAGTGAATTCGGCATGCAGATAGAGCAGGGAGAGAATGAGTGGTTCTGTGTCTTGGAATACAGCAATGAGCTGTTTGTCGAAGACACAGTGGCGCGCTATGGTCGTCACTACATAAGCTTACTTGCGGCGATGTTGAATTCGCCAGAGAAACTTCTTTGCCAGCTCGATATGTTGGATGGAAGTGACTATGCAATGGAAGCGGCGTTTAACGACACTGATGCCGAGCTAAAAGCGGAGCACGATTTGGTTAGCCGTTTTGAGGCGCAAGTAGCAAAAACACCTAATGCAGAAGCAATTCGTTATCGCGAACAGTCGATTAACTATCAAGTGTTAAATACAGAAGTGAATCGACTAGCTTATTATTTAATGAAGCAGGGCATAGGTGCGGAACATAAGGTTGCGATTCTATTAGAGCGCGGGCCTCGTATGATGATCGCTCACCTTGCGGTATTGAAAGCAGGAGGTGTGTATATTCCTCTTGATCCTTCTCAGCCCGCAGATCGACTCAGTTATATTTGCCAACATGCGAAACCCACCCTTGTGATTGCGGAGTCAGCTTCGGTAGAAAGTATAGAAATCGATGCGTCGACGTTACTGCTTAATGATTTACCGAGCGTGGCTTTGGGTAATGACGAACAAGAAGCCTTTTCCATTGGGTTCAATCTAGAGCGTAATCCTCGTATTGAAGTGCATCCCGCTCAACTTGCTTATCTAATTTATACCTCGGGTTCGACAGGTAAACCAAAAGGGGTTGCGGTCAATCGTGGCAATCTGGCGAACTTTCTATATGCATTGGATGAAAAAGTTGAGGTCAGTGCGGATGATTGCTGGTTGTCTGTGACCACAACATCCTTTGACATGAGCGTATTAGAGATTTATTTGCCTTTGTTACGAGGCGCGACCTTGCTTTTGGCTGATCGTCGTCAAGCGGTCGATGCGGATGCTTTATTCGAATTAGTACGTCAATCCTCAATCTTTCAGGCAACCTCAGCAAGCTGGCAAATGTTGCTGAATAATCAAGCGACTGATTGGCCGTCATTAAAAGGGATTATTGGTGGCGAAGCAGTACCTACACACCTAGCCAAGCAACTTATTGAAAAAGGTGTGCAATTGCTGAATGCCTATGGGCCAACAGAGACAACCGTTTGGTCCACCACTCAAGGTCTTGATGAGCTCGAAGTTGCACAAGGCGGAACGGCTGCCATTGGTTTACCTGTCATTAATAACCGCTGTTACTTACTTGATGAGGCATTGCAACCTGTACCTCATGGTGCGACAGGTGAAGTCTATATTGCGGGTGAAGGGGTAACTCGAGGCTACCAAGATGCTCCAGATCTTACCGCAGCGGCGTTTATTCCTGATCCGTTCCGTCAAGATGGCGGCCGTTTGTATAAAACGGGTGACCTTGCTCGTCGTAGGGCAGACGGAGCACTTGAGTACATTGGTCGAAGTGACTTCCAGATTAAGATTCGTGGTTTCCGTATCGAACTGGGGGAGATCGAAAGTGTTTTGCGCCGTCATCGTTCTGTCAATGAAGTGGTTGTTGTGGCAGACGTCAAACAGCGTTTAGTGGCATTTTTTCAAGGGGCAACGGACATTGATGCGGGCGAATTACGTGGCTTTTTAGAAGCCGAATTACCTGCTTATATGGTGCCGTATCAGTTCATTGCGGTAGAGGTTTTCCCTTTAAACAGTAATGAAAAGATTGACCGCAAAGCTTTGACAGCGCGAGCTTCTGAACTGAGTGCGCTCAAAGGAGCAGTGACTTCAGCCGATTCAGGTCGTGCTCCAGATGGAGATATTGAAATACGTCTCGCTGAAATTTGGCAATCACTACTCGATGTTGCGCCAAGTGCGGAACAAAGTTTCTTTGTGCTGGGCGGTCATTCGCTTCTAGCAATGCAAATGATTAGCAAGGTTGAAGCCGAATTTGGTATCCGCCTAGCGCTACAGGCTTTATTTGAGCAACCCACCATTGCCGCACTGGCGCAACAGATCGCAGTGCAAAGCGATGATCAACAAGATGATGAGCTGGACTTTATGGACCAGTTGTTAAGTGAATTTGAAGACTAGGACTTTTTGCGAAATGAAACAATCACGCTATTTAGAGATTGCGAAACGTCTGGCCAGTCTGCCGAAAGAGAAACAGCAGCTATTTCGTGAAAAACTGACCGAACAAGGAATTAACAGTTGGCAGTTGCCAATTGTACCAGTTGATACTAACAACCATAGTGAAGTGCCTATCTCACTAGCGCAACAGCGCTTTTTAGTGGCTGAGCAGATGTCGACGCGAGCGCTTTATAATTTATGTTCTGTATTGCGTTTTGATCAAGGGTTAAACATTAGCGCTTTAGAGAAAGCTGTGTCAGCTCTTATTGAACGTCACCAGATCTTGCGTACCCGATATAGGATGGATGACAAAGGCGATTGGACTGCAGAGCTTATGTCTGATGTAAGTCTGTCATTTACTCCAACGGCGATTAGTTTTACGACTGAAGAAGAGCAAAACACTTGGTATCAGCAAGAATTCGAGCGACAACTTGCTGAGCCATTTGACTTGGGTGAAGGACTTCCTCTTCGTTTCCAGCTTTATCAAGCGTCACTGGATCCGCAAGCCAAGACCCATTATTGGGTCTTCTTTACGATTCATCATGTGGCGTTTGACGCTTGGTCATCACAACAGCTCAATCAGGAATTAACAATTCTTTATAGTGCTGCACTGAAAACAGAGCGGAAAGATTTAAGTAAAGTATTACCACCTCTACCGGTTCAGTATTCTGACTTTTCTCGTTGGCAATGCGACTGGCGTGAGGGTGACGATTTTCAGCGTCAATGCGATTACTGGCAGCAGCAATTGAAGGGCGCTCCGAGTCATTTAGCTTTGCCATTTGACCGTACTCGTAAAGTGGATCACAAGCGTACCTATGATGGAGCGATTGAACGTCTAGAATTAGGAGAAGGTCTTTCTGATTCGATAAATAAAGCCGTCAGTCAGAGCAACAGTACTTTATATATTTACTTACAGACGGCGTTCAGTTGGTTGCTGTCGCATTACAGTCAGCAGACCGATTTTTGTTTTGGTAGCTCAATTGCGAATCGTAGTCGCGATGAGTTACGTCCTCTTGTCGGGCCTTTGCTCAACACCTTGGTGCTGCGTCACAAGTTAGAGGGCAATCCAAGCTTTGACGAATCTCTAGATCGCACGCAGCGTTTAGTTGCGGGCGCATATGATCATCAGGATTTGCCGTTTGAACAGGTGCAGAGCTTATTAAAACAATCCAACACATTGATGGATGAGTCGGACCATTCTGCTAACGGGCTATTTCAGGTGATGTTCGTACATGTAGCACTGCCTGCAAGCCAGACCATTGAACTGGCTGGAACGCAAGTTGAGATTATTGAGCCCGAGCAAAGTCATGCTCGTTTTGATCTAACCTTGCGTGTCGTTGAACCGATTGAAGCCGTCAATTCAGATAACACTGATTTTAGGCGCAAAGGGCTTCGCTTGGAGCTTGAATACAGTCGTGAACTGTTTGACAAAGAGACAATTCAGAGCCTGTTATCGCATTTAAGAGAAATACTTGAACAAACTCTTGTCTCACCTCACATGCGTTTGGCTGATGTTGTATTTTTATCTAATTTAAGTCAACAAAAAGGAGCTGCTTTAACGGTACCAGCACAGCTGATTAATACTCGCCTTGCTCAATGGCATCAAAGTCACCGTATTGCGTTAGATACAGGTGAGCAACAAATACCTTATTCAGAACTTAGTCAGGTTGTTACTGGGCTTGCATACACACTCCAAGAACAAGGTATCCAAAAAGGAGATGCCGTTGCGATTATAATGCCAAGGGAAGCGCGTCAAATTGCGAGTTTATTAGCCTGTTGGCGCATTGGCGCTGTTGCACTGATGCTTGATCCAAGACAGCCTGAACAGCGACTGCAAACCTTGCTGCACGACGCACAGGTTCGAGTGTTAATTCAGGATTCCTTCAACAAAAAAAATGAGCTTCAACAAAACGCTTCGTCCGATTATTCTGATATCGAGTACTCTTCTTTGGACATTGCTGACTGGAAATCCCTATCGCATCAGTTTTGCGATGGAAAATATGGCGAAAAAGAAGCAGAAAAAGCCTTACAAAACCCATTTGTTAACGCCGAAGATATGGCATATATCCTATATACCTCGGGCTCTACCGGCAAGCCAAAAGGGGTGATGGTGTCCCATGGTGCAATGGCTCATTACGCTGCAGCGCTTTCTGAAGCCCTAGCGTCTGAAAGGGTTTCCAAGACATCGTCAGAGATCTCCTCAACGTCGTCGCAGCAGCCAGAACAAAACGAGCGTTGGTTAACGCTAGCAACCGTGGCGGCGGATCTTGGTTTAACTTCCGTCTTTGGCGCTTTATATCAGGGTCACACTTTGTTGTTGCCGGATGCTAAGTTGGCGTTTGATCCGCCGGCTTTGGCCGAGTTTTTAGTAAAGCATCCTGCTGACTATTTAAAGATCGTTCCGTCCCATTTGCGTGGTCTTTTAAGTGTCTCTTCCCCCAGCGATATTCTGCCGAAAAAAGCGCTAATTAGCGGTGGCGAAGGTATGGATGAAACCTTGTATCAACAACTTAAATCCTTGTCACCAGACATGGCAATCTTCAACCATTATGGCCCCAGTGAGGCAACGGTAGGAGTGAGCTTCGGTAAGCTTGAAAGTGAAGACAGTTTTGCCGGATTCAGTTCAGTAGCGTCGCTTGGTCGTGCTTTGCCTGAATCTATTCTGGAGGTGCGTTCTCAAAAGGGTGTATTGCTACCGCAAGGTGTGGCGGGGGAGCTATGGATAGCGAGCCCTCAGCTAGCAAATGGTTATCATGGTTTGCCGGAAATAACAGAGCAGGCGTTTGTAACACTCACTCCAACTTCTTCTGGTCAGCGCTATTATCGAACGGGGGATCGTGTGCGCTTGAATCATCATGGTGTGTTCGAATATCTGGGTCGTTTAGATGATCAGGTTAAGCGCCGTGGTTATCGTTTGGAGCTAGGTGAAGTGAACGCTTGGCTTCAGGCACAAGCTGAAGTGAAACAAGCGTCTGTCCTGATCAAACAAGACAATGAGCGTTCGTTACTGATAGGCGCGATCGTCGTTAATGAAAAGCACGATGTTGATGTTCTGCTGACGCGAATGAAAGCCGCGTTACCGGATTATATGGTGCCGGATAAACTGATTCAGCTAGAGACTATTCCGCTTAGTGCAAATGGTAAGGTTGATCGTAAAGGTTTGCTTGCCCTCGTAAATGATTACTTCGAGAGCCTACATACCGCTAATGTAAATGAGGTTGCTCTTCAAGGGGCGATGACAGCAAACGAAACGCTATTGGCTAGCCTATGGTGTCAGTTGTTGAACCGAGACTCCGTGACGCCTGAGGATGACTTTTATGCTTTAGGTGGCGACTCTATCTTGAGTCTTCAGTTGATTGGTCTTGCCCGTCAACAAGGGGCGACCTTGCGCCCTCTTGAGGTAATGAAACACAGAACCCTCAAAGCCATGGCGGCCTGTTTACCAGAAGTCGAATCTAATAACGGTTCTGCAAACAACAATGAGAGGCTAGATCCTGTTGCTGAAAGATTACGGAATCTCTACCGAGAGGTGTTGGGGCAAGCGGAACTTGATCACACCGCTGACTTCTATCAGTGTGGCGGTGACTCCATCTTGAGCTTACAACTCATTGCCCGAGCGCGAGCGATGGATATTGCTCTTTCTCCAAAACTGCTTGCAGAGCATAAAACACCGCAAGCATTAGCTCTAATAATCAATGAAGACTCCAATAAGGCGAGCGATCACATTAAGGTTAAGGCCAACAAGTCAAACTTAATAAGAGTTGATCGCGAGCAATATTATCCACTTTCGGAAGCGCAAAAGCGTATCTGGTTTATGCAGCAGATGGTGCCGGAAAGTAGCGCCTGGAATGTGATGCAGCGTTTATCGGTTAAACCCGCTAATGGAGGAAAACTCGATCTTGATGCTCTAAATGCGGCCTGCAATGCCATGAATCAGCAGCACGATATGTTACGCACGCAATTTGTGAGTAAAGATGATCAAGTAATGCAACGAGTGTTGACGATGGACGAAGTGGCTCAAACAGCGATGACGCCGCTGACAGTCCATCACGTGACCCGATCCGAGTTAGAGGACGTAGTAAAAGAGAAACAAGGTCGAGTCTTTGATTTAGAAAGCGGACAGCTTTGGTCTCTCGACGTGTTCTGTTTGTCTGATGGATCTAGTGACAAGACGACGGATCAAGCAATCTATGAATATCAATTACTTCTCAACATTCATCATATTGCGACCGATGGATGGTCAATGGCCTTGTTGGTAAAAAGCTTCTTGAATTTTTATCAGCGAGCTCAGGATGGTAAGGCGCTTTCTATCAGCGCATCCGAACCAACTTATATCGATTGGGCTGCCCAGCAGTCGAATAGCGACAACGGCTCGGCGGACTTATATGAAGGTTATTGGGAAGAACGTCTGCGTGGTATGCCCCAAACGCTTACTTTGCCGACAGACTTTGCTTATCCCGAGTTACAAACCGATCAGGGCGTTCGCCTTGAAGCGGAAATTCCGTCCGAGCTGATTGCACAATTGGACGAAAGAGCCAGTGCTATAGGCGTGACTTCGTTCCAGCTTCTATTCGCGGCTTGGAAATTACTCTTGTGGCGTTACAGCGGCCAACATGACTTTGCTGTTGGGGTGCCAGTATCGGGTCGTGATAATCCAGACACCCAAAATATAGTTGGCGTGTTTATTAATACGCTGGCATGTCGGTCTCAAATTGACACTACTCAATCCTTGAACGATTGGCTGAAAGTCACGGCACAAGAAACACTGAATGATTTGAGTAAGCCAATTGCACTAGAGCAACTGCTAGAGAGTATCCAGCCCGAGCGTGATATGGCTCGCCCAGCATTATTCCAAACTTTATTTAATTACCAAGCGGATATTAAGGGCGAACGCAGCCTCACATTATCTGGAATGAGCATTGAGGTGTTACCACAAGCAGAGGTAAGTACTAAGACTGAACTTAGCTTAAATCTATTCCGCCAGAATTCACTTTCTATCCAATTTGAATACAACCGAGACCTATTTGCCAAACGGACGATAGAGCAAATGCTGGTGGACTATCAGAGCCTGGTATCTTTGTTTACAAAGGGAAGCGAACTTGCCTCTTTGTGCGTTCACGAGGTCATGTTGCCGTCCATGCAGCAGAAAAAGGCGCGTGGTCCAGTCTCTCCGATTCGTGCTGAGGATGATTTTATTCGACGTTTTGAAGCACAAGCTGAGGACACACCTGAGGCTTGGGCCTTACATGCAAGTGACCGCTCCTTGACCTATAAAGAATTGAATCAAGAAGCAAATCGCTTGGCGAACTGGTTGAGCAAACAAATTAATCAGGCTTCAAACTCAATTGAAGGCAGTGAACCCCTGGTGGCATTTTGTTTGCCTCGTACCAGTCAGCTTTTAATTACACTGCTTGCTATTCAAAAAGCTGGCGCTGCTTATGTGCCGCTTGATCCAAAGCAACCAAGCTCACGGCTTGCGTTAATCACTGAGTGCTCAAGTGCACGAATGTGTTTGTGTGATAGTTCAACGACGTCAGTGCTAGAGAGTTTAGACTCCGCAGAGTCTGGAACATCTCAGATCAAAGCGGTTAACTTGGAAGCCATAACGAGTGAACTGGCACTCTTTGATGATGCGAATACAGATATACGTACAGATGGCGGCGCATTGGCCTACACCTTATATACCTCAGGTTCCACCGGAATACCAAAAGGGGTGCAGCTAGAACGCCGTCAGTTTGCGAATTTCCTTCGTGCAATGGAGCGAGTTCTACCGTCTTTCCACAATGTATTAGCGCTGACCACTATTACCTTTGATATTGCGGGATTGGAGCTTTGTTTGCCGTTAGTGAATGGCGCTGCCGTGATTTTAGCGGACGAAGAGGCGCGTCGTGACGGTGAACAGATTGGCCGCTTAATCGCTGACTATGACATCGATTTGGTACAAGCGACACCTTCTGGTTGGCGTTTATTGGAAGGCTTATCGAAAGGTGGCTTGTCTAATGTGACGGCGTTAGCGGGGGGAGAAGCATTGGATAGCGAGTTGGCGACCCAGTTGTGCGATCAATGTCGACAGCTCGTTAATGTTTATGGCCCGACGGAAACGACGGTTTGGTCTTCTTCTTACGAAGTTGATGATCTGCCTTTACCTTTGACGCCGATTGGCTCGCCTTTATTAAACAACCATTGTTACGTGTTAGATGCTCAGTTAACTCCTGTACCGCAAGGCGTAATTGGCGAACTCTATATTGCAGGCGAGGGAGTCGCACGAGGCTATCAAGGGCGAGCTGATCTAACTGCGGAACGTTTCTTACCTGATCCGTTTGGAACTGGTGGCCGACTTTATCGTACTGGTGATCTGGTGAAATGTTTGCCGGATGGCGCATTATATTTTGTCGGCCGAACGGATCAACAAGTAAAACTGCGTGGTTTTCGCATCGAATTAGGGGAAATTGAAGCCGCCTTGCTAAGTTGTCCATTGATTGCTCAAGCCGCAGTAACGATTGAGCAGGAGCGTTTAATTGCTTGGTGTGTTTCCGACACTAATGCGCTGAGCGATATTGTCCACCAGGTTCAAGCCCATTTAATGGCGCTTTTACCTGACTATATGTTGCCTCAAGACTATGAATGGCTAAAAGCTTTACCTTTGAATGCAAGTGGTAAAGTGGATCGTAATGCGCTCTCAGCACTTGGAGTATTGTCGAAAAGTAACTCTACTAACGAGACTGGCAGAGATGTCAGTAACCTAGTTCAGACTCTTACCAGAGAGGAGAGATTGGTCTCTGAGATTTGGAGCACCCTGCTTAAACAGGATGATCTGAATAAACATAGTCACTTCTTCCATCTTGGCGGGCATTCTTTGATGGCAACGCAGGTGCGCTCTCGTTTGCGAGAGCATGGTTATGAGGTGTCCCTTCGTACCTTATTTGAAACACCTGTATTGAGCGATCTTGCAATCCATTTGTCGCAGCTTGCAGGCGGCAATAAAGACATCAATATCCAAGTGGTAGAGCGCACGCAGAGAATGCCTTTATCAGATGCTCAACGTCGCGTTTGGTTTATGCAGCAGCTCAAGCCTAATGATACAAGTTTTAATATGAGCAGCCTTGTCGAGTTGGAAAGTGAAACAGAGGGAAGTGTTGATATATACGCCCTTGAGCACGCTCTAAAGGCTGTGACTGCGCGCCATGAGATCCTTCGAGTGACCTATCATGCAGACGAAATGGGCGATGGCTACCAAAAAGTTAATTTCGCACTGAATCCAGCTTTTCAATTTATAGATTTAACGAACCAGCGTCTTTTCATGTCGGATGATATCGACGCTAAATTAAAACACTTGATTGAAGAGGCTGCGAATGCGCCATTTGATTTAACCGACGAAAGTCCATTGCGTTTGCATCTATATCGCGTAACGGAGACACGCTGGTTTATTCAGTTGGTTCAACATCACATTGCATCGGATGGTTGGTCGATGGCGCTGTTGGTCAACGACCTTATTACCGCTTATCAGAATTTTCGTGATGATACTGATACCAAATTGCCCCCATTGTCTATTCAGTACTTGGATTATGCTGCTTGGCAAGCGACGGATGAAGTTCGAGCGCAGCAACAGGCGGGGTTAGAGTACTGGCGACGCCATCTTGTTGGTATGCCAGAGCAGCTTGCCTTGCCGTTTGATAAGTCTCGTCATGTCCAAGCAAGTGATGAAGGCGATGCAATAGATCTGATCATTCCAGAAGCGCTTACAACGGCATTGAATCAGTTTGCGAATGAAAGAGGTTGCTCACTGTTTATGCTACTGATGGCCGTTTATACGGCGCAATTGCATATGGAAACGGGTTCACAAGACATCGTTATGGGAACGGACGTTGCCAACCGTGATCATGGAGCGACAGAGCCCTTGATTGGATTCTTTGTCAATCTTATGGCGTTAAGAATGAAACCTAATGCGACGCAAAGTTTCAGTGATTATCTCCAACAGGTACGCCAAGTCTGTTTAGAAGGCTTTGATCATCAAGATATCCCGTTTGATCGTGTGGTCGAAGCGGTGCAACCCCCTCGAATTCAAGGGAGTCATCCACTGATCCAAGCCCTGTTCGTGATGCAAAATACACCGAGCGCATCTCGTGAATTAGAGGGTCTACGTGTGACTCCGCATGTCAATGTGCAGAAACATTCAAAATTTGATATGGCCCTTTTCGCAAGTGAAGAAACCAATGTAAACGGCAGGGGCACAGGAAAAATCCAGCTTGCATTGCGTTGGGTTTATCGAACTGCTTTGTTTGAAAAAACGACAATGGAACGGTTAGGACAGGGTTTGTTGGTTCTGTTAAATCAGATTGTCAATACGCCCGAGTCTAGTCTGCTTGCATTAAAGCGAAGCGCTCTGAAAACACCGAAGAAAAAAATGTCTTTAAAACGAAAAAATGTTGAAACGTCCGCTGCAAATCGTCCTGCGACTTCGACCTCACAACATCATGCCTTAACCTCCAAAACCGAGGATTTCTCTACTATGGAAACGACTCTAGACGGAAACTCTAAAGATAAGTGTCAAGAGATGTCACAAGCTAAACCAGCAGCAAAACGTAAGCTAGGCAAACTCAGCAAAATGAAGAAATCGAAGGTGGCGACCAGCGCGTCCACTGCAAAAAGTAGCCAGACTTTAGTTGATGTGCGTCCATTAAATGCAGATTCGCCCTTTCCCCTATTAGTTGAATGTAAAGAAGCTGGCTTAGATCCAAAAGCCTGGACAGAAGCGAATCGCGACCAAATTATGACTTGGTTAGAAACTCATGGTGGGATTCTCTTCCGCGGCTTTAGTTTGCCTACTCCGGTGGAGTTTGAGTCCTTTTGCCAAGGCATTTATCCAGAGTTATATGGTCAGTATGGTGATTTGCCGAAAAAGGAAGTCGGAGAAAAAATTTATCAATCTACGCCATACCCGAATGATCAGATGATCATGTTCCATAATGAAAGTTCTCATCAGCACAGATGGCCTCGTCGACAATGGTTCTATTGTGAGATTGCGGCAGAGTCTGGTGGCTGCACTCCAATTGTAGATTGCCGTGCTTTGTACGAGCGTTTACCAGAGGCGGTTCGTCAAAAATTACAGCAAAAACAACTGAAATACGTGCGTAATTTTAGTGGTTTGGATGTGAGCTGGCAGCATTTCTTTAAAACAGAAGATCGTTCAGAAGTCGAAACCATTTGCCGTGATGGCAAGATCGACTTTGAGTGGTATGGAGAAGATAAGCTGCGCATTAGCCAGATTTGTCCAGCAGTTATTCGACATCCAATTACGGGTGAGATGAGTTTCTTTAACCAGATTCAATTGCATCATTATAGCTTTCTTGAGCAGGACATACGGGAGCATTTTCTCGCTGTGGGTGGTGAAGAGAATCTACCTCGCAATGTTTACTACGGGGATGGAGAGCCATTGGAACAAGAGGTAGTCGATTTGATCAGTGAATTGTATGAAGCTTGTGCGGTTCGCTTTAAATGGCAGCATGGTGATGTGGTTATGGTGGACAATATGTTAGCAGCCCATGCTAGAGACCCGTTTGAAGGAAAACGCAAAATGGCCGTTGCAATGGGGGATATTTATCGTCGTGAGCAACTAGAAGATTCAGATAGGCTAAATGCTGCATCTAAGTCAAGCGAAAGCTCTCAGATAATCGATGGCTCTCAGAAAAACGTTTCGATCGCGACCGAATCTAGGATGGAGGAAAGCTTATAATGAGCCAGCTAACTTCTAATATTCTCAAAGGTGCAGGCCATGCTTTAACTCATCAGCAGAGCTCTTTGATTCGTTCGTCAGAAACAGGATCAGTCCGAAGCTTTTGGTTGAAGGTTGGTAGTGTCAGTGGACAGGAAGTTCATCGCCGTCTTTCTAGTTTGATGGAGAATCAACACGCATTGCGCACAGACTTTGGGGTGCCTGCAGGATTCAATGCGTTACGTCAGCAAGTACAGGCTCCACGTCTTCTTTGGCAAACGACTCAAATCTCCACAATTGAATTACAGACCTGCAAGACGAAGACAAACGAAGCAAAGAAAGCCTTCGAAAAGAGCCAGCCCCATTTATTGGCTTGGTTCTTTGAAGACGTGTCAGCCGAGCATGAAAATAGTATTTTGCTTATGGGTTCTGATTTAACTTTGGATGAAGGCACAGTAGTCCGTATTCGAGAGGTTTTGATCGGTGTAAGAGAGGCCGACTCAGAGCCGGAAATGCAATATCTCGATTACGCGAATTGGATTGGTGACCTGCAAGAAGATGAAGATGCCAATGAGGCTATTTCGTTTTGGAAGAGTTTCCAATGGAACGAACTTCCACCTATCGAGTTGAGTGAACAGCGGAGCGAGCGTTTGCCTTCGTTGGTTGTACCAGAGCGTGTCAGTGTGCCGTTTTCATTGATGCAACAAACTGTACTAGCTGAAGTCGCGGAACGTTGGGAAGTGGAGCCTCAGCTGATTGCTCTTACTGTATGGGCAGACTTGCTACAGCGCGCGAGTGGGCGAGAACAGTTTCAGATCAGTCGTTATCACGATGGGCGCGATGATTACGAAGAATTGGACGATTGTATTGGTCTTTTACAACAACGCTTACCCGTTCCCTTTTACAATGTATCGGCGGTGAGCCTTGAAAAAGCCGTGATGGGATTACAGGCCATTTACGAAGAGCAAGTGGAATGTCAGGAATACGTGCAAACAATCTCGGCTGACATATTGGACTCACTTCCGGTGAGTTTTCAATATCTTTCTCAAAATAGCCTAGAAGATATTCATGCGGATGTTTATCTGGCTGAGGGAGACCAACTTCAGTTGCAACTTATTTCCACAGGCCGCGTCGTCGAATCCAATCAGTGTGTTGGTGAGTGGCGGTTAACTTACGATTCAAGTCGCTATTCTTCAGAGGTGATGACTCGCTTAGTACGTCGTCTACCTTGTTTGCTAGAGCAAGCCTTGTCAAAGCCGAATACCCCCCTTGGGCAGTTAGATGCACTACTTGGAGAAGAGCGTGATCTGTTCCTTAGAGAAACGCTCTCTAGGTCAGATAAAAGCCATTCAACCAGGTTGGTCGAACGAATTCGTCAACATGTTCTCAGTACGCCTAATGCACTAGCATTGCGAGAAGGTAGAGAGTGTCTGACCTATGCAGAATTGAACCAACAAAGTGATATTGCTGCTCTTAATCTACAAAATGCGGGGGCAACACCGGACTCTATTGTCGCTCTTTGCTTACCTCGTAGCATGGAATTGCTGGTGGCTATTTTAGCGGTTCTGAAATCTGGGGCTGCCTATTTACCTCTGGATCCTGAATTACCTGAAGCGCGTCTTCTGACGATCATAGAAGATGCTAATCCTGAGGTTATTGTTGTGGATAATGACAATGCGATGGGGGGTGTTCAAGATGACCGCAAGAGACGAGAATGGGGGAAATTGATTTCTGAAGGTCTAGACGATTTAAATCTTGATCGTCTAAAGACGGTCGATGACTATGTCAAACCGGATCATCTTGCTTATATTCTCTATACTTCCGGCTCAACGGGTAAGCCAAAAGGGGTTCAGGTTACCCATCAAAATATTGTGCATTACAGCCTTTCCGCTATTGAAGCCCTTCAACTACCGCAAGCGGGTCACTATGGTCTGATTTCTTCTTTAATGGCAGATCTAGGCAATACTATGTTGTTCCCTGCTTGGCTTCAAGGAGGCTGTGTGCACTTGCTGGGGCGCGAGGAAAGCACCGATGGCGCTGCCTTTGCCCGTTATCTTCGTGAGTATCCATTGGATTGCCTAAAGATAGTGCCATCCCATTTATCAGCCTTACTAACCTGCAATGAATTAGACATTGAATCAAAAGCTGTAAACGGTGTTTTGCCTAAGCAGGTGCTGGTCTTAGGAGGCGAGCGCATCAATGACAGGCTTCTTATTCAACTTAGTGAATGTCGTGCTAAGTCGAACTCTCCAAAGGTATTCAATCACTATGGCCCTACCGAAACAACGGTAGGCGTTTTGTGGCAGCAGTTGATGTTGACTAACACGGATCTAGCTTTGAAAGGATTACTTGGCGACACACGCGCCTATATCTTAGATGCAAACTTGAATCCAGCAATATCGGGTCAAGTTGCTGAATTGTATATTGCTGGCCCAAGTGTGAGTCGTGGATACTTGCGAGCCGCAGATCAAACCGCTAATCGTTACCTTCCTGATCCATTTGTCGCTGGAGAGCGTTGTTACCGAACAGGTGACCTCGCAATGCGGCGCGCAGACGGAGGCATTGAAATCGTGGGGCGTGCCGATCAGCAGGTTAAGATTCGCGGCTTTCGATTAGAACTCGAAGAAATAGAATCTTTGTTATCTAGCCATGCAAGGGTTCATCATAGTGCTGTCATTTTGCAAAATGCAGGAGAGCAAGCTCAGCTTGTAGCCTTTGTTGTGCCTTATACTGGAGGAAAAGTCGAAATAGAGCATTTGAAAGCTTGGATGGTTGAACAGCTACCAGATTATATGGTGCCGAGTCAGATAGTAGCAGTATCTCACCTTCCTCTTACTGCAAATGGTAAGGTCGATAGTAAAGCATTGCTGGAACAAGCACGTCAGCAAGCTAGGCGCCGTTATATTGCTCCGCGTAATGCGCTGGAAGCGAAAATATGCGAAGTTTGGCAGGACGTTTTACAGCAACCAGACATCAGCGTGACGGACAAGTTCTTTGATATTGGCGGCCATTCATTAGCGGCGATCAAAGTGGTTGCGCGTATGCGCCAGGTGCTTGAACGCGAACTAGCGACAGATTTGTTGTTCCGTATGTCGACAGTGGAGGCTCTGGCTCATTATCTTTCTACAGATTTATTTTCTGATGATGTTTCTATCAATGGAGAGGGCAATGAGTCGAAAGGATTAGTTGTGCTTCGAGAAGTCAAAAACGCGAAGAGTACTCTTGTTGTAATGCATGCTCATGGCAATCACTTTGCTAGTTATTCGCCTTTACTAAATAAATTGTATCGTGAGGTTGAGGTCTTCGGTTTACGTTCTGACCCCGATATCGTTACTATTGATGAGAGCGACCAGTTTGAACACTTGATATCCTATTATGTTAAGGAGTTAACCCCCTTAAAAGGTCGTGATTTGACTTTGGTTGGTTGGAGTCTAGCTGGAAGGCAGGTGGTACAGCTTGCAGATAGACTAATGAAAGAAGGGTTTTCTATTCGATCTATTGCAGTGATTGACTACGATCCAACTCAAGTTTTAGAGAATCAAGATAATGAGCTAGAGCAATTAAGAATTGATTTATCGTACTACTTGGCAGTTAACAATATTAATCTGACGTCGGAACAAGAGTCTGCATTAGAGTGTATGCTGTCTTCTGAAGATGGAAAACGAAGTTATTCTGGCGTTCTAAAGCAACTATTGGAAATGCCTTTAATACAATCTGCTTTTGGCGAAGAGTTGCTAATTGAGTCTCTATATCAATCTGTTGTTCAGCGTTGGGCACTGAAAAAAATTTTTTATCGTACAGAGCTACCGAGAGTGTCAGTGCCTATATGGGCTTGGAGCAGCGACGATAATCGAACTGGGTATGAAGCTTGGAGCCACTATACTAATATGGGATTAACGGGGGCTAGTATTCCATCCGATCATTTTTCGATCTTATTGTCACAGCGACTAGTAGATCAATTCAATGTTCTATTAAATGACAGGGAAATGGATCAAGATAAGTCGAAACAACGACGCCATAGTGCTGAGGAGTCCGCCTAAATATGGAAATGATTAAACAATTATTAGCGCAATCTCGACGCACTATGGCATTGGCTATTGTCGCCAGTGCTTTAAGTGCGGTAGCGGGTGTGATGATTATTGGCGGCGTGAATTACACTCTTGAAAATGGTTTTGAATCGCTAACATTGGCCGTACTTGCCTATCTTGCTATGGTCGCCATCTTGTTTATGAGTGGGGTGTGGTCTCAGTCACTTTTGGTTGGTCTTGGGCATAAAATGGTTTACCAACTTCGCTTGCAGCTGGTTAAGCGCATTCTCAATACCTCGTTAGAACGTCAAGAGCAACTCGGCGGACCTGCACTTTATAATGTTCTGACTCGCGATGTCACCATGGTTGCAAACGCGACAAAGCAACTCCCTGTGTCTTTGTACAATGGACTTCTCTTACTCGCGGGAATTAGCTATCTAGCGTGGCTCTCTCCAGTACTTTTCTTATGTACAGTATTGTTGGTGGTGCTTGGAGTATGGGGCGACTTTAAGTTAGTCGGGCGAATTAAAAAGATGATGGCGGATGTGCGTCGCTATGATGAAGCGTTGTTTGAGCAGTACGAAGCGGTAATCGAAGGGCGGAACGAGCTTGGTTTGAGTCAACCGCGTCGCCAGCACCTTTTTGAGCACCGTATAGAGCCCGCAGCTAGAGGCGCGATGAATACCGCGATCAAAGCGGATCTTCTGTGGGCGATTAACCTAAACTGGACGACTGTCTTAGTATTTTCTTTGATTGGTATGGTCTTCTTTTTAGGGATGACATTAGAGTCTATTACCCAAGATGTTGTGGTTGGTTATGTGCTGACCACCATGTTTTTGCGTACTCCCATTGCGATGATTCTTGAGGCGATTCCTGCGGTATTACGAGGGACGGTCGCACTTAAAGCCATTGATACACTGAACTTAGCGGAGGCGCAGCTAACGGATGAAGCGAGTGAAACGGTTCAGGATATAACGTTTGAATCACTTCAGTTAAAAGCTGCTTGTTATCAATATCCTCAGCAAGGTGACGAGACTGGCTTTGTACTGGGGCCAGTTGACTTTCAGCTTAAGCGAGGCGAACTCGTTTTTCTCATTGGTGGAAACGGCAGTGGCAAATCGACACTCGCGAAATTATTAACGGGTTTGTATCTGCCGACAGGCGGCATGGTTTTATTTAACGGTGTGACTGTGAACCAAGATAATGTGGCGAGCTACCGAGCCTGTTTCTCGACTATCTTTCCAAATTTCTTTTTATTCGATGACGTACTGGATGGAAAAGGCTCAGAGCAGTCCGGTGTTTCTTCTGAACCCTTTTTTGATAAGCGTGTTGAGCATTATCTGAAACGTCTTGCGATTGATCATAAAGTCTCAATCGAGAATGGGCAATTATCTACCACATCCTTGTCTCAGGGGCAGCGTAAACGTTTGGCTTTGCTTTTGACTTATATGGAAGATCGACAAGTACTGTTGCTGGATGAATGGGCGGCTGATCAAGATCCGGTATTCCGCGATGTTTTTTATCGAGAAATATTGCCAGAGCTAAAAGCAGCGGGTAAGACGATTATTGCAATCAGTCATGATGATCGCTACTTTGATGCAGCGGATCGGCTATATAAACTGGACAGAGGCCAAATCAGCACGTTTGACGAAAGTGTGGACTCATTGTTTGGGAAAACGGATACAAAAAAACAAGCTCAAGTATCCTAGATGAGTCCTCGTAAATACGTCTAGGGTCTCATTAGATGCAAAGAGTCTTTGTTTGAAAGAAAGGCTCAGTTTTTGATAGAGAACGGACATAGTGAAAGGTGTTAAAAGGTAATGGATGCAATTGAAGCATTGATGAGCAGACGATCTTACGCACGGGGAAATTTAATAGAGCCTGCTCCGAGTGAAGTTGAGCTTGAAACCATTCTTCAAGCGGCAATGACAGTACCGGACCATGGAAACTTAAAGCCCTGGCGCTTTGTTGTCGTCCACGGGCAGGGGATTCAAGATTTATCTTTACTCGTTAAAGAAAAGTATGCAACGTCTATGTCAGAAGAGCATTTAGAAGCCTTTGTAAGGGAGATTGCGTCTACGCCTATGATGATTTTCGTGTGTTCTAATCTCACTTTGGATCATCATGTGCCTGTGTTGGATCAACATCTAGCAGGAGGCGCTGCTTGCGAGCATATTTTACTGGCTTGTCATGCGATGGGGTTTGCTGGAATTTGGCATTCTCTTGAGGTAGATGATGATCTGCGTCATCTGATGCAGCTAAAGCCTGAAGACAACCTTAGCGGTGTGTTGTCCATTGGTACCCCTAAACGCACTTCCAAGGCTAAGCGCAAGCCATTTTCAGATTATACTCAAACGTGGGATATGGAGCATGGCTTGCAGAAATGGAAAGTGGATAAGAGAGCACTAAATGTTTTAAGGGGGGGATTTAGAGCTATATTACCTTTTATATTCGCCGAGTTTTTCCTTAAACCATTCTATAAACTCGGATTCAAGAAGGTAAAAATGTCCACCTTGAAACTCAAATTGTTCAAAGGCTAACGATGTGTATCGACACCATCCATTCAATGCGTTGTATGGAACCTGATCGTCCGAATTTCCCCCTAATGCGATAATTGGAATAGGTAACTTTGGTGTGCCCGCGTGATGTCGCTCATAGACGTAATCATCGTGCAGTTTAAAGTCCGCTCGTACTATCGGCAACATAAGCTCCTGAAAATCAGGCGATTCTAGCAATTCAGATGGGGTGCCCCCCATTGTTCTTAACAGCTCCAGCAAGGCGTTCTTGCTCAAATTACTTCTACGTTCCTCTGATGGCATGAAATGAGGCGCTTTTCGAGCTGATGCCCACAGTGCTTTGGGAAGGGCGTAAGACCTTTTCTGAAGCTCAATACATACTTCCCAACCAATGAGCGCGCCGAGGCTGTGACCGAATAGACTAAAGTCTGTGATTTCAGACTGTGTGATCGTATCTGCTACCTCCTTTGCGAGTGATTGTATCGACGGCGCAAACTTGTCACAAAAGCGTGTTCCCCTTCCTGGATATTCTATCGGTATAACATGAGTCTCTTTCAGTTTTTCATTCCAATTTCTGTACATGGATGCAGAGCTGCCTGCACTTGGTAGACAAAACATATGGTGTGATTGCGTATTCAGGGTAGAAATATAATGTGGAGGTTGGTCGTTCATAGGTGCGGTTCTTTAACCCTTGATCAAACTGACTTTAGAAATCGTGATTTAGATAGCTTTTTATGTAGCGAAGCCAACTGGAAACTTAATAAACAATACTGTCATTCTGGATACGGTGAGCTTTCCTGCAAAGAATCTTGTTTCATTTTTTTGATAAGAAATCTTTAATGCTTAAAAGGTAAGTATAATTAATAATAAGTCATTACAAAATATTGACAATGATATCGCAAATAACAATAATTCGCATTCAGTTTTTTAAATTTAATTAAATTAATAACTTGGTTTTGTAAATAGCATAGGAAGATAACTCATGAAAAAAACGGTAGTGGCTCGTATAGTCGACCGCGAAAATAAAAAGAAAGTAATAGGAGCATGGATCCTGTCTTTGTTCGCTATCCCAATGGCCATTGCTGCTGATACCGATACTGATACCGATGCAGACTCAACTGAGCAACTTGATACGCTTGTTGTTCGTGGTACAGATTTGAGTCGTTATGAGTTTGATGAAGCGGAATCGGCAACCGGTTTTAATGCGGATATCGACGAAATTCCACGTACCGTTCAAGTTATTCCGGAACAGTTAATCCTTGATCAAAACTCAAAAGATCTTAATGATGTATTATCAAACTCCGCAGCAGTAACCCGCTCTGACGGTTTTGGCGGCGCAGAAACCGAAGTGAACATACGAGGCTTTGGTAATGAATATTTGTTTGTTGACGGTAACCCTGTAAGTAGTCGTTATAATATTGATGTCGCAAATATTGAAAGTGTTGAAGTTGTTCTTGGGCCTGCGTCTGTGTTACACGGTCAAGTAAGCCCTGGTGGTATGGTGAATGTGGTTACCAAGAAACCACAGGTAGAAAGTGCCCATTCTGTGCAAGTCGATTTAGACGAATACGGAAAGAAAAAATTGACGTTAGACAGTACCGGTTCTCTTTCTGATGAAGTTCAATACCGAATCGTTATGAGTGGTGAAGATTCTGAAACCTTCCGTGAAGTGGTTACGGAAGATGGTACATTTAACACCGAGCGTAAAAGTTTGATGGTTTCGCCGTCTTTAAGCTATACCCCTGACGATCAAAACACCTTCACTGTTCGCCTAAGTCACACCGAACAAGAGCTTCCTATTGACCGTGGTACAGTGATGGTGAATGATGGAAATGATAACTTCTCTATTGCTGATATACCAAGAGAGCGCATGTTAGGTAGTGAGTACGATATTCGTGACAGTGAAGAAGACTTACTTCAATTTGATTGGGATTACGAGCTTGATAATGGTTGGACGAATAAGTTCAAATTGGGCTACTACGAAAAGGAGTTTGATGATTACCAGACTAGGGCTGTTCGTGGTTTCAATACAGGTACGATTGATGACTATGGAAATATCACTAATATCATTACGGCGGCTCAAGGAGGAGTGCTAGTTAATTCTGTTCAAGCGATTAACAATTTGCTTGCACGCCGAGTAGACTTTAATGATATGAAACTGAGTGATGTGTTTTTGTCGAATAGTCTATCAGGAGACTATGAGTTTGCTGGGCTGGACAACACGCTTTATCTCGGTGCTAATTTTCATAGTCAAAAGGAAGACTCCACGGACTCGTTAGCGTTAACGTCTTTAGGAAGCTCAACGGTTGTTGATCTTGATGTGATCGACATTTCAAATCCAGTACAAGCCTCTAACTCGAAACTTGAACCAACCGCTATCAGTAATAGTGACACAACGACAAATGAGTTCGGTGTTTCTATCCAAAACTTGACTTACCTAACAGATCGTCTGAACGTTCTGACAGGTTTACGTTATGACCGATATGACTTGGATGGGAAGAATAAAACTTTCTATACGACGTCAAACAGTATTTCATACACAGAGCTTGAAACACCAAATGAGCAGGACATCGACAGTTCAAATGACAATGTAAGTGGTCAGCTAGGCGCTATCTATGATGTGACTAACGAATTGTCTACCTATGTATCTTATGCGGAGTCATTTAAACCAAATTTTCCGACGATTACGGAAGGTGTCTATAGCGGAGATTTTGATCCGGAAACAGCCAAGCAAGTGGAAGTTGGAATAAAGTCCAGCGCTTTTGATGACAAACTCCGTGTAAGTCTGTCAGCGTATAAGCTGGAGCGAAAAAACGTAGCAACCGTTGATGATAATTTAAATACCATATTGAATGGTAAGACGGAAACGAGCGGTGTCGATCTAAGTAGTTCAATTCAGTTTCTCGATGGGTTGAATGTGTTGGCGTCTTATTCTTATATGGACGCTGAAATCGCAGACTCGAACGATGGGTCAAATGATGGTAATACTCCGTACAATATTCCTGAAAACAAAGCTCGACTTTGGGGGTCCTACGAAATTCAAGATGGTGATTTAGCTGGTCTAGGATTTGGGCTTGGTGCAGAGTATGTCGATAAACGTTTCGGTAACGATGACAATACCTTTGTTTTACCTAGCTACACGGTTTATGATGCTGCCGTTTGGTATTACTTGCCACTTAGCGGAGAAAAGAAACTGCGTCTTAATGCTGGTATAAAAAATCTTACGGATGAAACCTATTATACTGCCAGTGGTAGTAATGTTTACCGAATTAGCGTTGGCGATCCTAGAACCTTTTACGCGACAGCTCGCCTAGAGTTCTAAGTCTTTATATCACTTAGAATACAACAACGGCGTCACTTTTTAAGTGGCGCCGATTTTTCGTTTTTGGAGAATGGACGTTCGAATGTTAGTAGTCGAACACCTGAATGCAGGTTATAAAAAAAAGCAGGTTTTACACGAGGTGTCGCTGAATTTCCCTGAAGGCGAATTTACCACTTTAATGGGCGCTAATGGATGCGGTAAGACGACGCTATTGCATGCTATTTCAGGATTGCTACCCGTACAGTCTGGACATGTTCAATTAAATGACGAGCCTTTGCTGAAGTTAAGTCGAAAAGAGGTGGCAAAACGTTTGGCATTGCTGCCGCAAGTCGCAATGAGTCCCGCTGGGTTGACCGCACGTGAGTTAATTATGCAAGGGCGCTTTCCTTGGCAAAGTTGGTGGAGGCAATGGTCTGAGCAAGATGAAAAAGCGGTTAATGAGGCAGTTGAGGTAACGGGTGTATCTGATTATCTAGATACTCCTCTTGAGCAATTATCAGGTGGTCAGCGTCAGCGTTGTTGGATAGCTATGACCCTTGCACAAGATTCCCCGGTTTTGCTGTTGGACGAACCGACAACCTATCTCGATGTCGCGCATCAGGCTGAATTGATGAACCTGATTTCTTCTCTCAAGTCCAAAGGAAAAACCATCATTGCGGTGCTGCATGATCTGAACCAAGCGGCAACTTACTCAGATCGTCTTGTCATGATGAAGTCTGGCGAAATTTTTTGTGAAGGCGAGGTGGAAACGGTTTTCACGAAAGACAATCTTCAGCAGGTGTTTGGTCTGGATGCACATATTGTCCGTGATCCTCATAATGATAATCCGATTGCCTTGCCTGTTGTCGATGCCAATGTTTCAGCAAATAAACAATCTGATATCCAGTCTGCAAAAAAATTAGAAGGTGAGCTGCGAGTATGATGATGGAAGTACATTCTCCCAGCTATATAACGCAGCGCCTTTCCTTATCTCGGTTAAGTGGGGCTTTTGTTCTCTGTGTGGTTCTGCTCCTTGCTTCTTTTGTGCATCTTAGTGTTGGCGCAAAAAGTTTAGATTGGATGACCATTTGGCATGCCTTAACCGCCTATGACCCATCCGATTTGGATCAAGCTATTGTCCGCGAAAGCCGTCAAGCTCGACTGTTGGTTGCCTTGATGGTGGGGGCTGCACTAGCGCTTGCAGGTGTCATTATGCAGGCAATCAGCAGTAATCCATTGGCGGATCCAGGTCTGTTGGGGATTAATAGTGGTGCGGCTTTTTTTGTTGTTGCCAGTCTGCTTTTCTTGCCATCGTTAAGTCATCACTATCTCCCCGTTTTTGCTTTCTTAGGAGCGACGTTTGCTGCGCTACTGGTGATGGCTCTTAGTGGTGGTCAACAAAATTCTGAACGATTGATTTTAGCCGGGGTGGCAATCACGGCTTTGTTTGCGTCCATGACTGCGATTTTACTACTGATTGATCAGCAAGGACTGGATAAATTGCGACATTGGTTAACAGGCGCCATTGGGGCATCTGATCTGAAAAAATTAGAGTGGGTGTATCCTTACTTGTTTGGCGCGGTTCTTTATAGCTTTGTATTGGTTCGATCGTTAAACGCGTTTCATCTTGGAGAGCGAGTTGCTGCGAGTTTAGGGGTCAATGTCATGCTCCTAAAGCTAAGTGGGTTGGTGCTGGTGGTGATCTTATCCGGTTCCGTGGTGGCAGTCGCGGGGCCAATCGGTTTTGTAGGGCTGGTTGTTCCACATATGGCTCGCTTGTTGATTCGAAATAGCTATGTCTGGCTGTTTGTTTACTCTTTGTTGCTGGGTGCACTTTTGTTGGTGTTATCCGATATTGCGGCGCGAATGATTCTCAGGCCTTACGAAATTAATACTGGTATTGTAACTGCTTTTGTTGGGGCGCCTGTTTTTATTGCACTGGTATTAGGGAAAATGCGATGAAAGCGATTCTTTTTTCTCCTCGTTCAATAAGGCTAGGTTTTTCTTCTAAAGTAAATTTTCATGCTCGGGCGAGCGACCTTTTTTGGTTGATGTTTTTCATTGCTGTGCTGGTGTTTTTGTTTCTTTGGTCTGCTGCGACAGGCAGTTATCAATTATCGGTATGGGATAGTTGGAGTATTGTCTTTGATCCTGCCTCTATGCCGGATAGGTTGGTGCAGGTGATATGGGAATTTCGTTTGCCTAGGATGTTTGCCGCTGCGCTATGTGGTGCGGCTCTCGCTATAGCCGGAGTGGTGTTGCAGTCGATTACTCGCAATGCATTGGCATCCCCTGGACTAATTGGTGTTGAGGCGGGGGCAAGTGCGACCATGTTGGTTTTTGTTGTCATCTTACCCAGTGTCATTCCTATTGTTTTTTTACCTGTCACCGCCATGCTTGGAGGATTTGTTGTCGCCTCTTTTATCTGGGTATTGTCTTCGGCGGCGGGTTATTCGCCTGTGCGTTTGGTCTTGATAGGCGTTGGCATAACGTCGATGTTAAGCGCATTTTCTGAGATGTTGATTACCTATGGTGATATTGAGCTAGTGGAGTCAGCTCTCATGTGGCTTGGAGGAAGTCTTTATCAGACCTCATGGCAACAAGTCTATGTCATGGTATTTTGGCTTGTGATTCCTGGCACTCTAATTTGGCTTAGCTTTAGACAACTTAATTTGCTTGTTCTAGGTGATAAGGTCGCCTTTTCCAAAGGGGTTGATAACCGCAAGACAGTTCCATTTCTATTGTTTCTGAGCGTCGCGTTAACCTCTGCTTCAGTTGCGACGGCGGGTACATTAACCTTTGTTGGGTTAATCGCTCCGCATATCGCACGACGTTTTTGTTCAAACCGCCATGGTGCGTTGATTCCGTTATCGGCTCTGATTGGAGCCTGTTTGGTTGTGTTGGGAGACACGTTAGGAAGAAGCGCGTTTGCCCCGCTGCAATTGCCAGCAGGATTAGTATTGGTGCTTGTTGGAGCGCCTTATTTCATTATTTTGATGGGGCGTTTAAAGCGCTAATGTGGAAGCTATTTATCTAGGTAAAAGGAAGAGTTATGAGAGCTTTTAAGCAAGTTTCGATGTTAATTATCGGCGTGTTAAGTATTGTGAGTGTCTCAGTGCATTCTGCAGAGACGCGCACGTTTGAGAATCAGTTTGGCAAAGTTGAAGTGCCAGTCAATCCAAAGTGTGTTGTCTCTCTGCATGATTTTAGTTTGACGATACAGTTATACGAGCTTGGTATTCGTCCTTGTGGCTCTGTCGCGCGAAAGCGCTTTTGGTCTGAGCCCTATTTTCGAGGCGTTCAGCATCGCTTCGATACAACTGATCTTTCCTATGTCGGGAGCCATAAGGCACCGGATGAAGAAGCAATCGCAGCGTTAAATCCAGATTTGATTGTAGGCTTGTCTTATCAGGATAAGTTTAAAGAAAAATTATCCCATATTGCTCCCGTTGTTATTTTGCCAACCAATGAAACTTCGATTGAGGAATGGGCGGGCCAACTGGCGGACATAGTTGGCGAAACGGCTCGTTTTAAAGATCAGCAAAGGGAATATCATTGGATTATCAGTGAGTTTAAGCGCTTAATTCCACACCCAGAAAACATTACCGTGACCACATTGGAAGTCTATGAAGATAATTTCCAATTGATTGGACGTGGTGGTTTGGATGAGGTGATCGATGATATGGGATTAGGCCGTCCAGAAGGTTATCTCAAAGCAAAACAAGGGATTAACTACAGTCTTGAACGTATTAGTGATATGGATGCGGATATCATTATAGATACTTATGAGCCTTTGCTGAACAGCCGCGAAGATACAGCAGAATTTCGAGAATCACCGCAGTGGAAAAATCTTTTTGCTGTTCAAAACAATCAGTTTTTGTATTTCAATCGCAGTCGCTTTGGAGAGTCAATGGATGGCCTGATCGGTTCTGCCTATTTGCTATTTTCACATATTGTTGAGAGAGAACTTAAAACGCAAAAGCCTTTTAAAGAAAAATAATGGATTCTTAATAAATTTCATTGATCCATGATTGGAACTTAAGACAACAGGAAAGAGAGCGAAAATAGTTTTATTAGCAATCTAGTTGAAACTTTTGTCGCCAGCGTTGTGCTTTTTCAGTTTCGTTATGCTCAAGCCATTGTATCGCTTGGTCTAGGTTGATCACCTGATCACTGTTATACGGGATTGGGTTCTGCGCTTCGGCGAGGTCTCTCAGACGTTGAGTATACCAGGCTGTAATGCCTCCAGTTGGTGGTGCTGAGAAACGAGGAAAGCTTGGGTCTGTTGCTAAGACGTTAGATGCCCAATCCTTCGCCAATGCGGGATTGAGGGCTAAAGCACGAGCCAGGCCGATGGCATCGGCGCTTTTTGTTGCAAGAGTATAAAGTGCTTGTTGGCGTGTTTTGAAACCACCCGTTACCACGATGGGAATGCGTGTTAGCTGTTTGGCTTGCTTGGCGAAGTCGACAAAATAGGGACCAGTAGATACCTTATCAGAGCTGGATGAGGCCCCAGGAAAATAAGAGCCGCCGCTGATTTCAATCAGATCGAGTGACGATGAATCCAATAGACGGATCGCCGCAAGGGAATCTTCTTGGCTTAATCCGCCAGTTAGCTGATCGGAGGAATTGATTTTAATGCCGATGGGAAAATTGCTTCCTACAACTTGGCGAACTTGGTCAATAATTTGCAGAATCAAACTGAGTCGATGCTGAATATCACCACCGTATTCATCTTGTCGGCGATTGAACAAGGGCGATAAAAATTGACTCAACAAAAAACCGTGTCCTGCATGAATCTGCACGCCACCAAAACCAACTTGCTGGGCGATTCTGGCCGCATTCGCGTATTGATCAGGCAAGGCTTGTATTTCTGACGTTGTCAAAGCATCGCATTGAAACTGTTCCAATGACAGGGCAGAAGGCCCTTTAGAAATCCTTGTGACAGAGCTTGTCGCAAGGCAACCAGCATGACCAAGTTGCGGCCAAAGGTGCATCTTATGTTGGCTTGCTGATTGGCTAAGTTGCTGAAGCTTTGCTAAGTTGGCCTCTTGATGGAATAAAAGATTGGCTGCGGATTCTGGCGCATCTGGCAGCACTTGCACCTCACCAATTAAGGCAAGGCCAACACCGCCTAATGCCCATTTTTCATATAAGCTTGCTTGCCATTCAGTGCTGTTGCCTTCGCCGTCCCCTAAACCGTCCGACATGGCGGATTTGACAATACGATTTTTTAACACAGCACCACATGGCAATGTGAGTGGCTGGAAAAGTAATGAATCTGATGTCTCAGAAAGCTTTGTCATCTTATCTCCAGTAGGTTAACTCATTTGTCTCTCTGTTTGAGTAGAGAAGTTTGGGTAGACTGTGTTAATGGATATTACCAATTGGATGCAGAAGTTCTCAAGACGGATTTACCAATGCGATGGAAGCTGATTGAAGAAATCGCTTTAGAAAGAGGTTATTTGGATATTTTCAATCAATCGCAAAAAGCACTTGCTGATAGTCGATCAAATTATCGACTATCGGAATGTGGGGACATAGACGCTGCAAGTCTTTGCTGCTTAGCGATGCAAAACCTGTCTTTATCGAATGGCTGGCTGCACACATATATCTTAATAACGCAATAGCTGGGGCGAGACGGCACATTTTGAAAGATATGGTGGCGGCGAATGAGGCAAGCCGGGACAAAATCCTCTGACTTGTTGGTCATCTCTTTAGCTTCTCTATTGCCTGTATAAAGGGCTCGCAAACTCGCCCTTCGACCGCACTATTTCATCATATAACACCCACTTTATTTATATCGGTGAAATTTTAAGTAAAGTGTGAAATTTGGTAGTTTCAGTAATTATTAGTGCTTTATTTTGATCGTAATAAAATTTTAGATATTTTAACTGACTAAGATTATTTTTTAAGAGGATTGTTTCTTTATCATGTTGAATTTGGCAGTATAATTTCAACGCTTAATTATTCTATGGTGAAAATTCCTGAGTTAGAGGAAAAAGTATGTTCTATCGCGATACATGGGCTGAAATTGACCTAGATCGAATTGCGCACAATGTCAGTTCCATAAAACATCATTCGGGGTATGAGCATCTTTTTGCTGTTGTGAAGGCTAACGCCTATGGTCACGGTGATGTTGAAGTAGCTAGGGTTGCATTAGAATCCGGTGCGACACACTTGTCCGTTGCCTTTCTCGATGAAGCACTTAAGCTTCGCAAAGCCATTAAAGATGTGCCGATATTGGTCATGGGGCCTATCCGTGTTGAGGACCTTGCTGTCGCGGCGGAAAATACGATCCACGTCACTGCACACGATCTGAACTGGATCGAAAGTATTGCCTCGTATCGCGGTGTGCCAGTGAATGTTCATTTGAAAATCGATTCTGGTATGAATCGAATCGGCTTGAGCAGTGCAGTCGAACTTGAACAAGCAATAGCCAGCCTTTCCGCTCATCCACATATTAAGCTTGTCGGTTTATTTACTCACTTTTCGACAGCGGACAGCTGCAAAGATTACTATACGAAACAACTGCAGGCAGTAGAAGAATTCACCTCAGCCATCGATTTATCCGCATTCCAATTTGTCCACAATGCAAACAGTGCGGCGTTGCTGCATCATGAACCGCATAAAAATGCGAACAGTGGCCGTCTTGGCATTGCAATGTATGGTTTAGCTCCGGGAACCGAGTTTGATATGCCTGTTGAGCTGAAACAAGCCTTTTCATTGCACAGCAAGGTCACTCAGGTAAAAAGTCTCAATGCCGGTGAAAAAGTTGGTTACGGGGCAACCTATGAAGCGCCAGAAGGAGCGCGGATTGCCACCATTTCCATTGGTTATGCGGATGGATGGTTGCGATACCACCAGAACCGCAAGGTTAGTATAGATTCACGAAAATACCCCATTGTGGGGCGTGTCTGCATGGATCAATCCATGCTGCTGGTTGACGACAAGGTGAAGGTAGGTGATCAGGTGAATTTACTTGATGACGTATGCACAGTTGATATGGCGGCACAGGATCTACAGACCATTAATTATGAAATTGTTTGTTCCATCTCTGATCGAGTGCCACGCCGATATAAGCTGGCTGGGCAACTCCTGTCTGAACGAAATGATCGCTTCTGCTAGAAGCGCCAACAGTAATAGGTTAACGAAAAATGAACTTACAAACTTTATCTCCAGTTGAACTTCGTCGCGCAATACGTACGGGGGAACTAAATGGTAACACGTCAGGTCTAGCACAAGGTTTTGTGCAATGTAATTTGGCCATCTTACCGGCGGATTGGGCAAATGATTTTCTGAAATTTTGTCAGCTGAATCCTAAGCCTTGTCCATTGGTTGGTATGTCTGCTCAGCCTGGAGACATAGGTATTGCCGAGTTGGCTGAAGATATGGACATTCGCTCCGACGTTCCTAAATATCGTATTTTTAAAGACGGTAAATTTGTTGAAGAAGTCGAAGATGCGACTGAGTATTGGCGTGATGATCTGGTGGTTTTTGCACTGGGTTGTTCTTTTTCTTTTGAGGAAGCCTTACTAGCGGACGGTCTTGATGTACGAAACATTTCTGAAGGCGTTAATGTGCCTATGTATCGCACCAACATTGAGTGTAAGCCAGCAGGTCGTTTTAGTGGTACTAATGTGGTATCCATGCGTCCGATGAAGCCTGCTGATGCTATTCGAGCTATCCAAATTTGTAGCCGTTTTCCATCTGTTCACGGCGCACCTGTTCACTTTGGCGATCCTGCAGCAATTGGTATCAAAGACATCAACTCTCCAGACTTCGGTGATGCGGTGACCATCAAAGAAGGTGAAGTGCCTGTTTTCTGGGCGTGTGGCGTAACGCCACAAGTGGCATTAGAACAAGCGAAACCGCCGTTCTGTATAACGCACAGCCCAGGCCATATGTTGATTTCCGATCTTCCAAACAGCCGTCTGGCGATTCTGTAATTCGAGGCGTCTGACTATGAAACTTAATTGTGATTTAGGGGAAAGCTTCGGTTCTTGGAAAATGGGCATGGACGATCTAGTCATGCCACATATTGATCAGGCTAACATTGCTTGTGGTTTCCATGGCGGAGACCCAGTGGTTATGCAACGAACATTAGCATTGGCGAAAGAACACAAAGTCGAAGTGGGTGCGCATCCAGCGTACCCAGATTTGGTTGGATTTGGTCGTCGTTCGATGAACTGCAGTGAAACCGAAATTATTGCCTTTGTTCAATATCAAATTGCGGCAATGGATGGCATGGCCTTGTCTCAAGATATTGAGATTCAATACGTTAAGCCACACGGCGCACTCTACAACGACATGATGGCGAAAGCGCCAGTCCGAGCGGCGATCATGAAAGCCATTGCAACTTACCACCGCCCTGTAAAACTTATGCTGCAAGCCACACCGCAAAGTGAAGAGCACCGTGTTGAAGCTAAAAACGCGGGCATTGAAGTGCTCTTTGAAGCCTTTGCTGATCGCTGCTATGACGACGATGGTAAGCTCCTAGCGCGCAGTAAAGCGGGTGCTGTGCATTCTCGAGAGAAAATGCTTGCGCAAGTGAAACAACTGAATGACCAAGGTACCTTGACTACGGTAAGTGGTCATACGCTAAAAGTAGATGCCGATACGCTTTGCGTTCATGGCGATAACGAAGAGGGTGTGCAAGCCATCGAAGAAATTCGTAAGGTGATCTACTCATGAGGGTCGAAGTCGCAGGTGAAAATGCCCTGATACTTTATGTAGGCACACATGGCGAAGAGGGTGTTGCTAATCGAGTAGAGCAGGTAACTAGGCTGTTAAAAGCAGATCTTGGTGAACTATTGATTGATCTTGTGCCGTCATACGCAAGTGTTCTCATCATTTTCAACCTTTTCCGCTGTGATCATCTTAAGGTGCGCCAATCTATTCGCAAACTTGAGTCTCAACTCACCAACGAATCCAGTACGAGTGGTCGCATTGTCACCTTGCCTGTGTATTATGGTGCCGAGGTGGGGGCAGATTTAGAAGCGTTAGCGCGTAGCGCAGGGTTAGCAACAGAGGAAGTCATTCATCTTCATCAGGCGACAGGTTATCGTGTCTATGCCATCGGCTTTGCGCCAGGCTTCGCTTACTTAGGGGATGTGGATGAACGCATTGCTGCGCCTCGTCTTGCCACGCCAAGACAACGTGTGCCTCGCGGTGCGGTTGCGATTGCAGATCGTCAGACTGCGGTCTATCCAGCGGTCTCTCCAGGTGGTTGGAATTTGATTGGCCGTTGTCCGCAACGAATGTTTAACCCAGATCAAGAGCCCAGTATGCCTGTTCAAGTAGGGGACGTGGTTCATTTCCAGTCCGTTAGCCGAGATGACTTTTTATCGCTTGGAGGTGAACTGGATGACTGATTCTATAAAGGCAGCCAATAACACAGGTTTCATTGTTAAACAGCCAGGTATAATGACCCTGATTCAAGATGCCGGTCGCTACGGTCAGCATGGTATAGGCTTAACCGTTGGTGGTCCATTGGATGCGGAAGCTTTTCGTTGGGCAAATCGTCTATGCTCGAACGACATCGGAGCCACCGCTCTTGAGGTTAGCTTCGGTGGCTTGGTTCTAGAAGCGCAGATAAACACTTTTATCGCGCTTGCTGGTGCGGACATGCCTATTTCAATTAATGGCGAAGAACAACCTATGTGGCAAACCCTAGCAGTGAAAGTTGGTGATCAGATCAAACTCGGATTCGCCACTAGCGGTAGCCGAGCCTATCTTGCCGTGGCGGGGGGGCTGAATGTTCCGCATAGCTTTGGTAGTACTGCGACTGTGGTACGAGAAGGTATCGGCGGTCTTGCTAACGAAAAAGCCGGTGCCAAGCTTGGCAAAGATGATCTTCTTGAATGCTCTGAAAACACAGTGGTTGAGATTCTGACATTGCCCGAGGAGCAGCGTCCCGATTACTCAAAAGAAGTGACCTTGCGCGTGATCTTAGGTTACCAGAAGGATGCCTTTACTGACCTTCAAGTGGCTAAGTTCCTTTCTAGTAAATACACCACAACGGATCGTAGTGACCGAATGGGTTACCGTTTGGAAGGGCCAGAAATAAAACCTTCGATCGATGGGATTTTATCGGAAGGAATATGTCATGGCGCGATTCAAGTGCCAGCAGATGGACAGCCGATCATCTTATTGAATGACCGCCAAACAATAGGTGGTTATCCCAAAATTGGCTCTGTTTTGTCTCTGGATACGGGCAAATTAGCGCAGCTGACACCCGGCTCCAAAGTGAGCTTTGAAGCGATCACAATTGATGATGCACACAACCTTCATATGCTGGCAAAGCATCGCGAAGAGTCTGCTGAGTTAGTTCATATTTGATAAATGATTAAGCGAGAGTATTGGCAAATGACAACTCAGAGAAGTATTCAAGACAGCGTCTTAGAGGCGGTAAAACTCAGCGCAGAGATCGAAGATCTGCTGGTCGCTCGCAACCCTAGAGGTATGAAAACTGTTCAAGCTTCTATGCTAAAAGGGTATTGTTTACGTGCGGCCATGATGATGCAGCAATGTGATGGCTATGTGTTGATAGGTACTGGCTTCCCTGTGGCGGGGACGTTTGAGACCGATGGTCCTGTCGGGGCAATTTCTTTGTATCGGGCATTCGAAGCGCTTGGTGCAAAACCTGTTATGGTGTGTGGTGATCCATTGGCGTCGGCGATTTCAACCGACTTCACCATTGAACAGTTACCCATTGGCGAAACCTCTATCGAAGAGCGTAAAACAAAAGCGGCTAGTATTCTAGAAAAGTACAATCCGCAATTGGTCATTTCCATCGAGCGACCCGGTCAAGCAGAAGATGCTGGCTACTACAACATGCGGGGGGAATCCATTTCGCCTAATTCCGCGAGCTTTGATGAAATTATGCTCGAAGCGGGTTGCCCGACGATAGCCATTGGCGATGGTGGCAATGAAATTGGTATGGGCAATGTTCGCCCAGCGTTACGAAGCCTAGACATCACACCGGCCGTCACTCGTTGTAGTGAATTGGTGGTCGCTGATGTCTCGAACTGGGGCGGCCATGCATTGGTCGCCGTGCTTGGCTGGCTGTCAGGCAAAGATCTTTTGGCAGGTTTTGATAATAAAGAAGTGCTTTCTTACCTTTCTAAGAAAGGCAGTGTCGATGGCGTTACGCGAGAAAACACATTAACGGAAGATAGCTTACCCCTTACCGACGGGGAAGATATGTTGCTTAAGTTACGTCAACTCACGGGTTTTGTTAGTTACTAAAATAGCGTTAAAGCGGCTGTGATAATCATTTTAATGGTCCGCTGATAAAAATTGGAGATAATAATGAGTCTTGTATATCTAAATGGCGAATACATGCCAATGTCTGAAGCTAAAATTTCACCAATGGATCGTGGTTTTTTGTTTGGTGATGGCATTTATGAAGTGATTCCATCTTATGACGGTAAACTGGTTGGTTTTGGGCCGCACATCGATCGCATGAACGAAGGCATGGGCTTAATTGACATCAAACTTGATTACTCTCACGATAAATGGCGCGCCGTGTGCGACAAGCTTATTGCTGAAAATGGCGGTGGTGACTTAGGTATCTACCTTCATGTTTCTCGTGGTACCGATTCTAAACGTTTTCATGCGTACCCTGAGAATGTTGAGCCGACAGTGTATGCGTTTGCATTTGAGATTGCCCCTGCACCAAAAGCAGATAAAGCCTCTGCTAAGCAATACAAGGTATCTTCAACGCAAGATCTACGTTGGAAGCGTTGTAACATCAAGTCTACTGCGCTACTGGGTAACGTGATGCATTTCCAACAGGGCCATGCAGCGGGTAACAACGAAATTATCCTATACAACGCTGACAACGAAATGACCGAAGGCAGCGCATGTAATGCTTACATCGTAAAAGACGGCGTGGTGATTACACCGCCATTAGATCACCAAATCCTTCCAGGTATCACACGTCTAATGTTACTGGATATTCTGCGCAAAGATGCTTCTATCAAAGTAGAAGAACGTGTTGTGAGCATGGACGAAGTGCGTAACGCAGATGAAATCTGGCTAACCAGCTCAAGTAAAGAGATTGCTCCTGTTGTTGAACTGGATGGCAAACCTGTGGGCAATGGTCAGGTTGGTGATGTTTGGGAAAAAGCGCAAGCATTGTATAGCGCTGGTAAATACAATTACTAAGCTGACATTAGAGCCTAGGTTTAAGTCGGTAACCCGAGATAATCTTACCGACTTAAACCAACTTCCAGTCTTGCCAAACCTAAACCAACCCTTCGCCGATACCCCATTTACTAGAAATGCCGTAAAAACCTGCCAAGAGCGCTTTTTACGCCGATGAATGAACTCATCCCATAACACTCGCTTGAAGCTTAAAAAGGAATGTTTTCACTGTCCATGGTGAAATCCTCTTGATGCCAGCGCAATCATGGCCTATTCTGGACGCTCTCCCTGGATCAGCAGACAGGGTAATAACTGAGCTGGCTATTTGACGGAATCCTATTCCATTTATCCTTTCAAGGAGCCTGTTTATGTCTGCTTTTCAATCCCATCATTCTGCTGCTCGTTTGTGGATCAAACAACCACTCGCCTGTTTCACTGCCAATGATCTTGACGCCAGTGGTGGTATTGTCATTGCAAACAATCGTATTGTCGACGTATTGGCACAGGGCCAAATGCCCAGTCAGCCAGTGGACGAAGTGTTTGATGCCAGCGACTTAGTGGTCTTGCCGGGCTTGATTAATACTCACCACCATTTCTACCAAACCCTAACCCGTGCCTGGGCGCCTGTGGTCAATGTGCCGTTATTTCCTTGGTTGCAAAACTTGTATCCCGTCTGGGCAAGGCTCACCCCAGAGGCGCTTTCCTTAGCGACGCAAGTGGCCATGGCCGAGTTGCTCTTGTCGGGCTGCACCACAGCGGCGGATCACCATTATCTGTTTCCCACTGGCATGGAAGACGCCATTGACGTACAAGTGGAAGTCGTGCGCAGGCTGGGCATGCGTGCCATCTTGACCCGCGGCTCCATGAGTTTAGGTGAAGACCAAGGCGGTCTGCCGCCACGTCATACGGTGCAAGATGGCGATACCATTTTGGCCGACAGCCAGCGCCTCATTCAGCAATATCATGAGCGGCAAGAGGGTGCACAGATTCAGATTGCTTTAGCCCCTTGCTCTCCTTTTTCCGTTACCCGTGACATCATGATCGACAGTGCCAAATTGGCCGAACAAGAAGACGTACGTTTGCATACGCATTTGGCGGAAACCTTGGACGAAGAAGCCTTCTGCTTAAAGATGTTCGGTTTGCGTACGGTGGATTACCTCGATAGCGTGGGCTGGTTGAGTGATCGTACCTGGTTGGCCCATGGTATCCATTTTAATGACGACGAAATCCGTCGTTTAGGGCAAGCCGGCACAGGCATTTGCCATTGTCCTGTGTCCAACATGCGCTTGGCCTCCGGTATTTGCCCTACCTTGGACTTAATCGAGGCGGGCGCGCCGCTGGGCTTGGGCGTGGATGGCTCAGCGTCTAATGATGCGTCCAACCTCATGTACGAAGCGCGACAGGCTCTCTATTTGCAAAGACTCAAATACGGTGCCGAGCGCATTACCCCAGAAACCGTATTCGGCTGGGTCACCAAAGGCTCTGCCAGACTGTTGGGGCGTGATGACATAGGAGACATTGCTCCGGGCAAACAAGCCGACTTGGCTTTCTTTAAGTTGGACGAACTACGCTTTTCGGGCAGTCACGACCCTATTTCCGCCTTATTGCTTTGTGGTGCAGATCAAGCGGAACACGTTATGGTGGCAGGTCAATGGCGAGTGAAACACAGACAGATTCTGGGGTTGGACGTAAATGAACTCATTGTCAAACACAGTGAATGTGCCAAGGGGTTAATAAATACAAGATAAATTATGTGAATAACCCTTTTTCCAAATTGCAATTTATGATACCAAAATATAGTATACATTTTTAAACTTTTGAAGGATTGATGTAAGGTGTACATTTTAAATCGGATTTTTCTGCTTATTTGTTTGAGCTTTGTTAGCTTAACCGTTAGTGCTAATAATTTTGAGACAAATTTTTCTCGATGTTTAGATATTAAAATCAAAGGGAGTTCTAATTTTGATAAAGATGTTTTCAGTTGTGGGTCAATGATTCAGTCTGCATTAGATAAGAATGAAAAAATTAACAGTGATGCTGCTTTGAAAAAATTGAATAATGAAATTAAAGCAATGAATAAGAGATATAACAAAAATGTTCCTGTTTTTTCTCTTTATAAAGATAGCTTTGATGAACAATCCCTTAGAGCTTTGAGAGATATTAATGATCTTAGAGAGAATATATATAAGTATAAGAGCTTGAGCTACGATTTTAAGAATCAAGATTCGTTTGCTTCATTTGACGATATGAAATTGGATTTTGCCAGATCAAATTCTAGAAAAGCGTCAACTTATAAAAAGATTAAAAGAGGGGTTGCAAAAATAAAAAGCAAAGCCCCTTCTTTTGATATTGCAAAATACGAGGATGTTATTTCTAAGATTCATAGTAAGTATGAGGTTGAGGATTCGGTTTCAGAGTTAATGGTTGAGGTGAATTCTAGCATAGATAGGTTAAAACGAATTAGTGCTTATACTCAGGTGAAAGGTTCAAATAATGTTCGTAAAGAGCATTGGAAAAAAGTAGTAAGTGTTGAAGTGGTAGAAAAATTATCGAGTAAAGCTTATTTCAAAGGCTTAAAGCCAACATTTGATTCTTATTTTGATGCCTATCAAAATGCGAGGATGACTACAGAAAGTAATTTTTTGACGAAATTCTTATCTGATTATTATAATCAGGCAACTATTTTTGATATTCCAGATAGTAAAAAATACTTTACCCCTGAGCCCTTGGAAGAGAAAATGTACTCTTCTCTAAAAACTCTTAAAAAAGAGTTAAATGATTGGCATGCTTTTCTACCAAATTCAGATATGATTAATAAGTATAGGACTGAAATGCCAAAAACGGAATCGATTATCAAAGCTGAAATTCAAAAAGGGCATGAAAAGCTAAGAGAACGTGTGCTTTCGGATTTACATAATGCTGAAGTGCCAAGAACAAATTATGCTCAAAATCAAGTAGAGCAAAATATGGTTGGTGAAGTAGCAACTTCTTACTTTAGCGGTGGGGTTCCTTTTATTGATGTAATGGGGCGAAAAGTCAAATCACAAAAAGTCATTAGCTTTCCTATTCAAACTGGAGATTGGACTCTCTATAGAGATAGTTTAACTAATCTCCCTATTCGCAAAGCAGCCGATTATGAAGTTGTTGTACAAGATAATCAAGGAGGCTGCCATGCAGTTTCACTAAGGATTCGCAGAGATTATTTCATTGGTGATGTATGGGGTGATGTTTCAATAGGTGATGTTTATCAAATTTATCCATTGTTATGTGAAAAAATTTAGTGTTAAGAAAAATAAATTTAATTATATAATTAGTTTATGATATTTATCTAATGTTAAAATGGGGTTAAGTGTATCTTAACCCCATGTTTTTAGATCTGAATAGTGTTTCAGTTATTGAGACTTTATATCAAAGCGCTTTTTCTTCTATACAGCAAGGATTGCGTAAAATTTAAAAATGTTCGATGTAACCCTAAATACAGATAGTGAATAGGGTGTGCGAACTAATGATCCTCTGCGATCAGCTAAAAGCTAAACTCGCTGACAGCAAAAACACCCAGCTAAATCTAACTGATGCCTTTGTGGTGCAGGCGGTGTGATTTGTTCCCCTAATGAAGTCTCGGAAGTGAGTCGTAAGCACCAAGCTTGCGTTTTTTTTAAGGATATAAAAAGGATACTCAGTGACAGTAAGTCCAAAAAATATATTAGCCAGTTGGCATCAGATCGAGTTTTTCCAGCCTTATAAGTTAGAAGAAAAAAACAACGAGCAAGTTAAAGTCAGTCTTTATGAATTAAACGATCAGAAAGATGCCATTTTACCTTGGTTGTCACCTATTGCTCAGGCTGGGTTGGATATTGCTAATGCACAAGCTTTTACTCTTTATATTGGTGTTTTTGACCTTAATGTCGTCAATAAACTCTGTGATGAAAAGCTTTCAAATAATGAAATAGATGCAAACGATTTAAGCGAAATTGAAGAACGTTTAGATCTGGAAGGAAACTCGTGTTTTGTTCGTTTGCCTTTGGATAAACATGGTGTGCCCAATTGGGAAAATGCCTCGATAAGTACTTTACCGTGGGCATTAGCTTGTTTAAAGGATGGTTGCTTGCATGCACTAACGGCATCCAGTTTTGACCAGAAAGCCGAAGCCTTTAAAGAAACTTTATCTCGTTTAAGCCGACATCTAGGCCATCCGCACAGCGAACATGAATGTATCAATGCCTTGATTATTGCTCAACTAATTATAGAGCTAGAAGAGTGGGCAGGCATTCGTTTGGTTAACGAGACTGCGTTTATATTGGAATGGAAAGATAAACGTAGCGCCAAAAGACCATCTTCCTTAGAAATGAGTAAAGAAGTTAATCCTACTGAATCGTACCCTACGCAAAACCCTTATCAAAAGCGATTAGAGCAAAATGATATCCACCACGTAAATCTATCTGATCAAACTGTTGTCGTTTCTTCCGACATAGAAAAAGAGACGGAATCTGATTTTGCTGATGAGAGTCAAGCGGATGAGCAGATTGAAGCGGATTTGCCGATTCTAAATAGCTTTTATTTCGACGATTTAGAATATGCACAAAATTCGTTTTTAAAGGGGCAAGCTGGCATTGCGCTCCGTCAATATTTGTCTATCGAACCGAATAAAGTGGTCGATTTGTATACGGCTGACGGTTTAGCAAACATTAAGCAAAGAGTCTCTGTTGATAACATGCCCTACGGTCGATGGCCATCCAATCCGAATTATAATATGTCGCTAATGCAGCAGTATGCGATTAATACTGCTATTGGGGAGCTTAAAAAGGGTGGTTTGTTATCCGTCAACGGCCCTCCTGGGACAGGTAAAACAACCTTACTGCGGGATATGATTGCTCATAATTTGGTTGAAAGAGCCAAAGTGCTTGCTTCTTTTGCAAGTGTAGGTGACTCTCACAAAAGACGGTTTTCCTCATCCTCACCTTGCTGGTTTTGAAATGTTGGTAGCGTCTTCGAACAATAGTGCTGTAGAGAACATTTCTCGTGAGTTACCGAGAATACAATCTATAGACGAAGTATTTTCTGAACTAAGTTACTTGCGACCCGTTGCTAATCAATTGAATGCCAAAAAGATCAAAGATCATTATCAACCTATGCAGGAGACGGAGTATTGTTGGGGGGCGATTTCGGCGGTGCTCGGGAGAAAAGGGAATCGGGATAACTTTTGCAGCCGATTCTTTTTTGATTCCCCCTTTCCTAAGGACTCTGAGCAGGAACGAGACCGACCGCCAGAGCGTAATTTTCTAAATTTGTGGCGCTGTTATGCCATATGCCATAGAGGGAAAAGCACCTGAAACAGTCAGTTTTGCTATCGCAAAGAAGCAATTTAATCAGTCTGTGGCGGAGCTAGAATCCGCCCTGAAAGATTTAAAGTCTCTCGAAGTGGTTATTAAAACGCTGGAAAATGGAGAATTACAGCGAGAACGGCAAGAGTTACAACGACAGCAGGTAAAAGCCTCTAAAGACTATACTCGTATAACACAACAAGTTAATGAGAGTGAGGCTTACCTAGCCGAACTTTCTAGTTCATCCGAACTCGCTCAGCAAGGCTATCGGGCCCATGTTGTAGATAAGCCAAGCTGGTGGTGGCGGTTATTACAACGAAAGAAGTATAAACCATATATTGAGCGATTAGCCGCTTTGAAATTGACGCAAGAGCAAATCCTAGAACGACAATTTGAGGAACAAGAAAACAAACTGAGTTTAGTTAAGCAGCAAAAACAGCAAGCCAGACTCATACAGTCTCTGAACGCTAAGATCAAAACATCTAAAGATAAAGAGGTTTCTTTGTTGGCAGAGCCTGACAGGCTCAAAGGCTTCTATGAGGGCGTTTCTGTACCGGACAGTGAGACCAATATTGACGATCCAGATTTGCAGCGTAATGCCTATTGGCAAAGTAAATTGATTAATAAGCTTAGGTCCAATGTCTTTGTTAACGCAATGGCGCTTCATCAGGCTTGGTTGTTTAAAGCGCTACAGGTATCACATTTTAGAAAGCAGGTACTTGATCTTACTGATGGTTTAAAAAGACCAGATAAAATTCCAGATCCCGAGGCAATGTGGCGTTTATTCTTTATGTTAGTGCCAGTGGCCTCTACCACTTTTGCCTCTGTTGGACGAATGCTTTCTGGTGTTTCGGAAGAAGCCCTCGGATGGTTGTTTATTGACGAAGCAGGTCAGGCACCACCGCAGCAAGCTGTTGGTGCTATTATGCGTGCTAAACGTGTTTTAGTCGTAGGTGACCCTTTACAGATTGAGCCTGTATTTACTACGCCACCTAGGTTGGTTGAAACGATAACTGAGAGATATTTAGGGAAGGAAGCGGTAAACTGGTCTCCTTTGCTGACGTCCGTTCAGTCTGTTGCCGATCGGGCTAATAAATTTGGCTGTATGTTAACTGTAATGGATCAAGAACAATGGATTGGTATTCCTCTTTGGGTGCATAGACGCTGTATTGAACCCATGTTTAGTTTGTCTAATAAAATTGCATACGATAACCGCATGATACACGGTTTGCCTGACGTGAAGATTCAGCCTCAAACGGTGTTTGGTATTACTAATCATTGGATTGACTCGAAAGGGGAGTGTACTGTCAAACAATATAAAGAAGAGTTGTTTTGCGATACCTATCGATTGGTTGAAACACTTATAAACGGTGATATTAATCTGGAGGCTATTTATATTATTTCGCCGTTTAAAGCCGTGAAGGAAGAGCTAAAAGCAGCGTTTCTAAAAAAGCGCATCGAATTTTGTCATTCCCATTCCATTAAACTGAAAGACTATGAAACATGGTTAAAGAACGTAGGGACGGTTCATACCTTTCAAGGAAAAGAAAACGATATTGTCATCTTTGTGCTAGGTTGTGGTCCTTCTAACACAGGCGGAGCGAAATGGGCGGGCAGTAAACCCAACTTGTTAAATGTTGCATTGACGAGAGCCAAAAAGAATATCTTTGTGGTCAGTGATCATAACGTATGGAGCAATATCTCTTACTTTGATCTGGTATCGAGTTGCCTACCAACGAAGCAGGTGGAAGAAGAACAGACAAGCCCAGTTTAGCCAAGTTAGTATTTGATATCAGAATTATTGCTGGAAAGGATGCCAGCATGACATTATCTGTATTTTCCTCAATTCGCCTCTTGCTTATTACCCCAAATTCCTACCCTGATGGTCATGAAGAGTCACACCTTGTTCGGTTTTCCAATCCAGCCAGCCATTAGACGTGGCGAGCAGTAACAGCATGGAGGCACCGCTTGGGGTTTGGAACAGGTAATCTCGTTGAAATACAAAGCGCTCTTCTTCGACACTAATGATGCCTTTGGTGATTAATTCGTCGCGTTTGTCGTAGAAGCGTTGTTCGGTTTTGCGTTGCGTGATCATGGGAGCAGAGGAGCCTTTTAAGACGACCATGCCTTCATTGGTATAGACACCTTTGGCGTCGACCCCTGCACGAGTACAGTAAAAGGTCTCTGTTGCTTTTGAGTTTTTCGGTTCGGTTAAGGGTTCAAAGATAGGGTAACCCAAGGTAGCAAGCAGCAAGCTACCTATCTCGTGTATTTCGTCACAGTCGGCTTTGAGTGGAATCGGAGTGTGAGGCTTTTGTCCCTTATTGCCATTAAGTAAGTCATAGCGCTGGCACAGTTTGGCTTTTTCAATGGATAAAGATTCTAAATAGAGTACATGGGTTTGTGTCAGATTATTGGTCATCGAAATAAGTACCAATGCCCGTTCCCAATCTTTTGTTTCTTCTTTATGGTGTTGCGTCAGACGAGCGCCCACATCACCCGATTGACCAACGTAGATTTCGTCCTTGGTATCACCCGATACTAAGAAATACAAAGCCACTTGCCGAGCTTCTGGCATGTTGAGAAAGTCGGCTAGGTCACTGCGAGGAACTTCAATAACACGAATAATGGAGGTGGTTTGTTCGGCAATGCGAATCCCAGAAGGGTCACCACTCGGTAAATATATTTGAATCGTGCGCGGGCGTCTATGTGTGCTCATTTGGTTTCCCTACGATATCGCTTCATGTCCGTAAGAGTTTAATAATTTCAGAATGGACAGAAGAATAGGCTAAAACCCTTTATGTCTCAATGGTTTTGCGTCTATTAGGCGTTTTAACACAAATGGTCGAGACAAAAAAAGGGGCTGTAAAACAGCCCCAAAAAATATAACTAAAGGGAATGTGCAACGAAGTAAGCCAAATCTGAAAAGGCTTAGTTGTTGCGGTTGTAAGCGTTATTAGCGCTTTGTTCAATGCTGTAAATGGTCCAGCGTTGTTTGGCAAATTTCTCTTTCGCAAATACTTCTGCCACAACTCGGCGGTTTTGACTACGGCCTTCGGCCGTGTCGTTGGTGGCGATAGGGCGGGTTTCGCCGTAGCCGACACCTTTTACGCGATCTGCTGCTATACGAAAGCTGTCGATTAATACGTCAGCAATGGCAGAAGCGCGTTTTTGTGATAACACTCGGTTCGATTCAGCGGAACCTAAGCTGTCTGTGTGACCTTCAATGACCACATTACTGTTAGGGTGCTTACGCAAGAAGGTCGCTAATTCTGTGAGTTCAGAGTAAAACTTGGGTTTTATGTCGGCTTTGCCTGAATCGAATAAGATGTTCAATTCAACGGACAAGAGCTTGGTCGTTTGCGCGGGACAACCATCATTGTCTATTGCGGCCCCTTGTACCGTGTCCGGGCACAGGTCACGTGCTTCAATCACGCCATCACGATCAGCGTCAGCAAGGCGTGCCTTAATATTCGACGCGAACAGACTTTCAGCTGCCAAATGACTAAAGGCAAGCATACAGCTTGCTATGCTGATGTGGATGACCAACTTCTTCATAAAACCACACTTCTTAATACTTCTTACTCTTTAGAGTAATTAAAAAAAAATACGTCTCTAGACGCTTTTTGTATCAATCATTTGATAAAAAAGTGACTTTGTAATCTTATGTAATAAAAAACACCACAAATGCCGCCTTTTCTTTGGCAGTGATGAAACCAACAACCACGCCCCCTTTGCTCCGCGAGCAGGAGGTAATGACGTTTTTGATGTTTTTGTTGATCCGTCTTGATTGAGTGCCGACCTTTTGGCTTTCTTAGTCGACGTATTCGCCCAACATCATCCCGATCTAGGCTATTTACTAACTCTATCCAAGGCAGTTTAAAACCGGCATCTGTGGTAATGATGGGGTTGGTTTTTTTTTAACTAATTGTTATTTATTTGAAAATCATAGAGATACCTTAGGGTCATACCCCTTAACTAATTCCCTCGACCCGCAACACGCTTTATTGTCATATTGCCAATATGGAGTTGAGGATTTGGGCAATTGGTTGATCTCATTAAGAGTCGAGCAGTGAGAGGAGTTGTTGGCAGTTGGTGTCTTTATTAGCAAGACAAAAAAAAGAGGCTGTAAAACAGCCCCAAAAAATATAACTAAAGGGAATGTGCAACAGATTAAGCCAAATCTGAAAAAAGCTTAAAAGTTGCGGTTGTAAGCGATATTAGCGCTTCGGTCAACGCTGTAAATGGTCCAGCGTTGGTTGGCAAATGGCTCTTTTGCAAGAGCTTCTGCGACAACTCGGCGGTTTTGACTACGACCTTCTTCTGTGTCGTTAGAGGCGACAGGACGGTTTTCACCATATCCGACGCCTTTTACATTCTGCTCAGGTATACGAAAACTGTCGATTAAAACGTCACTGATAGCAGTGGCACGCTTTTGTGATAACACTTGGTTATATTTCGTTGATCCTAAGTTGTCTGTGTGACCTTTAATGACCACGTTACTGGCCGGGTGTTTTTTTAGAAAGGCCGCTAACTTTTTAAGTTCAGTGTAAAATTCTGGTTTTATGTTGGCTTTGTCTGAATCGAATTGGATGTTTAATTCAACCGATAAAACCTTAACCTTTTGAGCAGGGCAACCATTATTGTTGACTGCTGAGCCTTGCACTGTATCTGGGCAGAGATCGCGCGCATCAATCACGCCGTCACGATCAGCGTCGTAAAGGCGAGCCTTAACATTTGATGCGTACAAACTCTCTGCCACTGCGAAATGGCCAAAGGTAATTAGGCTAACTGCTAGGGTGATGTGGACGATTAATTTTTTCATAAAATAATTACTCTTGAAATTTGTTATTCTCAGAGTAGTTAAATAAAAGGTACGTCTCTAGGCGCTTTTTGTGTCAGTTTTTTTGATTAAAGGCAACTTTTGTATCAGTGTTTTGGTTAAAGGTGGCTTTTGTATCAGTGTTATGATGTGAGGGGTGTTTTTGTTCGATTTAACCGCTTCTTTGTGATCTTATGTAAAAAAAACAGGCGGCAAATACCGTCTGTTTTTTTACTTCTACCGTTTTCATCAACTAGAGGATTGTCTACCAGCTTCCGGTATTTTCCATAGACGACCAAGGTTCCGCTGGCGCTAGGGATTCACCCTTTTGCAAGAGTTCAATGGAAATATTATTGGGGTCTTTAATGAAGGCCATGTGACCATCACGGGGTGGACGCAGAATGGTGACGCCCATCTTCTGTAGGGTCTCACACACTTGATAAATATTGTCTACTTGAAAAGCCAGATGACCAAATTGATCACCGCCTAAGTAGCTTCTGTCGTCCCAGTTGTGTGTGAGTTCGATTTCAGGGGCACCTTCTTCACTGGCGTAATAGATCAATGAAAACTGGCCCTTTTCACTGTCCATCCGGCGTGTTTGAATCAGGCCCAAACCTTGAGTATAAAAGGTGTGACTTTGCTCAGGTTTATCGGTACGAATCATGGCGTGTAAGTAACGAATCGACATACTCTCTCCTTTTGGAATCTGCTATGGGTTGCATTATGGCAATAAGACAGTGGAAACACAAAAGGCTTAATTGGCTTTCTTGTTTTTTACTCATCTTCCCAAACCCAGCGCAAAGGCTCGCCAAAATCGTCGTAAATGATTTTTTTCTTTGGCTTAGCTTTGCCAGGCTTAGTGGTGTTTGGTGAGGTGTTCTGCTGTTTTTTCTGTTGGATGGCAGCCACCACGTGGTTAAGTGGAGTGCGTTCTTGCTTTGGCTCATTAAAGCCGATATGACTCGTGTTATACTTGCCATCAACCAAGCCGGATTCGCCCATATCGACTTGCTGAATTTTTCCTTTGGCTCTGATAAATTCCTCGACCATGGACTCGAGTTCTTTTCGTGTCTCTTTTTTTGTAGTTTTAGGCTTTATCATAGTGTTTGCGTTATGAAAAATTTCTTTGTTAATTAAGGCGTTACAGGTTCAATGAACAAATCATCAAACAGTCATATTAAACGTAAGAGGTAGCGGGTGTCTATTAGCAACTTAATTGTGCATGAGATTCAAAAGCACGAAGGGGAACGCAAGGCGATTTTGATTGCGCGCCCAAATGAAAACCCCATAGACGGCCAAGCCGAGGCCTTGTCGGCACAAGTGACCAATTTATTCAATCGTTCCGGTATGAATACGGGTCGTTTTGCCAATCCGCTAGGCAGTGAAGAGGGTTCACAGTTGCCCGGTCTGTTGTACAAGCATTTTAAAGACCATGACTTTGCGGATTTTGCTGCCTTCACCAAAGATTGTGCGGCAGAGTATTTGCGGCATTTAGAGCCAGTGGATGAGGCGGAAGGGGGCTTGTTGTGGTTTAATCATTATGAATTGCACGACACGCATTTTTTGTACATCGTTATGCTAAAACGCAAGAAAGGCATTGGCTTAAATGCGGATTTGAGTTTGTCGCAGATTGAGCAAATCGAGATGGAAAAACTGCACATGGCGCTGCGTATTAATCTCACCGCTTGGCAATCAGCTGATGAAGGACGTTATATTGCGTTTCGTTTTGGTCGCGCGCCTAAGTTTGAAAGTGAGTATTTTACCCATTTCATTGGTTGTGATGAGCCAAAAGCGGCGGCCAAAGAAACCCGCAAGCTGGTGGATTTGACATCGGCCTTTTGTCAGGCCGAAGGCATTCCAGCAAAGCAAGCGAATGCCTTTAAAAAAGAGGTGTCTGAGCATTGTCAAGCGAAAGCAGAAGAGCGCGAGCCCCTGGAGATCAAGGAGATTGTCTCGCAAGTGGAATCACGATTTTCCATAGAGCAAGCCAATAAATTCTTAGAGATTGCTGATTCTGACAGTTTCAAAATGGAGAAGGAAATCTTCGTTGAGAAGGCCGCGTTGAAAAAGCTAACCCGTTTGTCGGGCAGTTCTCGTGCTTTGACCTTGAGTTTTGACAGTGATTTATTGGGTGAATCCATCGAGTTTGATGCCGACTCAGGCACGCTCGTAATTAAAGAGTTGCCTAAGAGTCTGCTTAAGCAGTTGCAAGCTGTGTCTGGTTAAGTTGCGACGTTTGCCGAATAGACCCATGCACTGACAATGACGAAGCCTTGCTAACTTAGATTGAGTAAGGCTTCCAGTTGTTGCATGGTGTCGAATACTTCTGTTGCGCCTGCGGCCAGTTGCAGGTCGGCCGGTACGCTTTCACTGAAAGCAAATACGCGCATACCTGCAGCACGACCCGCGCGAATCCCCGCCACCGAATCTTCTATTACAATACAGTCTTCTGGTGCGACACCGACGGCAGCCGCGGCCTTTAAATAAAGATCTGGAGCTGGCTTGCCCTGGTCGACGTCTTCTACGCAAAAACGTATTTTGAAGCGTTCTGCTAAGTCTATTTTGTTGAGTTTGAAGTTCATTTCTTGCCGTCTGGCGTTGGTTGCCATGGCAATGGGCACTTGAATTTTATTGAGTAGTTCTGGCACGCCTTGAATGGGTTCTAATGTTTCATCCATTAAGGCTTGAAATGTGTTTCGATAGTCTTGATCAAAATTGGCGGGCAAGGCTTTGCCCAGCATGGCTTCGGCATGACGAAGGTTTTCCTGATTGGTAAAACCAGTGAATTGATCGTGCATCGTTTGGTCGTCTAACTCTAAACCTTGCTCTTTCAGCATGGCACGCAATAAATCGTTTGAGAGGTTTTCCGTATCGACGATGACGCCGTCGCAGTCAAATAAAACAGCCTTGTAAGAATAGGTCATAAAACAACTTATTTAGGTTATGAATCTAGTGCGATGATAACGAATTTATTTGTTATGAAGAAAGTAGAACAGAGCAATAAATCTATATTGGTGGAAAAAGGTAAGATGAGAACACATTGGCAAGAAAGGAAGGGAGGGGGGATTTATTATTTTTCTCCCCTTAAGAGAAAATATCTAAGGTATAATCTTACGCTAATGGCATTTCTTATATGAGGTTTAACCTAAGCGGCTATTAATTAGCTTGGCCTAGGGAATGAGAACGCAGGCTGACTTTTTTGATAGAAGCAAGCGTGGCTTTAACAAAGGCAACAAGCGCTTTGGCTTGACGAGCACGTTTTTGACGACGAGCGTAATCTTCTACTGTGGTGTCTTTGTAGCCCCATTGAGCAAGTAGTGCTTCGTATTGTTTTTGAGAGTCCATAATATTCTCCTATGCTTGATTAAACATTCCTAATGGAATGTCGTTAATAAAAAATGTTGTTTTATTACAACAAGAGTAATACTAGTGAACCCTGATCAATTGAACAAACGATCCTTTTTCACCTGATTGTTTAGTTTTTTTCATCTATTTATTTTTGTAAGGAATCTTGTCTTGTACCAAGCATTATCTCAGTTCACCAAACGTTGGATTTTTCATCGTCAAGACCCCAAGGTACAGCCTGAAGATTTGGCGCAAATTCACTACTTAACTGAGTCGAAAGCGGAGCAAATTTGGCGTGATTACATTAGCCAAGAGCATTTGCATCCGGAGCATTTTACGGAGCAGGATTGGCCGAATAAAACACCAAAAAACCTTGAAATTAATAAGGTTCAGTGGGAAAAAATTTGGGACAGTGAGGCATCAGACTTGCCAGCGGAAGCGTTGGCACATTGTGGCCATTGGGGAGAAGACACGAGTGTGTATTTTTGTTGTCATAATGAGCTGATTTTTGAATTGAACTGGGGTGTTTTCAAGCGCACATGGAAAGCCTTTTTGTTCTTGGACAATGGTCCCATTTTGATCGGTAAAAAGAAAAAACAGGCACTGCAATTCCATTCAAATGGGTGGGTTACTTTATTGATGAGGCAGTGATAAGTTAGGTTTTTTGGTTAGAAAACGATCAGTTAGTGGTGCGGCATTGCTGTAATTTAATTACATTTCTCTTTGCATGATTGCTTTACGCTTATTCATTTTCATTACCGCGTTTGCGGCTTCTTAAACAAGCTTGGTTAAAAGCTTGGTAATAGTGCAATAATTCCAGACTATGGTCTTCGTATCCTAGGTTGTGCAGCAACATGGCGGTGACTTCGGCAGTGGCAAATTGCCTCTCGTGTTTGGCATGACGAACCAGGAAAGAGCGTTGTGCGGCTTGCTGAATCTCAAAATGCGGTATCTTGTGTAACCATAGGCTTTGATGAAACATTTTGCTGGCTTGCTTCCAGGTGCCATCGAGCAAGACAAAAGTATGTGGTTGCTGTGTTGGGTCTTGAATGTCTGCCATTGGGCGTGGCGTTCTGCCTTGTTGTTGTGCCGTGCTGGTATTAGGGAAGAGTACGCTGATGCTGTGTTGTCTCGCCTCTAATAGATCCAATAAAGCCTGCTCTGGCTCGGTTCTGTGCCACAGAAATGCCTTGGTGTGTTGCGGAAATAGATCGGCAATGAGTCGTCCACTGTTGGTGGGTTTGTGAATTTCATCTCTATGATAAAGCAAGATAAATTCCACCGGGGATTCAAGAGCTTCTCTTTTATGGCAGAAACAAGCGGATTCTGCCATTAGGCAGGATGGGCAACGAATAGCATTGGCGCCACGGGCAATAAAAGGTCGCATGGCGTTCACTTGGCAATCTTGCCTGAGACGATCCACCGCGTGAAATGGAAAAAGGGATTTCATGAATAAGCTTTCCAGTCTGAAATGCTGCGCTATTATGAAGTTTTTGACTGATTTGTCTATCTTGCGATGGGGCGCTTTGGGATAGAGGGTGAGTGGATAAGCACAGATAAAAGTGAGCGAATTGGTTAGTGAAAATGCTAAAAAGTGTGCTTGCAATGCCTTTTTTGTAGTGGTTAAGTTAATACAGTATAAGGAAATTTACACTTTCTTTAAGAAAGCTTGAAGAAAAATATGCAAATACAGAGGAATGAAATGGAAGCTGTATTTTCTTGCTGTTCCTTGTCTCATTCGCGCGCTAAGGTGTGAGATATTATTTTAATGTTTCAGAGTTATTTATGAGTCGTTATATCTCTCCAGTGTTGTATATTCTTCTAATGCTAGTTGGGTGTATGGCATTTGTGTCAATCGCAGGTGTAAGGGTAGGAATTTTTGAGCCTATAACTGGCTTCTCCATGTTGCGTGAAAGTGTGTACGCTTCTTTGGTGTTGTCTGTTTTGGCGATCGTCTCCTTATGCGCTTGTCGTAAAGAGAGAAATGTCGGCACCCAGCGCTTTTTCTGTTTAGTCTTGACGGTGTCGCTGGTTTACAGCTTTATGTGGATTGGTTTTTACCTAAAACGTTCAGGCTTGCCAAACATTCATGACATTACCACAGACACAGAAATGCCTCCCGCCTTCCTCAATGTAAATTTTATCCGCAGCTCCAACGAAAATGACCTCGCTTATAACCTTGACTGGGCACCCATTCAGAACAAATATTATCCCGAGGTGAAGCCTGTTTTTACCGATCTGAGCAAAGAGCAGGTGTATTACGTGGTTGAGGATATTGTGTCTGATCGTGATTGGGAGGTGGTCGCTGAATACCCTGCCGCCGGTATGATTGAAGCGACGGCACGTACACCGATTTTTGGTTTCCGTGATGATGTAGCGATTCGTATTTTACAAATGGACAGCGACCAAGTGCGGGTTGATATGCGTTCGTCTTCTCGTGTAGGGCGTGGTGATTATGGTGTCAATGCAGAGCGAATTGAGTCTTTTATGAAAGATTTAGAGGCCCGCTTAGAGCGCAGCAAAATGCCTAGGGTAAATACTGTGCGTTAATCCTGTTTTATAAATGAAAATCTGCTCGTCATTAAATATCAGATAGGCTAGGCTTGTTGAGTCATTCATTGAAGGGCATGATCCAGTGAGTCTTCGTCAGCAACAAAAACAGCAAACCCGTTCAAAAATCAAAGCCATTGCCAAGCAGGCTTTTCTTTCTCAAGGCATTTCGGCCACCAGTACCCGATATTTAAGTCAGCAAGCAGGCATTGCGGTGGGCACCTTGTTCGTTCATTTTCCCGATAAAATGGCCTTGGTCAAAGACATCTTTTTTGATGAAATGGATGCGGCTTTGCGTGCTGGAGCGCAAGCACAATCAAGTTGTATTTCGCCCATTGCCTATTTAACGCAAATGGCGCAAGTCTTGTTTTCTTTTTACGATGAGTATGCGGAATTCACCCGTGAAGTCTTATTGGACAGTGTGGTGACAGGTGGGTTTCATACCAAGCAAATCAGTGTGATTACCGATGGTATTGTGAAACGCTTTTTGCAAGTGGGAGTGGATGACAAAACGGCTCACATTTTCGCCCAAAATATGGTGGCGAATTATTGGTTTGTGTTATTGGAAAGCTTGCCAAAAGGGCAGTTGGGTAAAGTAGCTCTGGACCAAATCAACAGCCTCAACTTACCCTTTGAGGTCTCCTATCAGAATGCGGTGCGAAAAACGGCGGGCTAAAGTGAGCACAATTAATTGGCTTTTCGCTAACCCAATTGAGTTGCTTTGCATCAACTAAGCTCATTGTCTTTTTTCTAACCGAGCTGATTGGCTTTTGTTGAATAGAGAGTGGCCTTGATTGACCTTGTATCAACTAAACTGATTGACCTTGTATCAACTAAACTGATTGGCTTTTGTTAAATAAAGAGTGGCCTTGATTGGCCTTGTATCAACTAAGCTGATTGGCTTTTGTTGAATAGAGAGTGGCCTTGATTGACCTTGTATCAACTAAGCTGATTGGCTTTTGTTGAATAAATAGTGGCCTTGATTGGCTTTTTTCTAATCGAGCTGATTGGCTTTTGTTGAATAAAGAGTGGTCTTGATTGGCCTTGTATCAAATAAGTTGATTGGCTTTTGTTGAATAGAGAGTGGCCTTGATTGGTCTTGTATCAAATAAGTTGATTGGCTTTTGTTGAATAGAGAGTGGCCTTGATTGGCTTTGCATCAACTAAGCTGATTGTCTTTTTTTCTAACCGAGCTGATTGGCTTTGTATCAACTAAGCTGATTGGCTTTTGTTAAATAAAGATTGGCCTTGTATCAAATAAGTTGATTGGCCTTTCTATAAGGGCCTTGATAGTCAAATAGCCGCTCGGTGACTTGCCAATGCTGTTTTTTCTTTTTGGCAATGACGAAATCCGGCGTCGGCAAATAGTCAAAAAAAGCTTCCACTTGTTCTGCTTTATCGAACTCAACCACTTGGCTGCCGCTGGCAATTCGACGAGCAAACAGTTCATTAAAAGACTGACGTGACTTTTTGTACTGGAATTTAAAATTTTCCGCTAGGGTTAAGCCGTCTTCATCGTGATAGGTGATTTTGATGCTGTTGTCAGCGCGATTGAGCTCTGGTGTGATGCCGGCGCAACGCAGCACCTTGTTGTCTTTTAGATTCAGTGCACTTCTTAATATATCGTCAGCATCGAGCAGTTTTTCACCACAATGTTGGCACTGGCGAGCAGCAATGTCATTTTCTTCATTGCAATGGGGGCAGCGCTTGAACTTGAAACGATATTGGCATTCCTGTTCACCATCAGGTGTGTCGAGCAAGCCATGACAGCGACGACCAAAGTGTTCAATGATATTACCATCACTGTCTTTTCGTCCCCAGAAGGTGTTGGCAAAATCGCATTCAGGGCAATGGATCTGCACAGCAACAGAATCATTGGTAGGGCGTTTGTCGCCAATTTCCGGTTGGAAAATGTTGTAACCATTATTGGTATAATCCAATACCAAGCAATCTTTTTTGCCAGGACTTAAGCGCAGGCCACGTCCGACAATTTGTTGGAACAGGCTAATGGATTGTGTCGGGCGCAAAATGGCAATCACATCCACATGAGGTGCATCAAAACCTGTGGTGAGCACAGACACATTGACCAAGTACTTAACCTGTTTGGCTTTGAAGGCTTGTATCACTTGATCCCGTTGTTTTTGTTTGGTTTTGCCTGTTACCAGAGCGCTTTGTTCTGTAGGTAAATAGCCCAGAATTTCTTCTGCATGGTCAATGGTGGCCGCGAATATCATCACGCCTTGTCGATCGGTACTGAGCTGTAAGATTTGCTCTGTGATGGCTTGGGTAACGCGAGGGTATTTGTGTATTAGTTCGTTGAGCGCAATGTCATCGGTACTCTGTTCGCCATCAAGGCTTTCTGTGAGCAAGCTAAAGTCGTAATGGGCGATGGCGGCGTCAAAGTGAATAGGCGGTGTTAAATAACCCTGTTTCACCATGTGTTGCAGGGGGAGTTCGTAAATACAGTGCGTAAAAAAGGGGTTGTCTACAGGTCGCGTATAGCCATGGTAATGCTTGTGATAAATCCAACCACTGCCAAGACGATAAGGGGTGGCAGTTAAACCAAGAATTTTGACCTTTGGGTTTAAGGTCTGAAAATGCGCTAGCGTCTTTAAATATTGTCCTTTGTCGCCCATGCCAATACGATGGCACTCGTCCACTATGACCAAGCTGGCGGGCTGATCAAACGCCTGCAGATTGGCAGATAAAGACTGAATGCTGGCAAACACGGTTTTGTCGTCGCTGACTTTTTGCTTGAGACCGGCAGAATAAATGCCAGCGTTTGCGCCAGTGGCGATAAACTTAGCGTGATTCTGTTCTACCAGTTCCTTCACGTGCGCCAAGCAGATCACGCGCCCTTTGGCGAGGCGACTGAGTTCGGCAATTACCAAGCTCTTGCCCGCGCCTGTTGGCAGTACGATGACCGCAGGATCGTCTGAGTGACGAAAATGCGTTAGGGCTGCATCGACGGCTTGTACTTGATAATCACGAAGTTGAAAAGCTTGACTCATAGCAAACAAATTTGGGTGTGTTAATGGCCTTGCTAACGTATTATAGGGCGATTGGCCATTTTGCCTGTTTGAAAGTGATTAATCCATGCCCCAAGAAACTTTATCTGCTTCTACCTTGTACGTTGAAAATTCGATTCCGATTTTCAGTCGAGAAGAGCCTTTTGCCAATGTGTTGCAGGATATACAAACTCAAGGCTGGAGTGTGCAAGATGATTTCTTTGCTAGTGATTTTACTCAAGCTTTGATGGCCGAAGCGCAGAACATTGAAAATGCGGCCATGTTGCAAGCTGGGGTTGGTCGTCAGCAAGATCACCAAGTGAGGTTGGATGCGCGTCGCGATAGCATTCAATGGATTGATGCGGATCGGCCCATTCGTCGAGATTTTCTCAGCGCAATGGAAGCCTTGCGTGTGGTGTTGAATCGTCGTTTGTTTTTGGGCTTGTTTGACTATGAAGCGCATTTTGCTCGTTATGAGGCTGGAGCATTTTATGAAAAGCATCTGGACGCTTTTCATGGGCGCAGCAATCGAGTCTTGTCGACTGTTTTGTATTTGAATCAAGATTGGCAACAACAAGACGGTGGCGAGTTCGTTTTGTATGATGAGCGTGATACAAAGTATGAATTAGGACGTTTTTTACCTCAACAAGGCCGTTTGGCCATCTTTCTCAGCGAAGCTTTTCCTCATGAGGTGTTGGCGGCCAAGCGCACTCGTCACAGTATTGCAGGGTGGTTTCGCGTCAATAATTCTACAGGGCAGTGTGTTGATCCGGGTCAATAGAGATAGGTTGAGGCCGATTGTTCTCTAAAATCTATGCAGTTTTTAGCCTGCTAAGCTCGAAATAGGTGAGATAACTCTCTATAATGCGCGCCGTTATTAATTGCTCTGGTTTTACGTTCCAGATCGCATAGGAGATAGAAAACATGTCAAACATTGTTGTTTGTGCCCTTTATAAATTCGTTGAGTTACCGAACTACGAATCCCTTCGTGAACCTTTATTGAACGTCCTTGAAGACAATGCTGTGCGTGGCACCTTGCTGTTGGCCAGCGAAGGCATCAACGGAACCGTAGCGGGCAGCCGCGAAGGCATTGATGCCATGTTGGCTTGGTTGGATCAGCAACCGGGTTTGGAAAATATCGTTTATAAAGAGTCATACGACCAAGACATGCCGTTTTACCGCACTAAAGTAAAACTGAAAAAAGAAATCGTCACCATGGGCGTAGAGGGCATTGACCCTAAGCGTGTGGTGGGAACGTATGTTAAACCGCAAGATTGGAATGCGTTGATTTCAGATCCAGATGTGGTGTTGGTGGATACGCGTAACGATTACGAAGTACAGATTGGGACTTTCAAGAATGCGGTCAATCCTAAAACTGATACTTTCCGTGAGTTTCCTGCTTATGTAGAAGAAAACATGGATCCTAAAAAACAGAAAAAAGTGGCTATGTTCTGTACTGGTGGGATTCGTTGTGAGAAATCCACTGCTTACATGCTAGAGCAAGGTTTCGAAGAAGTGTATCACTTGGAAGGTGGCATTCTAAAATACCTTGAAGACGTGCCAAAAGAAGACACCCTATGGGAAGGAGAGTGCTTCGTTTTTGATAATCGTGTGTCGGTTAATCACGATCTAGAAAAGGGTGAGTACGATCAATGTCATGCTTGTCGTATGCCGATTACGGAAGAAGAGAAGCAGGACGAGCGATACCAACAAGGCGTCAGTTGCGTACATTGTTTTGATAAGTACACAGACAAACAACGACAGCGTTTTATCGAACGTGAGCGCCAAGTGCAATTGGCGCGTCAGCGTGGTGAAGAGCATATTGGCGCAGAAGTATTGGATGCGGTTGAAAAACACCGCCAAGAAAAAGCCGCTGAGAAAGAGCGTCAGCGTAAGATTCGCGAAGCGAAACAAGCGAATTCTTAAAGGTCGAGTTTGTTGTTCACTCAAGGCTTACTGATTCAGTAGGCCTTTTGTTTAACTGCAAACACTTGATCTTTAAGCAAACTTAAGCGAATGAAAAATGCCTATTTGGGCTTTCTTTCGTGTATCAGTGGTTTCCCAATGGCGTCGACTGCCGTACAATGAAAAATCGCTTTTTAATAGCCAGAATTCAAAATGAGTTATCAAGTTTTAGCACGTAAGTGGCGCCCCCAGACCTTCCTTGAAATGGCGGGGCAAGACCATGTTCTTCAAGCTTTGGTGAACGCTTTGCGACAGCAGCGTTTGCACCATGCTTATTTGTTTACAGGTACGCGTGGTGTGGGCAAAACCACCATTGCTCGTATCTTCGCAAAGTGCTTAAACTGTGAAACCAATGGCATTTCCCCTGAACCTTGCGGGACTTGTGACAGTTGTCGAGAAATTGCTGAAGGTCGCTTTGTTGATTTGATCGAAGTCGATGCGGCGTCTCGAACCAAAGTCGAAGACACCCGTGAGCTACTGGAAAATGTGCAATACGCGCCTACTCGCGGGCGCTTTAAAGTCTATCTGATAGACGAGGTGCACATGCTGTCGACTCACTCTTTCAATGCCTTATTGAAAACCTTGGAAGAGCCGCCTGAGCACGTGAAGTTCTTGCTCGCCACGACCGATCCCCAAAAGCTACCGGTTACCATTCTGTCACGCTGTTTGCAGTTTAATTTGAAGAACATGTCACCGCAGCGCGTGGTGGATTATTTGCAAACGGTATTGAACAGCGAACAAATCCGTTTTGATCAGCCAGCGCTTTGGCAAATTGGTCAAGCCGCGAATGGCAGTATGCGTGACGCCTTGAGTTTAACAGATCAGGCCATTGCTTTTGGTGACGGTAATATTTCTGAGTCGGGTGTGACCGCCATGTTGGGCTTGGTCAATCAAGCGCAAATACTGGATTTGTTGGAATCGGTTGCAGCAAAAAATGCTGCTCAAGTCTTGTCCCGTATTGAAGCCTTAGCCGATTACCAACCGGATTTCACTGCCATTTGTGGCAGTTTGCTGGATTCATTACATCGTGTGGCGATTGAGCAGCAAGTGCCAGACGCTTTGACGGATCAGCTTGGCGATTTAGCGCGCATTCAACAATTAGCACAAAGCATTCGTCCGGAAGAAATTCAGCTGATGTATCAAAGTTTGTTGATTGGTCGTCGTGACTTGCATTTGGCGCATTCTGCTCGTGCAGGATTTGAAATGTTGATGTTGCGTTTGATTGCCTTTCGCCCTGCACCGCCTATGACAGTGAGTCATGAGACACCGCCTGCAGAAACGATAACAGCAGAAAAAAAAACACCTGAACCCACTGACGTAAGCTCAGCAAGCTCATCAGCCGAGCATGAATCCGCGACAGCAACGCGTGTGGAATCTGTGGCGGTAGAGCCGACAGAAGAAATTCCAGAGATTGATCCCGAATCTTCATCAGCAGCGCTTACAGAAGACAGTCGCAACCAAGCGGATAACAAGCCGAGTGAACAAGACGATCTGAATGCAGAGGCGAGTGCAGAGCTTGGTGAAGAGACGCATGCTGAACAAGCTTTGTCTGCTGCCGAGCGCCCACCTTGGGAAGAGGCGCCTAGCGATGAGGTACAAACGGCTGAAGCGGATTCAGCTTTAGTGAGTTCAGTGGCGGATGAGCCTGCTCATATTAATGAATCCGAAGCGACAGACTTGCCACCAGCAAAACAGCAGGCTACCTCGGCAAGAGTGGAGTCTTTATTAGAAACGTCGCACACCATGAATCAAGCGGTGGACGAAGATGAGGAAGAAGACGAAGAAGAAGCCGAAGAGCGAGCGATTGCGGATGTGGAAGATCCGTTTAACCCCGCTGCGGATTTGGTCGAAGCCTTAATTACCGAGACGGATGCTGCGGATACGCAAGTTGAAACGGAATCACCGTCAGATCCTCGTTTAGCAAAGGTGCCGGACACCATAGCGCAGCCTGCTTTAGGTATGCCATTACCGCCTTTGAATCATTATAATGAGTTGACCATGCAGACCTGGTGGCTAGTTGCACCACGTTTGCCTTTGACGGGCTTGGTGCAAAACATTCTGATGAATTCCAGCATGGTGGACGCCAGTGATCAGGGGATTCGTTTGCAGGTGCCATTAGAATATGGACACATGCTGAATCAAGTCCGTTATGAACAAATCCAAGGGGCGCTGAGTGACTTTTTCGCCATGTCAGTGCCCTTAATTATTGATACCGTGGCCGACACCGAAGGGGTGACGGCGGAAGAATTTGCCGCCAGCAAACGCGCAGAAGCGTTGCAGGTAGCCATTGAACATTTGAATTCACATCCCGTTGTGCAAGCCTTATCGTCCGCGATGGGAGCACAATTGGTCTATGATTCGGTAAAAGTTAAAGCTTAATTTGGAGAGAAAACTATGCTTAAAGGTGGAATGGGTAACATGATGCGCCAAGCGCAGAAAATGCAAGAAAACATGCAAAAGGCCCAAGAAGAAATTGCCAACATGGAAGTCGAAGGCCAAGCCGGTGCGGGTTTGGTGAAAGTACTCATGACGGGTCGTCACGATGTAAAACGTGTGTCCATTGACGATTCTTTGTTCGAAGATGACAAAGAAATGTTGGAAGACCTGATTGCCGCCGCCATGAACGACGCGGTGCGCAATATAGAGCAAAGTCAGAAAGAAAAAATGGAAGCAGCGACCGCAGGAATGTCTTTACCACCCGGTTTTAAAATGCCTTTCTAGGAGCCGACAACTTGTTTAGTCCGCTGATTTCACAATTGATTGAGTCCTTGCGTTGTTTGCCCGGTGTCGGGCCGCGCTCGGCGCAGAAAATGGCCTTGTATCTTTTAGAGCGTGATCATCAAGGCGCCGATAAGCTTGCGTTAGCACTTCGTGACGCTTTGGACAAAGTGGGGCGCTGTAGCAGTTGTCGTACTTTGACGGAAGAGTCGGAGTGCGAAATTTGCCAAGACTCAGAACGTGATGCGACACGCTTGTGTATCGTTGAAACACCTGCTGATGTGGTCGCCATTGAATCTGCGGGGGCCTATCGGGGGCGTTATTTTGTGTTGCTTGGGCATTTATCACCCATAGATGGCATTGGCCCCGAAGAATTAGGCTTAGATCGTCTTGAAGATTTGGTGGTGAAAAATCAGGTGGAAGAAGCCATCATTGCCACGAATTCGACGGTAGAAGGTGAGGCGACTTGTCACTACATCGCCGAGAAATTAAAAGCATTGAACATTAATGTCAGTCGTATTGCTCATGGTGTGCCAATGGGTGGTGAGCTGGAATACGTTGATGGTAATACTCTGGCGCTCGCGTTAGAGGGACGGAAGACACTCTAAAATGAATGATCTCGAAGAGACATTGAATATTGTTTGGGTCGAGGATAATGCATCCTTAGCCCGTTGGTGTGACTATTGGGCGCAATTGCCTGTTATTGCGGTGGATACGGAATTCATCCGTCGTACCACTTATTTTCCTATCACGGGTTTGATTCAAATCAGTGAAGGGGAGCAAGCGGTACTGATCGATCCACTTGGTATTGATGATTGGTCACCCTTGAAAGATTTAATGGTAAAGCCTTCCGTGATGAAGGTGTTCCATGCCTGCTCTGAAGATTTGGATGTGTTTGAGCGTTTGTTAGGTGTCTTACCAAGCCCCTTCTACGATACCCAAGTGGGGGAAGCCTATGCCAGTGCACAATGGTCATTAAGTTATGTGAAACTGATTCACGAATACTTGCGCATTGAAGTGGCAAAAGATGAAACACGCTCGGATTGGACACAGCGACCGCTTACCCATGCACAAAAACGCTACGCAGCGTTGGATGTGGTGTATTTGGCCAAAGTCTATCCGCTGCAAGTGGCGCGTTTGCAAGACAAAAAAATGCTTGCATGGGTTATGGAAGATTGTGAATCCTTAAAGTGGCAGTTCCAGCTAAATGCCGACCCAGAGCAAAACTGGCAAGGTATCAAGACAGCTTGGCGTCTCACACCACAAAGTTTGACACTGTTGCGTTTGTTGTTTATCTGGCGTGATGAGCAAGCCCGTCAAGAAAACGTGCCAAAAGGTCAAGTTTTGAAAGATCGCACCTTGTGGGCCTTGGCGAAAAGCATGCCGATGCATCACAAAGCCATGTCAAATGCAGAAGAGATAACGGGTCGTCAGCAGCGATTGTACGGTGATACCATTCTAGAGAAGGTGGCTCTCGTCAAGCAGTTATCGACTGATGAATTTCAGCAAGCTTTGGAAGCGCCCTTGCCTTCACAGGCGGGGGAGTTGACCAAAGCGGTAAAAGCCTACGTGAGAGGTCGTGCTGAAACCTTGGGAATTGCGCCAGAAGCTATGATGAAACGTAAGTTACTGGAGCCAATCGTGCGCCATTTGTTTGATGGTTCAGCGATGGATTGGCAGAATCCAGCCATGACAGGTTGGCGCAAAGAAGTGATTGTGAATCCTATATTAGACAAGTTTAAAAACGCTTAATTGGGTTGCTCAAGCAACCAAGAGAAACCTATGAAACAGCCATTAATTATTGAAGTATTTCGCTCCTCAAAGCGCGATGAAATGTACATTTATGTTGAAAAGACAAGTGGATTGTCAAAAGTACCTGAGGAGTTGATGGAGCGTTTTGGTAAAGGCGTCAGTGCCATGACCATGCTGTTGACCGCTGAAAAAAAATTGGCGCGCGCTGAGGCGCAGACGGTCATTGACGCCATTCGTGAGCAAGGCTTTTATCTGCAATTGCCACCTGTGAAAGACGATTACTTGTTGGATCTATACAAAACGCCAACTGAGGCCGTTTATTAGTTATGATCGCCAAGCGTTACGAGCCTTTTTGGAAGACAGTGCCATTGGCAAAAATGTCTTCTGAGCAATGGGAATCCATTTGCGATGGGTGTGGCAAATGCTGTTTGCAAAAGTTACAGGACGAAGACACGGAAGAGGTGTATTACACTAATCTTTCGTGTCATCAGTTAGATATTACCCGTTGTCAGTGCAAGGTTTACGAAACAAGACAGACTATTGTGCCAAGCTGTATTACGCTGACACCCGATCAGATTGATGAGTTTCACTGGCTGCCAGACACATGCAGTTATCGTGTTTTGCATGAAACGAAGGAACTGCCTAACTGGCATCCTTTGCTCATCGGTAGCAACAAAGAAATGCTCCGTCAGGGGCTGACTGTTCAACACTATGCTGTTAATGAAAATACGGTGGATGAAGAAGACTGGGACACTCATATTATCAAATGGGTGCACGGTATGCCGGAGCCTTATGATTTGAGTTAGGCATAACATCCTAGATGACAGCAGTGTGATTAAAGGAGTTCAGCGTTTTGAAATGGTTGAAAATACGTGCTCTGTTGTTAATGGTTGGGTTAGGTCTAGCAACACCTGTTGTCTATGCTGATGCGCAATTTCGTGTCATAGTGGATGCCTCTGGCAGTATGTTGATCAGTGATCCTGATAAGCTTACGGCCGAGGCATTACGTCTCATTTCCAATCTTGCACCCGATGACAAAGCCACTTTGGGCATTTGGCTGTTTGGTGAAGCACCACGTGTGTTAGTGCCTGAAGCGCCAGTCAATGCACAAACCAAAGCACGGGTAGCCAGTTACGTCAACAGTTATGTCACGCAAGATGTCAAAACCGATCTTGAAGCCATCATTAAACTCTTGTTAGAAACACCGGATTCTGGCGAGTTAGCACCGGGTTTTGATCGTCATTGGATCCTAGTGACCGACGGCATGGTCGACATCAGCTTAGACGAAGCGGTAAATAAAGCCTCCCGTGAACGTATTCTGAACGAGTTAGCACAGCAACTTGAGTCGCTTAATATCCATTTACATACTATTTCTATGACGGGCTACACAGATAAATTGTTGCTCGAAAATTTGTCCTTACGTACTAACGCTACACATACCGAAGTGGCGGTGCCGCAAGATTTGCTGGACACCTTTGAGCGCATATTTTCACAAGCCTCACCCTCTGATGAATTGCCATTTGAAGGGGATCAGTTTGCGGTGGATGAGGCGATTAATGAACTGACCTTGGTGGTGTTCCATGAAAAAGGTGAGCAGCCACAAGTAATATTGCCGGATGATTCTACCTTGCCTCTGGTAGGGGGAGAAAAGGTCGCTGTGTCGGCAGCAGATCATTACACCCTCATTAGTGTGCAAGATCCACTGCCCGGCATTTGGCAAGTGAAGAATGTGGATTTGGCACGAAGCAGTGTCCGAGTGATCACGGATCTGGGCGCGCAAGCCACCAAGATTGCCCCGGTGATTTTTGTCAATGAACCAATTTTTTCCTCTATCGGCTTATTCCAAAAGGGGGTACTGGTGCAAGATCGCCAGTTGTTGGATTTGTTAAAGGTTGAACAGACTTTGTATCGTCTGAATGGTGAGCAAAAAGAACCTGTTGTAAGTTACGATCTGAAGATGACCAACAACCAATTTAAAGTACGTCTAGAAGGCATTTCTGAGCCGGGTAATTATGAATTGGTCAGCTCGGTGGATGGGCAGACGTTTAAACGCCAGTTGAGTCAGTTCTTTACTGTGCATCCAGCCATTGAATTTACCGGTTCCACACCCAGTGACGATTTGGTGGCATTGACGGCTAAGCCGGTGAATTTGAAATTGAATCTGTTGCGCTCTAGCGTGATGTTAGAATTTATTGAGCAGGATGGCTCGCAGCGTCGTGAAGAGATGCCGTTAATTGGTCAAGGTTACTGGGAAAAGGTGATGCCGGTTTCCCCTGATGATCATTTATTGGTGCAAGCAAGCTTGTTGGCTGTGACACAAACAGGATTACGTTTTGAATACACCACGCCGCAATGGCACCTTGACCGTCATGGGGGGGCGAAAGCCAATGTATCGCAAGACGGACAGTCAGGATTGCCGAGTTTATTGGTGACGCCAATCAATTCTGAAAATCGTGAAGCCATGGCCGTCGCTGTCGCTCCTCTAGTGTCCGTGGTTGAAGACGACGATGACCTAGTGGATCAAGTTATGGCTGAGGAAAGCGCCGAGGAAACAGCATCTGACGAAGATTTGCAGGCGACACTGAAAGAAGATGCTGAGCAAATGACGTCCAGCGATTGGATTTTATACGCTGCGTTAAACCTAGGGGGTCTTGCTGTTATTGTCGGCGGTATACTATTGTATCGCCGTCTCCGTAAGTCTAACAATAATTGAAAGAGAGTGAAGATAAACCAAGATGTGTGAATTGTTAGGCATGAGTGCCAACGTGCCGACGGATATTTGTTTTAGTTTTTCGGGCTTGCGTGCCCGTGGTGGTCGTACTGGCCCCCATAAAGACGGCTGGGGTATGGCCATGTATCGAGATGGGGATGTCTGGGCCATTCATGACCCAAGACCCAGTGCCGATTCCGATATGGCCGAAGTGATGAGTCAAACCTCACTCAAGTGTGACATCGTTATTACTCACATTCGTCAGGCCAATGTGGGCCAAGTCTGTTTGCTTAATACCCACCCTTTTAGCCGCTTGTTATGGGGCAAGACCTGGTCTTATGCCCATAATGGACAATTGGCAAAGGCACAAGAATTATCAATCGAGAAAACCCATCCACTGGGCAACACAGACTCAGAACGGGCGTTTTGTTGGATTATTGAGCAACTGCAAAGGCGTTTTGACGAGGGGGAACCGGATGTAGAACGTCTGGCTCGGGCATTATCGGCATTGGCATCACAACTCAAAGAGCGCGGTGTGTTTAACATGATGCTGTCTGATGGCCAGCGTCTTTATTGCTTTTGTACCACCAAATTACATTGGATTACTCGTCGTGCACCATTTAAAAAAGCCAGTCTCTCTGACGAAGATGTCATAGTGGATTTCAAAGAAGTGACCACAGACAAAGATGTGGTCACTGTGATTGCCACACAGCCTTTGACACAGGATGAAACTTGGCAACAAATGCAGCAAGGCGAATTGTGTGTGTTTGACGGTGGTGAAGTGGTGGCGCAGATTTATGCAGAACAACAGAGTGATGCAGTTTGAGCCTTAAAGATCATCAGCAAAGACGACCTACCCCCTGTTTGAAAAGGATTCACACAGGGGGCATGCATTTCATTATTGCACTAACTCATTGTCACCGAATTCGCCTTCAAACAGGACGGTTGATAAGTAACGTTCGCCGGAATCCGGCAATACCACAACGATTTTCTTATCTTGGTATGCTGCTTGCTGGCTTAAACGCTCAGCGGCAACCACAGCGGCGCCACAAGAAATACCGCATAAAATGCCTTCTTCGCGCATTAAGCGTTTGGCCATGTCAATCGCGTCTTCGTTGCTAACTTGTTCCACTAAATCGACCACAGATAAGTCTAGGTTTTTCGGCACAAAACCTGCGCCAATACCCTGGATTTCATGTGGTGCAGGGGTGGGTGTTTCACCCTTTAAGGTCTGTGTAATTACCGGGGAACTGGTCGGTTCGACTGCCACACTGATAATGGCTTTGCCTTGTGTGTGTTTGATATAACGACTCACACCCGTAATGGTGCCGCCCGTACCGACACCCGCCACAAATACATCAATGTCTCCGTTGGTGTCTTGCCAAATTTCAGGGCCAGTAGTTTGTTCGTGAATTTCTGGGTTGGCAGGGTTTTCGAACTGTTGCATCAACACAAAGTTGTCGTCTTGGGCGATTTCTTGCGCTTTTTCAATCGCGCCTTTCATGCCTTTGGCAGGTTCCGTTAATACTATCTTGGCCCCCAAGGCCTTCATTACTTGGCGACGTTCCAAGCTCATGCTGGCTGGCATGGTAATGGTAATAGGGTAGCCGCGAGAGGCCGCCACAAAGCACAGAGCAATACCTGTGTTACCACTGGACGGTTCGACGATGGATTTGCCCTTGGTGAGTAGACCTTTTTTTTCTGCGTCCCAAATCATGTTAGCGCCAATACGACATTTCACGGAAAAGGCTGGGTTACGCGCTTCCAACTTGGCGTAAATGTTGCCATTACCAATTCTGTTTAATCGAACCAGCGGTGTATTGCCTATGGTCAGAGAATTGTCGTCGAATACTTGATGAGACATAGCATTATCCTTTTTGTTTTGGTGAATTGAGAAGTACTGCTTGTGTCAAAATTGTTATGTAAGCGGTTTAGCGCTGCTTCACTATAACCTCTTCATAGGGATTAATGTTAGAATTTCCAACGATATCGATAGAATGTGTGCGCCTTTCATTTTCTTTGCGCACTGACAACACCTAATCAATTAGGAACTTTGTTTGGACACCATGCAAAATCATCTTGTGATGACCAAAGATCGTCATCGTATTCACCGTAAGCAAGAGCAAATAGACAAGCGGCAAAAAGACGGACTGCCGTTCGACAAACTGGCCAATGAGTTAGCCGACCTAGTTGAGCAATCCCGTGAACGTTATGACGCTCGTTTGGCCGCGATGCCAGACGTCCGTTACGATGAAAACTTACCTGTGGCCGCCCGTGCCGATGAAATCATCAACGCCATTGAAGCGCATCAAGTGGTCATCATCGCGGGGGAAACAGGCTCGGGAAAAACCACTCAATTACCAAAAATGTGTTTGCAGGCTGGCCGTGGTCAAGCTGGCTTAATTGGTCATACGCAACCACGACGCCTAGCAGCGCGCAGCGTAGCGGAACGCATCAGTGATGAACTGCAAGTGGAATTGGGAGAACAAGTGGGTTTTCAGGTGCGTTTTAGCGATGAAAGCAGTGACAATACCCTGATCAAATTGATGACAGACGGTATTTTGCTGGCGGAAATTCAGCAAGACAAACGCCTCTATAAATACGACACCATCATCATAGACGAAGCTCACGAACGCAGCTTGAACATTGACTTTTTGTTGGGCTATCTTAAACAAGTGTTGGCGGTGCGTCCTGATTTAAAAGTCATCGTCACCTCGGCCACCATAGATGTGGAACGTTTTTCTAAGCATTTTGATAATGCGCCCATTATTGAAGTGTCTGGCCGAACTTATCCGGTGGAAATTCGTTATCAGCCCTTGTTGAGCAAAGCCGACTCCGAGCTGGACGAAGATCAAAGTATGGAGCAGGGCATCTTAGATGCGGTGGAGTGGTTGATCGCTGAAGAAAAAGGCTCAGGTTATCGTGGCGCGGGGGATATTTTGGTGTTCCTTCCAGGAGAACGTGAAATCCGCGAAACCGCTGAGATTTTACGCCGTGCTGAACTGCGCTCTACCGAAGTCTTGCCCTTGTACGCCAGACTAACCGCCAGCGAGCAGCAACGCATCTTTAAACCTCACTCAGGGCGACGAATTGTACTTTCAACTAACGTGGCCGAAACCTCCTTGACCGTGCCGGGCATTCGTTATGTGATTGATCCAGGATTAGCCCGTATCAGTCGTTACAGTGTGCGTTCCAAAGTTCAGCAGCTACCCATCGAAAAAATCAGTCAAGCCAGTGCCAACCAAAGGGCAGGCCGTTGTGGTCGTGTGGCAGAAGGGATTTGTATTCGCTTGTACGATGAAGCGGATTTTAACAATCGACCTGAGTTTACTGATCCGGAAATTTTTCGTACCAATTTGGCCTCGGTCATTTTGCAAATGGCCAACCTGAAACTGGGCGCTGTGGAGAAATTCCCTTTTGTAGAAATGCCAGAAAAACGCATGATCAATGATGGGTATCGTGCGTTAACCGAATTAGGCGTCCTGAAAAAAGATCGTTTAACGCCCATTGGCCGCCAGTTAGCGAAATTGCCGATTGATCCAAAATTAGGTCGTATTCTGATCGCGGCCGAGCATTATGGTGTGTTATCTGATGTGTCTATTATTGTCAGTGCCTTGTCCATTGCTGACCCAAGAGAACGTCCACAAGATAAGAAAACTCAATCGGATCAGGCTCACGCGCAAGACAAGGACGAAGATTCGGATTTTGCTGTTTTCTTAAATCTCTGGGAGCGATTTGAAACTCAGCGCCAAGCCTTATCGCAAAATCAATTGCGCCAATTCTGTCGTAAACAATTTTTAAATTTTATGCGCATGCGTGAATGGCGTGACATTCATCGTCAGATCATGATTGCTTGTAAGCAACTGGGTTTCAAAGACAAAGCCAGTGATACGCGTAATTACGAAGCCATTCATCGCTCTTTGTTGGCTGGTTTGTTCACTCAGGTGGCCAACAAGATGGACGACAGCAAAGACATGCTGGGCTGTCGTTCGCGTAAGTTGTCTATTTTTCCGGGTTCCATCTTGTTTAAGAAGCCGCCTCAATGGGTGATGGCGGCTGAGCTGGTGGAAACCAGTAAGCTTTATGCCCGTGTGGTGGCGCGCATTGACCCTGCCTGGATTGAAGAATACGCGGGGGCTTTTGTGAAGCGTCAGTATCTCGATCCGCATTTTGAGCGTAATCAAGGCCGTGTCATGGCCAATGAACAAGTGTCCTTGTATGGACTGATTATAGTGCCAAAACGCCGGGTGGATTATGGTCATGTGCAGCCTGAAGAAGCCCGTGAGATTTTCATTCGTTCAGGTTTGGTTGAGCGAGAATTGCGGACTAAGCTGGCGTTTTATCGTCACAACAAAGCCCTGATCGATGATGTGGAAATGCAGGAAGCCAAGCTGCGAAAGCGTGATATCTTGGTCGACGACGAAGCGGTGTTTCAATTCTATGATCAGCGTTTACCAGAGAATGTACGTAATCTGAAAAGCCTTGAGCATTTTGTGAAAACTCAGCCCGATGCTTTGTTAATGAGCAAAGCGGATTTGATCAATCAACAGGTGGCGGTGGATGACATAGCCTTTCCTGACTCTTTTGGTTTAAATGGCGTAGCTCTGCCGATTGATTATAAATTTGAGCCGGGTAAAACCACGGATGGCGCGACACTTAAAGTGCCTGTTGGCTTATTACGTCAGTTAAGTATTGAAGATTTAGGCTGGGCGGTGCCGGGTTACATCAAGGAGCGTTGTGAAGCCTTGATTCGCGCTTTGCCGAAAGTGCTGCGCCGTCGCTTTGTGCCGATTCCCCAGTTTGTGGATCGCATTTATCCTAATTTATCGAAAGAAAAAGGGGATTTGCTAGAACAACTCAGTTTGCAGATTAAACGCGAAACCTTGATTGATATTCCTCTAAACGAATGGAATGTCGATAAACTGGATTCTCATTTGACGCTTAATCTAGAAGTGGTTGACGAGCGTGGCAAGGTGTTAGGACAAGGTAAAGATCTGGCGCAATTGCAAAGCCAGTTTAGCGATCTGGTCGAAGAGAGTTTTGCGAAATTCGGCACCAAGGCCCATGAAGAGGAAGGTCTTACCGAATGGCCGGAACAGGGCATTGCAGAACGGCAAGAAATCAAGCAAGCGGGTATTAAGGTAACCGCCTTTCCTGCACTGGTGTCGCAGGGTGAAACCGTGGCGTTGAAAATGTTTGATGACCAGAGTACCGCTATTGAAACCCATCGTAAGGGTGTGATTACCTTGCTCAAGCTGACCTTGAACAAAGAAATGCGTTATTTGAAAAAGAATCTGCCTAAACTCAAAGAGTCCATGTTGATATTTGCCCCCTTGGGACCCAAAGAATCTTTGTTGGAAGATCTGCTGGATGCCATTCTGAACAAGGTGTTTTTGGATCAACGTCCTTTGCCTCGACAGAAGCAGGAGTTTGTAGAGAGCGTGGCCGACCACAAAGGCAATTTGATTGCGGTCGCCAATGACATGGCAGAACAGCTGTATCGTGTCTTGTCTTCTTATCAAGGCGTAGCGAAACGCATGAAAGGCAATATTCCTTTGCCTTGGACACGCATTTACGGTGACATTCAGTTCCAGCTTGGGCAGTTGATTTACCCCGGTTTTATCGGCAATACGCCACTGTTTTGGTTGGGGCAATTGCCACGTTATTTCAAAGGCATTGAAGTGCGCTTGGAGCGCTTTCAAAACCACTTAAACAAAGAGAATCAGCTTGTGTCTGAGTTAGAAGGCTTGTGGCAAACCTATGCAAAACAGAAAAAGGCTCATGATGAGAAAGCCTTGTATGATCCCGAACTCATGAAATACCGTTGGATGTTAGAAGAGTATCGGATTTCATTATTTGCGCAATCGGTCGGAACCTTGGAACCCATTTCGGCAAAACGTCTTGCCAAACAATGGCAAGACGTCAAAAAATTAGTGTCATAAGAATTGACTAGAATGTAGGCTCTGGCCTGTATTTTCATCAGTAGGAAGGAAACATGCTTAATCGTATCAATGTGTTGATCTTTGGTTGTTTGTTATTGCTTAGCCAATCACTATGGGCGGCAACAGAAGAAGATCCTTGGGAAGGCTTTAATCGTGCCATGTTCACCTTTAATGACGCGGTAGATGGTGCGGTATTAAAACCTCTTTCCAAGGGCTATAAAAGGGTTACGCCGAACCCGGTGCAGAAAGGGGTAAGCAACTTCTTCTCTAATTTAGGGGAAATTGGCAACATCACCAATAATTTGTTGCAAGGAAAATGGGATCAAACAGCCTCTTCCACTTGGCGTTTCATCATCAACAGTACCGCGGGTTGGTTTGGCATTTTTGATGTTGCCAGTGAAATGGGGTTAAAAAAATACGATGAAGACTTTGGGCAAACACTCGCCTATTGGGGGGTGTCTTCTGGGCCTTATTTGGTGTTGCCTTTCTTTGGGCCATCGACGGTGCGTGACGGTGCTGGTCTTGCGGTGGACTTGACTTACGATGATGGCATCAGTCGTTTGAATGTGAACTCGGATGAAGAAACGGGTTTATTCGTGCTCGATATAGTGGAAACACGAGCCGGGCTACTGAGTACTGAGTCCCTTATCATTGGTGATCGCTACAGTTTCATTCGTGACATCTACTTACAAAATCGTGAGTTTGAAATTTACGATGGTCAGGTTCCAGCGCCATCTTCTCAAGCCAAGCCGGACAGTGATTCAGCTGCTAGTTGGGGGGATGAATCTGGCGACGATAGTTGGGGAGATGACTCTAGTTGGGGAGATGACTCAGCGGATAGCTGGGGCGACGATGCTGGTGATAGCTGGGGCGACGACAGCAGCAGCTGGTCGCAATAATCTAAGGTGGTTGTGATAAATCTTAATAGCAGGACAGTCTCTTTAAGCCTCTGTCGTCTTTAGGTGGAAAGTATTGCTATTCCACCAAAGACTTGGAAAGACAAAGCTGGTTATTGAGTTGGTTACTGAGTTGGCTAGGGCTGAACAGTGACTTTCAACAACTTACCTGAATCTGTGCCCAAATAAAGCACGCCTTTTGAATCTTGCGCAATGCAGCGTAAACGTTCATTCAAGTCTTCTAAATAGCGCGTTTCCTTGGTGCTGCCATCTTGCTCAACATGAATTTTATTAAGATGACGTAACGCTAAAGCGGTGGACAAAAAGTCGCCATTCCAGTTTGAGAACAAGAACCCTTGGTACTTAATCAGGCTGCTAGGCGCAATAGAAGGAATGTACACCTTGATTGGGTTATCGATGCCGTCTTTTTCTGTGCCTTCGCCAACGCTGATTGGCCCCCAATATTCCTTACCATAGGAGACAATTGGCCAGCCGTAGTTAGCGCCTGGGCGAATCAGATTGATCTCGTCACCACCGCGTGGGCCATGTTCATTGGACCAAAGCGTTTGAGTGTCTTGGTCATAGAATAATCCCTGCGGGTTTCGATGCCCATAACTCCAGATTTCATTTCGAATATTGGCGTGAGAAACAAAGGGGTTGTCTGCCGGTACCTTGCCATCCAAGTTAAGACGAATGATGCTGCCCGCGTGATTGCTTAAGTCTTGCGCGCTTTTACGCACACCGCGATCGCCAATGCTGAAGAACACATGTTGTTGGTCATCAAAGGCAATGCGTCCACCGTAATGTTTGCTGGTGTCGGTAGCGGAATCACTGACCAATAGGTCTTGCCAGTTGACCAATTGAGTGCCGCTAAGCTTTGCTCTTGCCAGTGTGGTTACTGAGCCTTTATCCGTCGATTTGGAATAAGTGAAATACAACCAGTTGTTTGCAGACGATGGATCGTTTGCTTGAAAGTCTGGTAATTTTGCCACATCCAATAGACCACCTTGACCACGGCTATCAACGCTTGGCAAATTGCTTAATGCCTGTTTTTCACCCGTATTCAGATTAACCTTGTAGGCTTCACCTTGTTTGACGGTGACAATGGCAAATTGGTCATCAAGCAAGCTAATGCCCCAAGGTATGCCGTTGAATTCGGCAACTTGCGAAACATTAAGTGGCGTATCATCACTGTTTTCATGCAGACTGTCTGCATAGAGATTGAATGATAATAAGCTGATGAAAAGAATGATCCAATATGGCATTTGGCCCCCTGAAAATTTTCGTTCAGTATATAGAAAATAGTCAAAGAAACAGCGGCTGAAAAGACATTTCCTTTGCTATTACTGATTACTTACCCAGTTTGAAGTAGTGTTCAGGACTCGGTGCTTAATTGAATGAATATGCTAACAATTGATTAATATTTGTGCAATTTAGCCGAAATAACGCTCGCCTTGTGCAACATGGCGTGTCACCACGGCATTGGCAGCAATAATGGCGTCATCAGCGATTTCGACACCGGGTAAAATCTTAGCCCCTCCGCCAATCCATACACGATTGCCGACCCTAATAGACTGAGCAACACATTCGCCAGAAGCGCGTTGTGCTGCGTCTCTTGGGTGATCCACGGTATAAAAATGCGCCGCTGGACCAATCAACACCTGATCGCCAATATAAATGGGTGCGCTGTCGAGCATCACGCAATGAAAGTTGATGTAGACGTTTTTACCCAAATGAATTTGACTGCCATAGTCGCACTGAAAACCAGGCTCAATGATGGCCTGTTCGGATTGTGCGAACAAGCGAGTAATGTGTCTAAGATTGCCTTTGCTGGGGTGAGCATTGTATTTTGCACAAGCGAGGCGGGCGGCTTCGCGCTTTAATCTCAACTCAGTCTCCAGACTGTTAAACGCCTGTCCAGAGAGCATTTTTTCAAATTCCGTCATCTGTGTGCTGGGCCTGTTTTATAATGTTTTATATGGAAAATAAGGCATTGATAGCCAGAAGAGCAATAATCAGCAGCGTTATGGAGACAAACAAAAAACGCGACCTAAGTCGCGTTTCTAAATCACATCTGGCTTATAGCATAGACGCCAAAGTGTCTTCCAATTTGCGCTGATCAACTGCGAAGTTGCGAATGCCTTCTGATAATTTCTCAGTTGCCATGGCATCTTCGTTCATTGCCCAACGGAATTGCGCTTCTGTGATTGAGGCCGGTGCTGGCGTTACGTCAGTCGCTGGTAGCAATTTACGCTCTAGCTTGCCTTCATCTTTCTTCAACTCTTCCAACAAGGCTGGGCTGATGGTTAGGCGGTCACAACCAGCAAGCTGCTCGATTTCACCGATGTTACGGAAGCTGGCGCCCATCACAACGGTTTTGTAGCCGTGTTGCTTGTAGTAGTTGTAGATTTCTGTCACAGACAAGACACCAGGATCGGTTTCTGCTGTGTAGTCTTGGCCAGTTGATTTTTTGTACCAGTCAAGGATACGACCAACAAACGGTGAAATCAGGTAAACACCGGCTTCGGCACAGGCTTGTGCTTGAGCGAATGAGAACAACAAAGTCAGGTTACAGTTGATGCCTTCTTTCTCAAGCTCTTCTGCGGCCTTGATGCCTTCCCAAGTAGAAGCGGCTTTGATCAATACACGATCACGAGACACGCCCGCTTCTTCATACAGTGCGATCAATTTACGCGCTTTCGCCAAGGTAGCTTCTTTATCAAAAGACAAACGTGCGTCTACTTCCGTTGAGATGCGACCTGGTACGTATTTCAGGATTTCTGTACCAACAATCACCGCAAGCTTGTCGCCTGCGTCTAGAATTTGCTGCGCTTTATCATCGCTTTGTGTTTTTGCCCACGCCACGGCTTGCTCTAGAAAAGGCGCGTATTCAGGAATTTGAGCGGCTTTTAACATTAGGGAAGGGTTGGTTGTTGCATCTTCTGGCAAAAAGTCTTTGATTGCCGTGATGTCACCCGTGTCGGCCACAATGGTCGTGAACTCTTTTAGTTGCGATAACTTGTTGCTCATTGCTCTTATCCTTTGTGTTGATGTTGTTTGACCAATTCAATGGCCTCTAATAATACGTTAACCTGTGCGTCAGCTTTGTGACCTTTTTCCGATAGGTAGCGACGGAACTGCTTGCCGCCAGCTTGCCCTTGGAAAATACCTAAAATGTGTCGCGTCATGTGCAGCAAGCGTTCGCCTTTCGCTAACCTTGCTTCCACATAAGGAATAAAGGCCGCTAAGGCGGCAAAGCGATCACTTACCGGTGCCTCATTACCATAGATGGCTTGATCTACCTGGCTCAACAACCAAGGGTTATGGTACGCCTCACGACCCACCATGACGCCGTCTAATTTTGTGCCTTCTAATCCAGTTAAGTGTTGCTGACATTCCTCTAGGGTTTTAATGCCACCGTTAAGGATGATTTCAAGGTCTGGAAAATCGCTTTTTAACTGATGCAAATAATGATACTTGAGAGGGGGAATCTCACGATTTTCCTTCGGGCTCAAGCCTTGCAAAATGGCATTACGGGCATGGACGATAAAAGTGGTCACACCCGTTGTGGCGATGTCGCCCACAAAGTCACGCACCACACTGTAATCTTCTTGATCGTCTAAACCAATGCGATGTTTGATGGTGACAGGAATATCACAGGCATCTTGCATGGCTTTCATGGCGTCTTTGACCTTGTCAGGATGCGCCATTAAACAAGCGCCAATCAAACTGTTTTGTACCCGATCGCTCGGACAACCCACGTTTAAATTCACCTCATCATAGCCAAACTGCTCGGCCATGGCCGCGCATTGACCTAACTCTTTGGCATTTGATCCACCCAATTGCAAAGCAATAGGGTGCTCGCATTCGTCATAATGCAAAAAACGCTCTGGATGATTGCCATGTAATAAAGCCCCCGAGGTTACCATTTCCGTGTACAACAAGGTGTTCTTCGTTAAGGTGCGCGCAAACACCCGATAATCGGACGTCGTCCAATCCATCATGGGTGCAACGCAGAAGCGTCTATCCAGTGTATCCTTTGTATTCTCTGGCTTAGAAGCTATAATGTCGGTGGTTTTGTTTAGCATTTATATGGTCAATTTGGGGTGTAAATAGGCGTTTTAAGGAGTCCGGTGCTAACAAAGTGCTAAAATTATTTTTTTAGCACTGGCATCGAAATGCCTTCTTAAATACCGTTAATAAATATGATTCCCAATTATGTCATAAAATTACAGGATTGTGATATGGCTAGTTTCAGGAAGAGAAAAAAGAAAGACGGTACAGACGTTGTTTATGCCCAAATTCGGATCAAAAAACAGGGCAATGTAGTATTCAGCGAAAGTGAATCATTTGAAGGTCGTAATGCCCAGCGCGATGCTAAATTGTGGGCCGATGTTCGTGAATCTGAAATCAAGCGTAGACTAGACAGCGGCAAATCTCTTGTTCAGTTATCTGTTGCTGAAGGTATGTCGCGCTATTTGGCTGAGCATGAGAATGCACCAAACCCTCTTGGTAAAACCAAACACAATACGATGCTTCTGATGAGTAAAGAAGAAATGTTGGGCGAGGTGGTTTTATCGGATATGAAAGCCGCTGATTTACTGCTTTATTTTCGCAAGCGTTACCATGAAGATGGCGCTGCGCCTGCCACCGTTATGCAAGATGCCAGCTATATTCGCGTACTAGCCAAATATGCTCGTGTTGCATGGTCCACGCCTGTTGATCTTCAAGAAATTGATGATGCAATCGATCTTGGTACCAAAATGGGAGTGGTTGACCGATCAACTCAGCGTACACGACGACCCACTCTGGATGAGGTTAAGGCAATTTGTTCTTACAGTGGAAGAACCAAGACTGGCCGAGGCTGCAATAGTAAGCATGTCACACCATTGGAAGAGGTTGTGTTGTTCGCCATTTTTTCGACTCGGCGTTTAGGTGAAATTTGCCGAATAGAATGGGAAGACGTGAACTTTGATGAAGGCACAGTTGAAGTCAAAGACATGAAGCACCCTAGAAAGAAGAGCGTCCCGCCTTTTGTTCCAAAATCTGCGCCATTTCGCTTAACAGGACAACCACCTCTCAAATCTTCAAGCAGTAAAAAGCCCACAATCGTGGGCTTTAGTTGTTGTTTGGTCTGGTAGGAAACGAAAAAATCTTTTAGTATCAGCGAATATGTAAACGCGAAATACACTGTTAAGCTATTACTATTTAAGAATGATTATGAAAAATCTTATTTTTTTATTGACCTCATTGCTCTCTTTTACTTCACAAGCAGGTGAAGGAATTGATATTAGTAGTTTTACAGAAAGAGCGAAAGCCGAAATAATAAAATTATATCCTAAAATTATAAAAAACAACCTCGTTCTTGTTGACTTAGATGTAAACGTCAAAAGCAAAAAACTAAATGAAAGCTATTTTGAAATTAGCCTAGTAGATAAAGGATCTTTATACTCGGATGAAATATCTAAATATGCTTACGATAGATATATCGTATCATTTAACATCTTGTCAGGTGATTTAGAAGAAGTTATTCAAGGTGGCTGGGGCTCATATCAAGAAATTGAAAATAATATAATTAAATAGAGATTCAAAGAGTTAAAGTCGTCGTTCTACCCGCGAGTGAAGTCACCGACATTATCCAAGCCATCCGACTCTACCAAACCCAAATCGCCCAGCTCCGTACCCCCGACTGGGTAAACGACAACATCACCCTCGTCAAAGACTACGCCCAACGCAACTTCGTAGACTTCTAAGCCAAAAGCAACTAAAGCCCCGATATTGGCTTTAGTTGTTGTTTGGACTTGTAGGAAACGAGAAAGTCTTTTAGTATCAATGAATTTGTAAACTCGTATTAAGATGTTATACCTAGGAAATTTTTCATGCATTTATTTAAACGGATAGCATTAACAGCTTTTTGCTTATTTTGTTTAATTTTTTTTGGGTTACTAGCCTTTTCCATCTTTCAGTCAATATCCACTACATTATCAATTGAATGGAGAGAAGCTAAAGCCCATATTATTGAATCTAGCTATAAAGTTAGTAAAAGAACAAATGGGACTAGCTATTGCCCCAATATAGTGTACGAGTATCAAGTTGGTGGGTATGCCTACAAAGGTCATACTACTCACTACAAAACTACACCGTGCCTTTTATCAGAACTTGGTGCCAAAAAATTCGTAAGCGATTTCGCTAAAAGTAAAACCGTTACCATGTACTACTCAGCTAAAAATCCACGAGAGTCGGCTTTGATAGTTGAGGTTCCCTGGTGGAAGTATCTCGTTTTTATATTACTCGTGCCAGGTTGTGTAGTATTTACATTTCTAATTTACGCCTTTAACTCGAAAAGGTATAAAAAGTGAAACCTGACGGCTACCGCTATAAATTTGTGAATTTGGGGTCAGATGAAAATTAGCCCTTAACTTCGTTAATCCCAAACCAAACACCCCCAAGCCCATCCCTGATGCAATGCTGTTCACTTAAGAAAAAATCAGCATAATTAGTTAAAATCCAGTAACCATCAGGCTACTGGATTTTTTTATGTCTCTTCACCAAACTTTGCTTGAAATCGACGATCTACATCAATTGTCAGACCAAAGTACTTTTACTCAAAACATTCCTGTTGAATGGGTCGAGTCAGCTCTTACGCTCACTCAGAGTGCAACCATTCGTAGGCGGCGATTACGGTCAGATCAGGTACTTTGGTTAGTGTTAGGTATGTCACTTTTCAGAGATGAGCCTATTGCAGATGTGGCGCGACGTTTAAATATCTGTTCGCAAGGCTTGGCGAATGACTGTTTACTAGCTAAGAGCGGTATTTCTTCCGCTCGTCAGCGGTTCGGCCCCCAGCCACTTGAGTGGCTATTTCGTAAAACAGGTTATCACTGGGGAAGTGAGCGTTACCCAGCAGATGATTGGAATGGGCTACAAGTTTTCGCTGTTGATGGTGCGTTGTTCCGAACACCTGACACGCCCGAGTTACGAGAACACTTTGGGTCTGGTAACACCTCGACTAACCGTCAAACACCTTATCCTATACTAAGGTTAGTCTGTCTTATGAATACGAGATCTCACATCATGCTTGATGCCCAGATTAGCTCCTATCGCAAAGGTGAAATTCGAATGGCTGAGAACTTTGTGTCTCGTATCCCTGACCACTCTGTAACACTACTAGATAAAGGTTTTTGGGGAGCCGATCTGTTGCTCAGCATCAATCGTAATAATCACAATCACAATCACAATCACAATCGCCATTGGTTAATTCCTGCCCGTAAGGGGGGGAGGTTATGAGGAGGTCGAACAGTACAACTCACGAGATAAATTACTGCGCATGAAGGTCTCAGATCAGGCTAGAAAACGCAATTCAAGCCTACCTGAATACTGGGATGTCCGCGCTGTGACTTATAAAATTAATGAGGTTGAGAAGACGCTTTATACCTCTTTACCCTATGCGAAATTTGATACGGAAATAGTGAGTAAGCTATACCATGAACGCTGGGAAATCGAATTAGGCTTTAGAGATATCAAAAGCTCTATGAACAATAATGCTCTGACACTTAGAAGCAAGAAAGTAGAACTGATATATCAAGAGATTTGGAGTTTATTGCTGGCCTACAATGTTATAAGGCGTGAAGCTGGGCAGGCAGCCATTGCTTATCAGAAATCCCAAGTGAAATAAGCTTTAAGGCGGCATACTGCTATATTGCGAGTCAGCTCATTGTGATGGCTCAAGCATAGCCAGTATCAAAGACAGGAACTCGCTTGGCTCACCTAAGATCAGGTATTGGAGAGTTGTGTATAAACTACCGTTCTAGGCCTTCTAGACCTAGGACGGTAAAAATAGACAAGACCTGTTATCCGGTGGATCGCAACGCTGCTCCCCTTAAGTGAACAGCATTGCATCCTTCGATGGGCTTTTTCATTTCTATCCCCACCAAATGAGGTATCCCCACCAAATGAGCTATCCCATGCGCCAAATGATGCCAATTGCCGATTTTGTCGTATCATAAAACCAAGACAGAAAACCAAGACAGAAAACCAAAAAATAGCTTTAGTAATAACTGAAGGAATAATGGAAATTGTCTTAATCTTCCACCAAAGTTTGAATTGTCTGGCTAAGGTCAGCCAAGCTTTCATCCAGTTTTTGTTTCTGTTGCGCACTTAACGTAAGGTTAAGCTCGGCCATCATTTGCGCATATTGGATTTTATTTTGTACTGATATAGCGATATGTTCGGTCGTTTTGTATTGATTTGGGTCTATGATCAAGGCGCTGAGTTTGTCACTGAATGCTTCATCAGTTGAGTGCTCAAAGAGATTTTTAACAATACGTTGCAGTCTAGTTTGGTAAGCGGTTCGATACTCAAAGGTGGAGGTTAAATTTTTTATATGTGTGCGAACTATGTCTTTTTGCTCTGGGGTCAGTATGCCTAGATTGTCTTCGATTTCTTCGATGCGTTCTTCTTGACGTTCGGTCAAACGTTCTACTGGACTGCTGTTGGCGCGTCTCTCACGCCTTTCTTGGGTGTTCTTTTGCCATTCTGACAATAATTCTTCAACTTGTGCTGGTGAGAGCTGTTTGGCAAGCACGGCGAGTTCTGGTGCAATTCTTTCGCGTAAACGTTTAGCGCTTTGCTGTACTTGATCAAACACAAGCAGCCAAGCTTGTTGATCCAGCGGGCCTGATTCTAATTGTCTTCTGAGTTGATCTATTTGTTGATGGTATTTGGGTAACTCTACCGTGCGATGCCATGATTGCCATGTCTCCACACTATCATCTAACTGGGATTTTTGCTCCGCCGTTAGAGTAATGTAATCATCTAAATACCAATAGAGTAGCCAATCTAAATTGTTATAAACAAAGGACGTAGAACAAGCACTCAACAAAAAACTGAATACTATGATCAAAGACAACCTTACTTTTTTCATATCTACCTCGCCTTTTCTTTGTTCCGTCATGTCTACTACATCATCAAGCCTCAACTTAGAGCTAATGGAGCTACAATTTGTTCCCTTCATCGTGTTCCATAGTGAAAACTAGAAGGGTTTTAAGTCAAAAAAACAATCTAATAAGGCAACAATCCTTAGTTATTCCTTAAAAAGTTAAATAGTGAAACGCCAAGCTCGTTTCCAAGAGGCTTTGATAAATTGGAAAAATCGAAGGCGATGGTTCGGATGGGTATTGAGGGAAAGTACGGACAAGTCTTCTGAGCTTCAGTCTTGTCGAAGAAACGGGTAATTAGGGAAAGCAGTTTGATAGCTAAGGCCTTGTTGTGATAAGTGTGGTATGAAGAAAGTGAAAAATGTAAATGAAATTGATTTTATAATGAATTGGCTTATCTATAGATAATCAGCGGTCGTATTCGACGAACTACGAAGCGCAGCATAATTTAGGGAGTGGTGCACTTCGGAGTTGAATTCGCGTTAAATAGCTTATAATCACCTTTCAAAGCAAGCTTATAAAACAAATCTGTATTTTATTCACTCACAGATGCTTGTTTGGCAGCACCTCGGAAAAAACGCCATTCAATAGCAGCACAAAACAAAACAATATGGAATCCAACATAGAAGCAATAAACGGCTCCCGGTTCAGTTGGTGCATTGTTTGCTACACCGTTAAAACCTGTGGTTTGAGAGGATGCCGCATGGCTAATTAAAATGCTGGGGCTTAAAAACGCAGTATTAATAATATTAATACCAAAAGTTATTCCACATAAAAGTCGATTCAGAACGAAATCATCGCCATCGCCATCACAGTACATAGCATAGCGATAAATAGACCACCTACTGGTATATATGGATAATGATCCAAATATTAATGCGATCATTGAAAGAGCTTTCGTTTTGATTATTTCCTTATAGTTTGGTTTGGTAGTGATTCAATCTAGTGAAGTAACACGAGTGGATCTCCGTTCAATCTTGCCTGACCAACGGAAACATCAGATAATTTTATTTCGAAATAACTGCCTGCTTTGACAGACAAAACTCCATAAACATATGGAGTATCATTAATATAAGCAGATACCACTTTAAAAGGATAATCAACGGCTAGGTCATTGTCTATTTTGATATGGATTGAAAAATCAGTATCGCTCATACCAAGGCTATTCTTTTCAATTTTATTAATGCGATTATTTATGGATGGGGGAATGCCAATTTTCAACAGTTCTTTTTTGTTTGATATAATATTGAGGCTATCATTTGAGGCCAATTGGCTGTCATCGTCTTTGTCTAATGTAATCGGAATTGTAAAGTGCGAAAATGAATCAAATTGCTTTTGAAGGCATTCTATGTATTGTGCTTCGAAAAAAAGTTTATTGACAGTGGTTTTAGATTTTTTTACTGATTCTGATTCCAGTCTAGAGTCTTCATAAGAGGAGCAAGCTGCAACACTAACATACAGGTCACCTGTGATTTTCTTACTAGATGAACTTAACAAATCCGATAATTGTATCTCTGTTTCTACAATAGATTTACTGCCAGTCATTAAAGACAGTAGCATCACAGGAATAAATAAAGATAATAGCATCACAGGAATAATATAAAATAATTTCATAATCACCTATTTATTGCTGACTGGCTTTGTTAAGTTCATCAGCCAGTGCAAATATTTCTTCGGCTGTTTTTCCATCTAGCATTTCATTTACTTTTTCATCAACTGCATCTGCTGAGACATTACTTTCCATAGCAGAAAATCTGGCCATCATGTAGATACCAGTGACGGTTTTCTGAAACTGACTTTTGTCTTCAGGAGATAAGATTGACATTATTTCGTTTGCTGATTTTTTCATGGCTTCATTGGACGATGTATCCAGCTGTGGTTCTCCACATGCGACCAAAGAGAGCGACAAAACAAGCACTGAAATAATTTTGAAATATTTATTCACTTTTTATTCCTTTTATATTTGATTAGATCATTTAAATATGTCGAAGAAATAGAACTAAAATATTTCGTTGGGAGCAGGGCTAAAAAAGATGGGCAGATAAATCATAAAGCATTTCCGTATTTTCAAAATGAAATTTTAAAAAACATGTGGTATTCATTAATGAATGCTATAACAATCTTGTGTAGAGAATCAACAAATAATTCTATTTTTTTAAACTTTTGTTATATTTTGTTTAGTTAAGTAAACAGTGGTGAGGTGTGTTTTTTATTGGAGATACTTAGTCTTGTGCAATGTAAGTCTTGGGTGGCGAAAATCAAATAATTAGGTAAAGAAGATGGTGCATGCTGTTGTGGCTGGCTGTAGTAGTCTTAGGTATGTTGAGAAAGAATGGCGATTAAAATTCTCAATTTCATTATTGTATTAGAAGCAAGGCGTCTTTAAGATGTGAATATACCTAATTGGAAAATTAAATATGCCTTTTTGGCAATTTTAAATATACGTAATTGGCAATATATTTGCTTAAACAATGACTTAGTTGTAGTTGTAGTTGTTCATAAGGTGCCAAAGTTGTGGATGTATTTCTCGCTCAACACCAGGATGCGATGAAGCGTGCTATTAAAGAAGTAGATCAATATGATCGAGATCTGAAATCGCTGAGCACTTGGTGGGAAAAGATTGCGTTAATTGGGAAAATTAACAGCTTAGATGTTGCTTCAACCATTCTAGAGGATATGGAAACGACTCTAGAACAGTTTCATGGCTTGCAAGAAAAACTTATTGAAAGTTTGGTCAGCGAGCATGCCCGCAAGGTGATCGGTCAGAACTGGTCAAGATGTCAGGTTGCGATTGATGTTTTGATTCGTAACTTGTTCGAACGTACCGCCGACATCGGCTTTCTAGCGACCGATGACGATGTGGTACGCTACTTGAAAAAAGCCAATCTCGAGGAAGAAGATCGTTTGTTTATGCAGCAGCGATTGCAAGCCTATATTGATATTTATTCTGTTTATCACAATGCACTTTTATTAACCCCGCAAAGAGAGGTGGTGTTTGAATTAAGCCAGCCAAGTCGAACTGGCAAGGTCAATGACGCCTTTATCCAACAAGCCCTAGATAACCCTGATGATTATGTGGAGTATTTTGGTGTTTCTGAATTGATGGGGGGTCATGAAGACAATCTTTTGTACGCTAATGCTGTGGTGGACAATGGGGTTGTGATTGGTGTGATTGTGCTCAGCTTTCGTTTTCAAAATGAGTTAGAAGGCATCATCAATAACTTATTAGCGGAAGACGAAGTGAACCATTTCTTGCTCTTAAATGGTGCGGGAAATGTGCTTTTTGCGCCATTTAATTACCAAAAAGACTTGCCTGATCGCTTATCTGTTGCATTAGAACCACAATTAGTGACGGCCAATGGAAAGGAATTGGTGCAGGTTTGTGCCGAGGGTACATCTTATCAAGACTATGCAGGTCCAAAAGATTGGCTGATGAGTTCCTTGGTCTCCATTCATGAGATTGAGTCTAACACCCGAGCAACTTTGCCCAATTCCGCTGAGGAAGAAATGGCATCATCCATGGGCACAGATGCCGACATCATCACTGGGCTTGTATCGGATGACTTATTGGACATTCGAAACCGTTCCACTGCGATTAATGATGATCTTGAGTTAATCGTTTTGAATGGCATTATAACGGCGGCGCGTAAGGAAGCGGTAGAATTCATGCCAGTGCTTGAGGCCATTAAGAAAATAGGTCGCGATATAGATGGCGTGTTTGCTGACTCGATAAGTTCCTTGTTCGCTACCATTATTTCAGGTCAGTTAAATGCCATGCGTTTACAAGCCAGTTTGGCGGTAGACATTATGGACCGCAATTTGTATGAACGAGCCAATGATTGTCGTTGGTGGGGGTTGAACTCATTACTGAGATCAGAATTGTCATCAGAAACGGTCGATCGAACGCGCATTGAACACACGTTAGCGAAAATTCATTCTCTTTATACGGTATATCACACGCTTTATGTGTTTGATCAGCAAGGCCGTTATGTGGCGTTTTCGGATGATCAATATAAAGAGCGTATTGGTCAAGCCATTGAGCCGCAGTCTGCAGGACAGTCGGTATATGAGTTGGATGATATTTACGCGTATCGGGTGTCAGACTTTGTGCCATTTGATTGTTATGACCAACAAAAAACCTACATTTACAATGCCGCCATCCGTGATAGCAATGATTCGGCGAACATTGTTGGGGGGATAGGGATTGTATTTGACTCTAGTGTGGAGTTTAAAGCCATCTTGCAAGATATTCTGCCCAAGGAAAATGGTGTGGTGAAGGAGGGCAGCTTTGCCTTGTTTACAACGGAAACAGGCGAGATACTTTCTAGTACGTCAGACGCGTATGTTATTGGTCAGCACTTCATGCCAGAAATTGATGTTGCGCAGCTGAAAAGTGAAGGTGCCACGGCCTGTGCGCTAACTATCTCTGGCCACTCTTTTTTAATAGGGGCTGCTCAGTCGACAGGTTATCGTGAGTATAAACGTGATGATGGCTATCGTAATGATGTGATTGCTTGGGTCATGATGCCTTGTTAACTCTTTAAAGCGCAACCATAAAAAAGGCTGTCTGGCTCAAGTTTTTTGGGCTGGACAACCTTGATCAAATTGACGTCATGTTTGCTGAATCAATTTGGTATCAGTTTACTCCATGGAAAATTATAGCCATTTAGACCACATCCCCCAGTGGTTGGGTTGCTGTTGTCTGCTTTAGGGTAAAGCGTAAAGTTATTGGCATCGGCTGCCGTATTAGCATCATAAACCTGCTGGCAATACCAAGTATTCCCTAAATAATAGGTCCATTCAAAACGGCTAAATTTATCAGCATAGTATGGGTTTGCAGGGCTGTTTTTTGCTGTGAGATAAGCTTCTGCATTGTTAACTAACTGATAATCAAATACCGATTGACCGGCAATGATCCATTCGGTTGCCTTGATATCTTGACGGGTGTTGTAGTTATCCGTGTAGTTGCCTTCAATGTCGGGTGCTGGAAGTGAAGTGGGTTGTTGTGACGTTGAGCAGGCTGTTAGAAGCACACTGACAAGCAGGGTTGGCCAAATTGGGAGGTTCCTTTTCAAACATTGTGTTAAGTCTGTCATCTTTTAATCCTTCAAAAATGAAAATACGCCCCCTACATCTGGGGCTATTTTAATTTAGAAGGCAAAAAATAAAATTGCAAGGTCATTCTATTTTGGCTGGAATGTTTGATGAGGGTTCATTTGATTCTTCTAAGGCTTGGTTTTCTTGAATGCGTTTATAGATCTCATGTCGGTGTACGCTGATTTGACGTGGTGCTTTCACACCAATTCTCACTTGATTGCCTTGTACACCTAGTACCGTTATTTTTATATCATTACCAATGATGATGGTTTCACCTGGACGTCGAGTCACTACTAACATGGTGTAATTCCTTTTAGTTTCTTTAGATTTGTAAATTTACGTCCTATAATTTACAGTCTAAGTTGTATTTAAGTCAACCGTTATGACATTTTTATTTCTGATGAGACTCTATTTAATCAATAAGCAATCGTTTTACTTCTCGAGCGACTCCGATAATCTTATCGTCGCGGCTTAAAGAAACAGGTAAATAGTGGGTATTAAGAGGTTTTAGGTAAGATTGGCCCGCATCCATAACAAGTTGTTTAAAGGTAACATCTTGTGCCTTATGGATTTTCACCAACACAAAGCTTCCGTGAATTGGGTTCAGCTCTGGGTCTATCAATACCAGATAACCGTCTGGTATAGATAAACCAGTTTGGCTGTTCATGCTGTCACCAATAACTTTACACCAAAATGCATTGCTGCTAGAGGTTTCGGGCGCTTCGATGAAGTGTTTGGCAATGGATAATGGCTCTTCTAGGTCATCGGTATGGATAAGTTGAGCGGCTTCAAGTAATGGTCGTTTAATGCTCTTTTGGTAGTGTTTTGTGGCTTCGCGAATCTTGTTTTGCTGTCCATTTAAGAGCCAATCAGCCTCGCAGTTTAAAGCCTTAGCGAGATTGAGTAATTTTCGTGGATTTTGGGTACGACCATCTTCTATTTTCTGTAAGGACTGTTGTGTAATACCGACACGACTTGCTAACTCAACTTGAGTTAGTCCCAATTCAATTCGTTTGTCCTTGACACGTTTTGAAATACTCATAAATAGGATGATTACAACTTTATCTGTATTTGACAAACAATAAAAACTGTTTTTAGATACAACAAAGGTTGTAAATAAGGAGGTTATATGTCAGCCATTGCAAAAGCTGTTGCTATCGTTGGAAGTCAAACTGCATTGGCCAAGCAGTTAGGGGTAAATCAATCCCATGTTTGGAATTGGATGCATTTGCATCACAGGTGCCCCGCAAAATACATCCGACAAACATCCCTTGCGACCAATGGTGAAGTGACGGAAGTGGATTTGTTGATGGATCATGAAGTGCAAAAAAAATAGCAAAACAAAAACGCCTTTCGTTCCTTAATCATGAAGGAGGAAAGGCGTATTGGCCATCATGGCCTGTTGTTTACCGTCACCTGAATGGGGGTCAGATGACGATCTTGTTAGCTGTCGCTCGGTTGCTCTCCCGGCGGTATTGGTGCTTTTACCGGCAGTTCGTTGTCGTCATGGTTGATGCTAGAGAGAGGGCGAATGCGACCGTTATCGCGGTAAAAACCAATGTCCTTTAGATAATGGTCGTCTAAATGACGAAATATTTGGTTGGTACGACGAGCTTCAAAGTAATCTTTAGCGGCGTTAAATAGGGCAATAATACTCATAAGTTTCTCCAAATAGAAAATTTAAAGCGGAACTTACGAGGATTTAAAAGAGGTGACCGCGTAAATTCCGCGGTCAATGATGCAATTACACAGACATTGAACGCGTACAGATAGAGGTTGATCGCACTTGTTTAATACAAGTCGTCGCCATAGGAGAAGTTTGGTGATTATTCAGATAGAATTGTGTCATCTTGCTTCTCCTTTTCTCTGTTTAGTCCAATGATGTAATTGTGCTCGTTGAGCTTCTTTATTGAGCCTGATTATTTTCTTTATGTCAAACACTTATATGCAAATAACAAAAATTTAATTTTTGGTTTGACGCCCTTTGTTTTGTCATTTTGCTGTACAATGCGCGCGGTTTTCCATCTTATTGTTTGAGAAGTAATTATGGCAATTAAAGCAACGGTTTATAAAGCGTCCGTTCAGGTGTCGGACATGGACAGACATCACTACCAAGGTTATGACGTCACTTTGGCATTGCATCCATCGGAAACGGAGGAGCGTATGATGGTGCGTTTAGCCGCTTTTGCTCTGTTGGCGGATGAAAAAGTAGGGGATGAGCAGCTGAGTTTTACGAAAGGACTTAGCACGGAAGAAGAACCCGATTTGTGGCAGAAGAATTTCTCAGATGAGATTTTGTTGTGGGTGGAATTGGGCCAGCCTGATGAAAAACGTTTGCGTAAAGCCTGCGGTCGCGCTCAGCAAGTGGTGGTGGTGAATTACAACGACAAAGCCGATATTTGGTGGCAGCAGAATAAAGGCAAAAACAGTCGTTTTGATAATTTGCGCGTCTTGCATTTTCCAGGACATCAGGTGGTGGAATTAGCCAACATTTGTGCGCGCTCAATGCAACTGAATGTAACCATTCAAGACAGCGAGATGTGGGTGTCTGGGGAGTTGGGCGAGGTGGCACTTTCTCCAACATGGCGTGGCGAATAAGCCACTTCTTTCATTCTGTCTCATTTTTTGAGCCGTTATCAATAGTGAGATATGGTCAGGTAACGAGTACGAATAGGTGCGATAGGCGACTTGACCTTATTAGACAGTGGTTTGCTAAGTGGATAGATGGCATAACCCCCTAGGGTCGCTAGGGAAGGTACGAACAAGTCTGCTTATTACGGCAACCTGATCCTGCCTTGCTCTTATCTTAATATGCCATTTTTGACGTCAATCTTTTTCGCTATCAACTGATATCCTAAAAAATAAACCAGTACATTTGCTCATCTTAAAAATAATCATAAATAAATAGCTATACTTTTTATGGTACTTCGGTGCTTTTCAGTGAGTCTAATTCACCTTGTATGAGCCAACATAAAAAGGACAGTTTATGAGCGATTCTCTTCTAGCACTCATCGCATTTTCTCCGATTTTAGTGGCGGCATTATTGCTTGTTGGCTTTAATTGGCCTGCTAAAAAAGCCATGCCAATCCCACTTTTATTAACCATTGCTATTGCCATTTTGTTTTGGGATATGTCTGTTACTCGCGTGTTAGCTTCTCTGGTACAAGGTCTAGGTATCACGGTGGCAGTTCTCTGGATAGTATTTGGCGCGATATTTTTATTGAACACACTAAAGCATACGGGCGCGATTAGAATCATACGCAATGGGTTCACGAATATTTCGCCTGATCGACGAGTACAGGCCATTATTATCGCTTGGTGCTTTGGTTCTTTTATTGAAGGCGCATCAGGCTTCGGAACGACTGCAGCGGTCGCAGCGCCTTTGTTGGTGGCCATTGGCTTTCCAGCGTTAGCTGCTGTGGTGATGGGGATGATGATTCAATCCACCCCCGTCTCTTTTGGTGCAGTGGGCACGCCTATTTTGGTCGGAGTTAGCAAAGGTCTCGATACTCATAAAATCTCTGAGTCATTGTTAAACAATGGGTCGACTTGGGATGTTTATTTACAGCAGATTACTTCCAATGTGGCCATTATTCATGCCGTCGTAGGGACATTGATGCCACTGCTCATGGTCATCATGCTGACACGCTTTTTTGGTAAAAATAAAAGCTGGAGAGAAGGCTTAACTATTCTTCCCTTTGCGCTTTTTGCTGGCGTGGCGTTTACTGTGCCTTATGCTCTTACGGGGGTATTTCTCGGGCCAGAGTTTCCTTCTCTGGTGGGTGGGCTGATTGGACTGGCATTGGTGGTTACTGCGGCTAAAAAAGGCTTTTTAGTGCCAAACTCTAGTTGGGACTTTCAACCTGAAAAAGCGTGGCCAAGCGAGTGGCTGGGGTCATTAAAAATGAATTTGGACGATAATGACGACAACAACAAGGGTAAGTCAATGGGCTTGATCACCGCTTGGTTTCCTTACCTTTTATTAGCTGGGATGCTTGTTGCAAGTCGCGTTAATGCAGACTTTAAAGCTTTATTACTCTCCGTCAATATCGCTGTTAAAGACCTATTTGGCGAAACGGGCATTGAAGTTTCATTTGCTCCTCTTTATTTACCAGGTGGTGTGTTGGTTTTCTCTGCTTTGTTGGCAGTTTTACTTCAAACTCGTTCGATCATGCCTTTAACCAAGGCGTTAGGAGAATCAACAAAGACTCTGATCGGAGCGGGATTTGTTTTAATTTTTACCATTCCTATGGTTCGAATTTTTATTAACTCTGGGGTAAATCAAGCGGACTTGGCAAGTATGCCAGTGATGACGGCCAATATCGTGTCAGATTTCATGGGGCATGTTTTTCCAGCATTTAGTGCTGCGATAGGCGCACTAGGGGCTTTTATTGCGGGATCAAATACGATATCCAATATGATGTTTAGTCAGTTTCAATTTGAAGTTGCTCAAACACTTGAAGTATCAAGTGCACTGGTTATTTCGTTGCAAGCGGTAGGCGCAGCCGCTGGTAATATGATTGCAATACACAATGTGGTTGCCGCTTCGGCGACAGTCGGTTTATTGGGGCTAGAAGGTACGATACTTCGTAAAACAGCCATCCCCACTTTTTATTACTTATTTCTAACCGGCTTAGTGGGCATGATCTGTCTATACGGGCTTCATGTCACTGACGCTTTGATGTAAGCATACAATAATTCGGCTAGAAGCAATTTTCGGCTAAACACCATTTAAGATTTTTTTCGCGAGAGTTACTGATGAATATTTTTAAATCAAGTTATCTTTTGCGAGCTTTATCCTAGAGGGTGATTGCAAACGACAAGGACTCTCTAGGATGGGCCAATGTGGACTTTGTTCCGTTACTTTAGTGATTGGTTGTGTTTAAGGTGCGTTGAAATAGCGCAATGGCTTTGGTGTAAAACTCCAACGCCAGCGCAGGGTCGTAGCGATCACCTTCATCCCGCATAAAGGCGTGTTGTCCATTCACTTCATACCAAGTAAATAAACGATCAGTCGCCATCAACTGCTGATAAATTTTCTGCCGTCCTTCGCTTGGCACATGGGGGTCTTGTTTGCCCCAAACCATAACCAATTCCCCTTGGATTTCCCCAGTGCGAGTAAAGGAGTCATTGTCAGGCTGACAAGGAATGGTATTGGAGTGAATGTCGGTGGCATAGAGACAAAATGCCGCTTGAATGCGAGGGTTTAATGCGGCGCGATAGGCTAGGTGACCGCCTAAACAGACCCCCATGCTGCCAAATTGACCGTTACAATAATCTTGCTGGGCAAAGTAGTCTAACATGGCCACCGTATCAGAATCGTGAGACTCCAATGGCTTGGTAAATTTATCCGAATTGCCTTTGTCTTTGCCTTCATCGTCGTAACCTAGCACCGTACCGATAGGGTTCAGTTCATGGAATACTTCTGGAACAATCACAGTGAAGCCATGTCCCGCCATGATGGCGGCTGAGCGAGCAATGGGGGCGGTTTGTTGGAAAATTTCAGAATAAAAAATGATACAAGGGTAACGGCCTTCCGCTGTTGGACGGAACACAGTGCAGCGCATGGTGCCGGTTGGCGTGGTAATATCTTGATCGTGACGTTGAATAATCATCTTGGTCCTTATCGGATGTGTTGCTTTATTACATGATAAGCGAGTCTAAGAGTGTGGGCTAGAAGGAAAATGAGCCAGTGCGAATTTTATTAATCAGTGCGTATGAGGCAAGCAGTCATAAAGCCTGGGCAAAGACGCTGATGGCGGCGATGCCGGAACACACTTGGCAATACTTGTCGCTACCGGCAAGGCACTTTGCTTGGCGCCTTCGTGGGAACGCCATGAGTTTTGCTTTTGATCCCAAATTCAAAGACGCATTGCAGAGATCTTATGATCTGGTGATCGCCACCTCCATGACCGATTGTGTTGGACTAAAAGCCTTTTGCCCTGATCTGCAAAATCTGCCTTGGATCTTATATTTTCATGAGAACCAATTTGCTTACCCTGAAAATGATCAGCAGCAGGGGCTAGTGGAAATGCAAATGGTCACCTTATACAGTGCGTTGGCGGCTGATAAATGCGTGTTTAATAGTGAATTTAATCGTACTAGCTTTTTTCAGGGCGCACAGGCGTTATTAAAGAAGTTGCCTGACTATGTTTCGCCCGACTGGCTCAATGCCACCCAAGCAAGTTCACACGTTATTCCTGTGCCTTTGTCCTTACCCTTAGCGGAGCAATGGCCACCCAGAAGAGTAAAGTCTGCAAAACAAGGCAAACTCAAGCTGGTGTGGGCTGCTCGCTGGGAGTTTGACAAGGGGCCAGAGCGTCTGTTGGCCATCTTACGAGAATTAAAACAACGTAGACTGGGGTTTGAGATGGCGATAATGGGCGAACAATTTCGCCATTACCCAGCAGTGTTCGATCAGATACAGAGCGAGTTTGCTGATCAAATTACTCAGTTTGGCTTTGCCGAAAGCCGACAAGAGTACTTGTCTAGATTGCGTGCAGCAGATGTTTTTATCTCCACGGCCTTGCACGAGTTTCAAGGTTTGTCGGTGCTGGAAGCCGTTGCTATGGGCTGTTTGCCACTCTTACCACAACGCCAAGTTTATCCAGAATTGTTTGATGATGTGTTTCTCTATCCAAGTGTATTGGACGATGAAGTAATTGAGGCGAAAGGGGCAGTGGATTGTCTTTTACAAATGCCGGAGCAAGACAGGCTTGCTCCGAGCATAAGGGAATATTCAGCTGAACATCTCATTAAAAGCTATCGGGGCTTAATTGAAGAGGTGGTTTAATCGCTGTTTGAGTAAAACAGACCTCAATTGAGGTCTGCTTCTATGGCAGCAATCAATGTTTCATTGCTGGGGTCCACATCTGGAGCAAAACGCTGGATGTCACCATGTTTGCTGATGAGGAATTTTTCGAAATTCCATACTACTTCAGGGGCTTGGGTTGGCTCAATCTGATGCTCTTTAAGCATATTTTCCATGTTTTCACGATTGGGTGTAATAGGAACCGCTTGAGTGAGATCTTGATACAAAGGGTGAGTTTCGGCCCCTGTTACGACAATCTTACTGAACATGGGAAAGCTAACATCATAGGTTAGGCTACAAAATTCTTGAATCTCGGCGTCTGTGCCGGGCTCTTGGCCAGCAAAATCATTGGCTGGAAAACCTAAAATTACCAAGCCTTGTGCTTGGTATTTTTTATAAAGGGCTTCTAATCCTTCATATTGTGGGGTCAAACCACATTTTGATGCCACGTTCACTAGGAGTAAGGTTTTGCCTTCGTAATCAGAAAGGTTAATCGCATCCCCTTTAATGGTTTTTACAACATGATTTAAGACTGTGGTCATTTTGCTCTCCTTAATGTTTTGAATAACAATAGGTACTTTCCTTTTGTACATAGCATAAGCAATAAACACAAGACAATTACGAAAAGAATGCAATTCGCTATATTTTATCTTTAACTTGATGAGCTCAGTTCAATGCATTTGCCTTGCATGGCTTGGGCATCTTCTCGATCATGCGTGACGAGTAGGGCTGGAATGTTAAAATGACGAACTTCTTCAAGGACGAATTTACGCACATCACGTCGCAAAGCCGGATCGAGTTTGCTAAAGGGTTCGTCCAATAAGATACCATGATTATCGATACTTCAGCGCTAATTGCTCGATCCCAACCAATATTTCTTTGACGGTTTCTTCCAGTTCCGATCCCATGCGCAAATACTCATTGGGATACTCATCTTTCATTAGAAACATGACAGCATAATAAACAGGCTTGAGTTGTTCTGTTAAATCCAGCTTTTTTAACCATTTAGCAACAAAGTGAGTTTGTTTTTTTGCTAAAAATAATGCGAATACACTGACCATATCATCAGTGTTTTCTTTAAATTCTTTCGTCCATGTATCTCTAATAAAAATCTTCTCCATCGCTTCTATTGCAACATCAAGCTCATCGTTCCACAGAGCAACACATGCTAAGATATATAAATTGAAATAATCTTCATCATGGCTAACACCTTGTTTGGCATAATTGAAAGCTAGGTTTTTTTTGTCATTTAATGCGAATGAATAATATAGTCTAGCTATGGCTCTAAACGCTATTTGGTAATCGTGTTCAATGGCTTTAAGGTAAGCTTTTTCTGCTTTTTGTAAGTTTTCAAGTTCATCTTCATATAGAGTCCCTAAGAAAAAATAAGAATGGCCATTCTCTTTATGCTCGATATCTTTAAGGTAGTTTTCCTCTGCTAAGTGAGGACTGTTGAGTTCAAATTGATAAATGAAACCAATTGCAAAGTAAACCGGATCAAAGCCTTTTGAGATTGCTTTTTCAAAATATTTTATTGCTTTTTCAAACTCTCCATTGTCCATGCAATTAAATGCTTCCAGGCCGTATTCTTTAAAACTTATCTCCGGCAGAGCTTGTATCAAATTAGATTCATGTTGTTGGAAAAAGTTGTGAGCATGCTGATATATCTGCTCTTTCTCATCGATGTTAATGGTTTTGCAGCCCAATAATGCTGATGTGAGAGCCAAGGTGCCAGGTAAATAAGCATCTTGGCGTAGCCCGTCAGAAAACTTGCTTATCAGGTGGGTTAAGTCTTCCTTGCTACACCACATTTCAATGAATCGCGTTAGCCAAAGTAGTTTGTTTTTGTCTCTTCGGCGGCCATAGCGCATTAAATACCAAATATTGAAAAAACGTTCTTGAATGCGATACAGATGGTTTTTATTGTCGGTCGGAATTTTTTCGACGATCCATTGTTTTTGTAATTGAGATAGCTGAGCCGAGATGGTTTTACTGTCAATACGGGTTTTTTGAGCAATTTCTTTGACCGAAATGGCATCCCAGTGCTTCGCAATGGCGTGCACTATGGGTTTTTGCTGTTTACTTAGATCATCCATTCGGTGTTTATAAATAGGAGACGCCATGTCTAGCGTGTCATCTAAATAGCCAAAGGTGGAGCCATGAGGGCCTTCCGCCAAAATATCAAATAATAACGCCATGGTTCTTGGTACGCCGCCCGTGATACGGCGAATAGATTCGATTTTTTCCGGTTGCTGTTTGATGGCCAATGTAATTTGTTTAACCGCTTCTTCTCCTGCGGCTTCGGCAAGCGCTAAAAGCAAATCTAGGGTTTCTTGTTGGCTGAGACTTTTTAAGGTAATGATGTTGAAAAATTGATAGAAAGGGTGTTTGTGATCATAGAAATTTTCAAGAGAAACGGCCGAGCCGCCTATCATTCTAATATTGGTATTTTGGCTTAATACCTCACGAAGTATGGCTAAATCGAGTTTGGAGAAGTGATCAAACAATTCAGCAATATTATCAATAAACAGGATGATTTTTTTGGTTTTGGTATTCAGGGCATTATTGAGCAGCTTGAAGGCCATTTTGGCGTCTTCGCCATCTTCGGGTTCTATGTCTTCAATCTGTTCCGCTAAGCCTTTAAAACTTTCTCCATACAAAGCGTGTTCTTCTAAATCCTCGGCAATGCGTAGCCAAAAACTGAATAAAGAGTTAATACCATACTCTTCTTCTTTCAGCTGAATGGGGATCAGCCAAGGGGATAAGGCGTCATTTTCTTCCACTTCAATGTAAAGTCGAGTCAGTAGGGTGGTTTTACCTGCGCCTCTTACGCCTTGCACAATGTAATGTTGCTCTGGTGAGGTCATGTCTGATTGTGAAATGGCTCTCCAAAGCCGTTGAAATTCTTTCAGTCTGATGGCAAAGGTTTTCTTTAATACCCCTGCGGAGGTATTTTGCGGGTTGTACTTTTTAGGTATTTCGTTTTTATAAGGCACGGTCGGCATATCGATTCCACCAGTCTTTTAATATGGGTGAGGTAAAGCGGTAAATTTTGGGTTCGCTTTCAAACAGATAGCCATCATGTTCTAGACAATCCATGACATAGCTATGCTGAGTGTCTTGGTATTTTTCTTGTTGGCTAATATTAAATAATTCGTTATAGGAAACCTGTTGCGATTTGGCGAGTAAGTTTAAAAAGTCTTTCGCTAAGGCTTTTTCGGACATTTTGAGGCGATTCAGGCGTTCCACCCAGTGGTTAAAATTGGAACGATACGCTTGGTCAAATAGAGTGTTATAGGCCTCGTCAACCTGTGCGTTTTCAGGAATAAGTTGGTCCACGTCTAGGCAATGGTCTTCAAGCCGTTCCCATAGGATTTCAATATAGTAAGGCATTAACCATTGCACTTTATCCAGCATATAATGCGCCACCTCGTGTTTGATCTGCAATGGGCTGTCATTTTTGGCAGTAAGAAAATCAATAAATGCGATGCCATCCGTTGTGTTGAGCGTGGCGAGGTTTAATTTGTGTTGATCATTAATGAGGTTGGAGACGTTCAGTCGATTGGCCAAAGAGTCTAAACCAATTGAACCTGTAAAGATGAACTGCACTATCGGAGCAAGTGAGGTGTCTTGACAGAGGGAACGGATGTTTTTCATGAAGTTTTTAACGGCGGATAATCCCTCATTGTCATAGATGGATTCAATCACATCGGGGTATTCGTCTATGACAATGACTAACTTTTTATCCAATTGCAGTTTACGAATCACCGTGGCTAAATCTTGATGAGTAATATGGCGACTCTTGTCGGTTAACTTGATGCCAGTGCCTGCAATACGAATATCATCAATACTCTCTAAAACCTTGCGAAGTAGTTCTTTGCCTTTTTTGTTGGTTTTTTCTAAATTTTTAATGAAGTCAGTATCATACAGTTGTTCAAATATTTGTTTATAGAACGCCTTCTCCGTGGTACAGGATTGAACCATACAGTATAAGAAAAGATATTTTTCTTTTGGATTTTGCTCTAAATACCTGAGCATGGAAGTCTTACCGGATCGCCTTGGTGCTAACAAGATAATGTGTGCCCCTCTGTCTAAGTAGCGCCAGACTTTTTCTTGTTCTTTTTTTCGTTGGAAATAGTGTGCGCCAAATACCACCTGTCCTGACATAGTGCTTCCCTGTTTTTAACAATGAATTTTCTGTCAAAATATATGGCAAAAAAAATATTGTCAAGTTTTTTGGCTATAAAAAAATAGTCAAATTGGGTGCAGCCAAATACCTGGTGGTTAGTGAGAGGGTAAGTGTTGCGATGATTAGACAGCACGGGCTTGTACTGCTACTACGCTAACGTCATGCATTTGCCCTGCATGGCCTTGGCGTCTGCTGCGTCATGGGTGACCAGTAAGGCTGGAATGTTAAAATGACGAACTTCTTCAAGGACGAATTTACGCACATCACGTCGCAAAGCCGGATCGAGTTTGCTAAAGGGTTCATCTAGCAATAAGTAGCAGGGTTCCGCCAATAAGGTTCTCAACAGTGCCACACGGGCTTGTTGTCCACCAGACAGAGCGTCAGGTAAGGCATTGGCTTTATCGGGAATGCCCAGTTTCTCTAGTGCTTGTTGTGCTTTTTGCTGACGCATTGTTCTGTTGTGAAGATGGGGAATGGCAAAAAGTAAGTTCTCTATAATGCTCATGTGGGGGAACAACAAGGGCGTTTGTTGTAATAGGCCTACTCGACGTTCTTGGGGCGCTAAGTCCTGTAGACTGTTTTCATCCAACAAGACGTCACCTTGCGCATTGAGCGAGTTATCGAGTGTGCCACCTAAATAGTGCAATAAGCTGGATTTACCAATACCGCTTGGCCCCATTATGGACAAGACTTCGCCCTTTTGAATATCAAAACTGAGATTCTGTATTAAGCTTTGTTCGCCAAGTTGAAGACTGAAATGTTTAAGACTAAGCACGAGATCTCCTACTTTGCAATGAGGTGAAAATGGCTTTGAAGGTGGTTTTGAGTAAGAGTCGCCATCGGGTCCAGCGTGATGGTAACGTCATCGCCAGCCAAAAGACAATAATTGGAAACAGGGTTTGCAACAAGGCCATACTGCCAACTTGTTTACGATCACCAGAAGCAGCACGAGTGACCGCTTCTGTGGTTAAGGTGCTATAGCGACCTTCACCGGCAATCAGGGTGGGAAGGTATTGCGCAATACTGACTGCAAAACCAATGGCAAAGGCGGTAAAGAGAACAGGCTTCAGCATAGCGAGTTTAATAAAAAAATAGTTTTGCCAAGGGCGCTGGTTTAATCGATTGGCTTGTTCCAAATAGGCTTGTGGGTAGGCCAAATAGGGATTTTTCAAGGTCAGATAAACATAAGGCAAAACATACAGCAAATGCAGCGCGGTGACCGCTGACAGACTGCCATTCCAATCGAGGTGAATCAATAAAACATGCAAACCAAATAGAAAGCCAATCTGCGGCAATAAAATGGGCACATAAATAAGGCTGTCAAAAGTATGATTGGCGTTTGGTGGGTGGCTATTTGATTGGGCGACGCGTTTAATTTCTAGCATAGCAAGGCTAATGAGACAGGCGATGAAAGTGCTAACAAAGGCGATGAATAAAGTGTTTTGCGTGAGCTCCATCAATAACGGCGCAGCACGCTCTAAGTTGTCCAAGGTCCATTTGGATGGCAAGGCGTCGGGAAAGCGCCAACGCTTTGTCAGCGACCATAAAGGTAGAATCAATAATGCCCAAATCGCTAATATTAAGCTCATGCAAGCTAACGCTGCCCCGCCAGCTAACAGACTATCGCTAATGCCGCAGCGTTTGCCATTACTGCGTTCGGCTCGCGTAAGCTGGCTCAATAAACGATGACCAAGTTCCCAACCTGCTAACACCAATACAATTGCTAGCATAAGAAATACGGCTCCAGCACTGGCGTTGAAGCGCATGGTCAAATCTGGGTCGTTAAACCAACGGAATAGGGTAACAGCAAGGGTAGAAGGCGTATTCGGACCAATGATTAATGCCAGATCCACAACGGTAAGGCTGAAACTGATGACAATGAAAAGAGGTAAACGTATCAGAGGATACAATTGCGGAATCAGGACTTTTCGCCATGCTGTAAGGCGACCATACCCCAAGATTTGACAGGCTTGTAAGGTGTCACTGGCACGAATGCTTTTCATGCAGGCTAACATCACAAACAGTAAATAGGGCATTTCTTTGATCACTAAGGCCAGAATCAACGACAGGCCATAAGGGTCTTGTACGCTAATCCAATTCGGTGGTCGCTCAAAGCCTGTTAGCCAAGGACTAAAAAGTCTTACCAACCAGCCGGATGGACTCAACAAAAATACCAAGCCGATGGCTATGGCCGCGTGAGGAATGGCCAGAATGGGCGCGAGTAGATTTTCAACTGTACGAAAAAATGGCTTGTCGTAGCCCCATGCTAATAGTGCTAAGGCCATCCATAAGGCCAGAATCGGCGCTACTATTCCTGTTATGAGGGTGAGCTTGAGACTGGCAAAGAATTCTTGTTGAGCAAAGAGGCCTCGCCAGGCCGCTAATGAGAAATGATTTTCTCCAAGGGGGGGGAAATATTGAAAAGCGGGTAGCAGAGTGCCCACTAACCCCGCCAGAATCGGCAGAAGCAATAATATACAAATTAGCCCTGTGGCCATCTGGCGGAATTTGCTAGGCATAAATAACGGACTTCTTAAATGAAAACAGAGTCAAACACCTGTTTGTTTTAATTAGCGTATCTTTTACGCCATTCGGTTTCCAATGCACCGACCCAGCTACTGTGAGGTTCTGGCAAGGTTTGGCCTAACTCTTCAATGCTTAGGGTCGCGATACCACGAGGCAAATCATCGAATTTTTGCTGATCCGCTGCGCTTAACTTGTTATAGGCGAGCACGCTCAAATCGCCCCAGACAGTGGGAGTTTGCTTACGAATTTGCGCTTCTGGTGACAAGAGGAAGTTGGCTACCACTTGCGCGCCAGCGGACGCACTGCTGTTGTAAGGAATGGCCAAAAAGTGTGTATTGCCAATCGTCCCGCCGGTAAACACATAAGAACGCACTGTATCGGCTAGGTTACCCCGATCAATGTGTACCGAAGCGGCGGAAATATCAAAGCTGAGGGCAACATCAATTTCTTGATCGTCCAGTAAACGCATCATTTCTTCAGAGCTGGATGGAAAAGCCTGACCGCTGCGCCAAGCCACTTGGTGCAACTGATCCAAATACGCCCACAAAGGCGCGGTGATTTTTTCGAAGTCTACTTTGTCAACCGGTTGAGCGAGGGCTTTACGGTGTGGCGTTAGCTCGTATAGGGCTTGTTTCAAGAAAGTTGAGCCTAAAAATTGTGGTGGCTCAGGATAGGTAATGCGACCTGGGTTGGCTTGAGCGTGAGTCAGTAATTGCGCCATGGATTTGGGCGGGTTGTTAAGGCTGGCTGTGTCATACATAAAGATGACCTGTGCCATTCCCCAAGGGGATTCCATTCCATCAACCGAGGTGCCAAAGTCTTGCGTCAAACTTTGGCGGGCATTCTCATCCACATAGTTCTGGTAGTTTGGTAGGTTCTGACTGAATGGGCCAAACAAGAGGTTATTGTCCTTCATGGCGCGGAAGTTTTCGCCATTTATCCAAATTAAATCAATCGAGCCTTGTTGATCTTTGCCTGCGGCTTTTTCTGCTAACACTCGGTTAACCGCATCGGCAGTATCAGTGAGTTTAACCTGCTTCAAGGTCACTTGATATTCGTCCTGAATGCGATCAGCAGCCCATTGAATGTAATTATTGATGTTATCGGAGCCGCCCCACGCATTGAAGTAAACGGTTTGTCCCTTAGCCTGTTGTAGGGTGTCTTGCCAATCCTCAGGTGTCGATTGGGCTTGTACAGAGAGGGAAGAAAGTAAAATAGCACTGGTGAGAGAGGCCACAATAACAGATTTGATCACGAAATAGCTCCTAATGTGTTTTGAGTATTTTCTTTAGACGTAACAGGTTCGTCCTTTATTACACTGATTTTATTATAGTATTTGGTTTTTATTAACACAGTGATTTAGCGTAAACTACGCGACATTATTTGTAGCGTAAACAGGGTGCTCTAATTGGTAACATTATTATCAATGAAGGATCTGCCTAAACTGAGGTTCTATGTCCTATCAAATCTATTCTCATGTTTTACCCAGTGCGACACCGGGCACGCAAAGAGTACTGAAAGCACATCATTTTGGTGAGGCTGGCGCTCGTCCTAAAGTCTATTTGCAAGCGGGTTTACATGCGGACGAATGGCCAGGTTTCTTGGTCCTGAATAAGTTGATTAAGTTGTTGAAACAGGCCGAGCAAGCGGGCTTAATTCAAGGGGAAATCATCATAGTGCCAGTGGCCAATCCCATTGGTTTAGCACAGAATTTTCACGGTTATATTCCGGGGCGCTTTGCCTTTTCAGACGGTGGCGGTAACTTCAACCGCAACTGGCCAAGGCTTGGTGATAAGGTTGAAAAACGCATCAAAGGGGATGTCAGTGCGGAAGTGGACAATAACTTAACACTGGTGCGCCAAGCGATTCGTGAAGAGCTTGCGCTTTTGCCTGAAATAACCGAACTGCAAGGCATGAAGAAAACCTTATTGGCTTTATCCATGGACGCAGATGAAGTAATTGACCTTCATTGTTCTGGTGAAGCTTGTATGCACGCTTATGTGCCGCAGGAGTTTGAAGACTACTTTAAGCCTTTGTTAGCGTTATTGGACGCTAAGGTTGGCTTGTCTGAATTGGATACAGGCGCGGCTTCCTTCGATGAAACCAATGCCAGTGTTTGGCGCAGTTTGAAAAATCACTACGCTCATCTGATTCCATGGGGCTGTCGTTCTTTGACGTTAGAACTGCGTGGCGAGAACGATATTAATCATGCTTTTGCAGGGCAAGATGCACAAGCCTTATTCGATTACATGATTTATCGCGGTGTGGTGAAAGGTGAATTGGCCGAACCCGATGAATCGCACGTTCATTATTACCCTCTGGACGCCATGGATCTGGTGAAGGCACCTTGTGCGGGCATTGTGTGTTATCACAAAGCCATTGGTGAGCCGGTAGAAGAGGGAGAAGTGATCGGCGAAGTGGTTAATCTACTGGAAGACGATGTGGATCAATCCCATTACCCTTTGGTGTCGCGAACCAATGGTATTTTCTTTGCTCGAGTACAACGTCGTTTAGTGGTGTGTGGCGAGTCGATTGGCAAGATTGCTGGCAAACAACACTTGGCGTACCGAGAAATCGGTCACCTATTTGAAGACTAGGCACTATCTTGAGTGAGGAAATGTTTGAGTGATGAAATCTTGACTAATTTGCAATCGAGCGCCGCCTTTGCCCATTTAACAGATGAGCAAAAGGCCGTGGTACAACACGATTTAAGCCGACCTGCTAAGGTGATCGCCGTCGCTGGTGCGGGTAAAACCACCACCTTAATCGCACGCATTGAGTATCTTTTGTCACAGGGAATAGATGCCTCACAGATCGGTGTTTTTATGTTCAATAAAAGCGCCCAGGAAGAATTCTCTCAACGTTTACATCAAACACTTGCCAACAAAGGCTGGCGTGCCCCCAGCGTGATGACCTTTCACGCTTTCGGCATGCGTTTGTGTCGTCGTTTGGAACAGCAAGGCTGGCTGGAGACGGCTAAGTTGTTGACGGACGATTTTAGCCTGATCAAGTTATTGCGCGACGCCATGCAGCGTTTGCTGAAGCGCGGTGAGAAAATCACCATTCAAGATGAAAAAGACTGGCTGGAAGACATGTTGCTTTTCATCGATCAGGTAAAAGCATCCAACAATGCTGCTCAAGTCGTTTTCGAACAATTGGCTTGGTCCAAAGAGCGGCACTTTTTTATCGCCTTATATGATGAACTAGAGAGCTTACGACGACGTCAAAAAATACGTTTTTTTGCCGACTTACTGAGCGATCCTTATGAATTAATTGCCCAACTAAGCGCAGCAGATCTGCATCGTGTTGGTGCTTTGGTGCCCAATTTTCAATACCTATTGATTGATGAGTTTCAGGATATTAACCCATGCCAGTATGAGCTGTTAAAGCGCCTTTATCCCACAACTTGTCAATGGATGATAGTAGGCGATGTGCAGCAGTGTATTTATGAATGGCGCGGGGCCAGCCCAGACATCATGGCGCGCCAATTCGATACTGAGTTTGCCGATAGTGTGACCTATCCATTGAGTACCAGCTTTCGCTTTGGTCATGCGGTGGGTTTGATGGCGTCCAGTGTCATCAGTGAGAATGATGCCGAGGTTTTGGTGGTGGGAATGGGGGAACGCACACGAGTTTCCTTTGCGAAATCCGCAAAAACCGGTAAAGCTCTACTAGGTGAACTGAAAGCTTGGTTAGACGAAGGGCAATCGCTGGACGATAGTGCGGTGTTGGTTCGGCTTTACAGTGATATGGTGCCAGTGCAGTTGGCGTTGATGCACAAGGGAGTTCCATATCAATTGCATGGTGACTCGCCATTATTAGAAAATCGACAGATACGCATGTTGATGGCGTATTTGGCTGTGATGGCCGGTGGCTTAGAGCAAGCCAATGTGTTTTTTCAACCAGAAGACATTGAGTACCTGCTGACCGTACCCAGTTTAGGAGGCGCCGTTGCACAACGTCGCCATTTGATTCAGCAGGCCAAACAGGCGCCTCATTTGTTGCCGCAAATCATAGAGGGTATGGCGGACAATATAGAAGGTTGGCGGGCGAAAAAATTGCTGGAGCGAGCCGATTGGCTACGTAGTTTGAGTGCATATCGCAAGGATCCTGCACAAGGTTTGCTGCATACCTTGGAAAAACTGGGTATTTATCGTTACTTCGAAAGCACCAGTAGCAAAGACATTCAGGCACAAGAAAAGATCGCGACTTGTGAGGCCTTCATTGCCTATGTTCGAGGTGTGGGAGGCGATGCCGCCAGTATTTTGCAACAGCTTGCCAGTTTGAACGAGCGTCAGTGTGAAGTGGCACAAGGTGTGCATCTGATGACGATCCATAAATCCAAAGGCTTGGAATTTGGGCAAGTACTTTTGTGTGGGTTGCAAGAAGGCCGTTTTCCTTATTATGAAGAAGACCTGAGTGCAATCGACAAGCAAGCCGCTAATGAATTGGCGGCAGAGCGGCGTTTATTTTATGTGGCTATGACACGAGCCCGTCATAAGTTAGTGATATTAGAAACACCAAGTGCTGACGAGAACAAACAAATGAAGCTGGGCAATATCCCCAGAGCCGGTTTAAAGTCGATGTCATTATCACGTTTTATTTTTGAGGCACAGCCCTATGCGGTGAGCCAAATATGCGATGCTTGGTATCAGGAACGTGATGGTGATGTGATTGATACGGAGAAAGGCTCAGTGTTTCAGCGCTACTTGGCGTTTGTTCGGCCTTCGCCAGATGTATCTTTTCGCCATAAGGTGGAAGGAAAAAGGCAGCTCAAGCCGGGGGACAAGGTGCGTCATGATCAATTTGGTCAAGGTGTGGTTGTCCGACAAGAACAGAATGATAGGCAGATGATTTTTGTCGATTTTGGTGAAGCCGGGTTAAAACGTTTTAATCCCAAACATACTAAATTAGTGAAATTATCTTCACGGACTTAAACCCGACGAGGAGACTAAAGATGTCCATCCCACTTATTGACCTAGCCAAATTAACCAGTACAAGTGAAGCCGTGCGCCAAGATGAAATACAGGCGTTGGACACAGCATGTCGAGAAATCGGCTTTTTTTATTTGGTCAATACCGGAATTCCGAGCAGTTTAATGCAAGCTTTAATGCGAGAAGCAAAGTGTTTTTTTAATCAGCCGCAAGCCACCAAAAATGCCATAGACATTAAAAACAGCCTGAACCATAGAGGTTATGGCAACATAGGCGAAGAACAGCTCGATGAAGTCAGCCATGCCGACTGGAAAGAGACCTTTGATATGGCGTTGGACTTTCCGGCAGATCATCCCTTGGTCGCCAAATACCCAACCATGTACGGACCTAATCAGAATCCGAGTGATCCTCAAACTCTGGAAGTGTTGCAAGACTATTATGTGGCGGCATTTGAGGTTGCACAAAAGTTGCTTACCTCCATGGCGCAAGCTTTGTCCTTAGAAGACGATTTCTTTACACGCTGTTTTACTGACCATGTGACTGTGCTGCGTATGATTCATTACCCACCGCGTCCAGAAGTCGGCCATGACAATGGCGCAGGTGCACACACGGATTATGGTTGTGTGACCTTATTGCTGCAAGATCAAACCGGTGGTTTACAGGTGAAAAATCGTCAAGGAGAATGGGTGGACGCCACACCAATTGAGAACGCTTTGGTGGTGAATATTGGTGACTTGATGCAGCATTGGACAAACGATGAATACGTTTCCACCGCCCATCGAGTTCGAGCGTCTATGCCAGATGTGCATCGTTATTCTTTCCCGTTTTTCGTTGAGCCAGACTATGAAACAGAAGTCAGTTGTGTGCCAAGCTGTCAATCTGCGGAAAAACCAGCGAAATACCAAAGGGTATTGGCAGGGGATTGGATTCAATCGCGTTTTGATGCTACCTATGCGTACCGAGAAGAAAAGCACTAGGCTAATCAATCTGTCATGGGAAAAAACATTGAGCGCCTTTAGGCGCTCAATTTCATTAAGTCTGGTAGGGCTTTAATCTGGTATTCATTGTTGCGAATTTTCGCCATGTGTCCAGCTGGCACCAGTGTCCAATCTTGATTGGACAGTTCCAGAGGCTCAGAACCAATCACAATGTGAGACTCAAAGGCTTTGCAGTACAGGCTTGGCGCTTGTTCATCGCTGGAAAAACGAATCGCAATCATCTCTTCACCGTTGGAAACCACAGAAGTAAATCTCAGCGCTTCTGTAATGTCTTTCTGCTTCATGATGTCTAGAATCTGAGCCAGTGTGGTGGCAATGGCTTGTTCTGGGTTATGTTCCAAACCATTGGCAATCATTAACAAGAAAATCACTTCTGAATCCGTCGCCCCTTGTCGCTCGCCATACAGCTCTTCTGGAATAAGACGATCCAATTGGTAGCGAATGGATTCATAGCCACCAATTTGCCCATTGTGCATGAAGAGCCAATTCTTATAACTGAAAGGGTGACAATTGGAACGGCTGGTGGCGGTGCCTGTTGAGGCTCGTACGTGAGCGAAAAAGAGCCCACTTTTAATGTGTTTGGCAAGGCTTTTGAGATTGCTGTCGCTCCATGCAGGCAGAATTTCATGATATAAACCGGGCTCACTGCGCTCATCGTACCAGCCCAAACCAAAGCCATCGGCATTCACGGTGACTTCCGATTTCTTCGCACTCAAACTTTGGTGAACAAGAGAATGTTCCTGTTCAAACAATAATGACTCAAGGTAAACCGTGTCACCTTGATAGGCCATCCAACGACACATTTTCTTCTCCTAACAGCAAGAAGCATAAGATATTTAAAATATAAAAAGGGAAACCTGAGTTTCCCTTTTCGACTGGTTTTTCACCTTGATAACATTAGACGTTGAAATAGCTTACTTTGCGAGCAAGCTATTTTGTTCAGTCTGCTAATTGTTCAGCAGATTGGTTAACGGAATGAATCGAGTTTGTCGTTTTCTCTATAGTATTGGTGTTGTTCAATAAGTTTCGGTTTACTTCAGTGATAACGGATGTTTGTTGTTCTGTGCTCGCCAAAATACGATCATTCATTTCAAGAATTTTAGACACAGTTTGATTGATGTTCAATAGGACGTCATGTTTGTTGAATCTTGTTTATTTATTTTTCAGGCGCTGAACTCACGACCACTTGATCACCTTCAACGGTGAAGAAAAAACAGTCACGACGGTTGGTGTGGCAAGCGGGGCCTTTTTGATCCACTTGCAAGAGTATACAGTCGCCATCACAGTCAAATGACATGGCAATCAAAGACTGACGATGACCAGAGCTTTCGCCTTTGCGCCAATAGGTTTGTCGGGAACGTGACCAATAGCATACTTGTCCTGTTGCTAAGGTTTCACGAATCGACTTTTCGTTCATATAGGCGAGCATTAAAACTTCACCTGTGTCATGTTGTTGAGCGATGGCCGCAATGAGACCTGCATCGTCTGTTTTCAGATTCGCTAATACTGTGTCTAATGAAATGGTCTCGCCTTTATTTAGGTTTTCGTATGCTTTTAAACTCATTTGTTTACCTTATATTCTGAGATGGCGCCTTTACCTATTCCCTCAAAGGCATGAACTTGTATCACGCTATTTGGATGTTCATTCGCCAAGGTGTGTGCGATGTGGTCGGATAATGACTCCACTGTCGTGTCACACTCTAACATGTAAACCTGATCACTGTTGATGGTGAGTTCAAATAGCCCTTGTTGGCTGGTGTAGCGAAATGCGTGATGCGACAGGCCATTGATTTGCGTAACGTCAAGCAAATCTTCTTGTGTACCCAAATAAATATCTTGCCAACGTTTTGCCCAGTCCTGTTCCAGTTCAGGCGAGGCTTCATCATTCTGATAAATCTCAATGGTAGAGCGATGTCCATGAGCGATACGTTGGCAGTTACCCGCGTGTTTTTTTAAACCATGACTGTATTGGTATTGGGCGCCATGGATTTTTTCAGGAGTAAAGCGAACACTGATGGCTTCCAGTTCAGCGGGCAATAAATTGAGTATTTGCTCTGCAACCCAGACTTGAGCAAATTCCGCGGTAATCTTGTCACAAGGCAGTGAACAAATAGCTTGTTGAGGAGCATCGCAACGAAAATGACGGCCATCTTTATGATCAAATTGAAACGATAGGCGATCATCAGGCAAGGTGATTAATGTGCTACTGGGGTGCTGAGTGGGAATGGCCAGCATATGGTCAATGTTGTCATCCAACCATTTCTTGATTTGTTTTTTCACTATACTGAAATCACAAATCATGCTTTCTTCATTCAGCTTACCTGTTAGCACAATATCGGTTTGCCAACTTTCGCCCAACAAGCCACGTTCTGTGTCATAGTAGGAAAAATCGACGTGGGTTAGGTCTTTTACAAATAGCTTCAACTTGCTACTCCTCAAAAATAACGGCTCGCATTTTACCTTATTTACATAGGAGGATATAGCCGAAGAAAAAGGATGTTTTAGAATGACTTTATAAGTATTTGAAAAACATAAGAAGGCTGTTGATATTTCAAATTGGCAGCGTATAATCTCGCCCCAAGGTCAACAGGCCTCCTTTATGGTGTCTCTGCTGGTCCCCTCGCAACAATAAATCGTGAATTTGGTCAGGTCCGGAAGGAAGCAGCCACAGCGATGGACTTGTGTGCCGAGGTGCGGCTGGTGGAGATGCCACCTAAATTCTCTACCTATTCTCTATTTCGCAATCATCAAACGACTTGTTGTTTTCGGCGAGTATGAATTTTCTGCAGTAAAAAACAGCTTTCCCTTCTTTTCGCTTGATAAATTGGGTCTGTATGCCTTTCTTAATATATCGTACATTAAAGTAAACTTTTAGTGTACACAAAAACAAACTTGTGTTTTAATTTGTAAAAACATCAACAAGGAAGCAGGTTTCGATGATGATGCTTTGTTAGAAAGTGATGTGTAAGTGCAAGGCTAGAGTTTTAGTCTGGCTTCGCGTACCACGCCAATGACACGGCATTGGTCGGTGACTTCAATTGGACGGTAATTTGGATTGAGCGGTTTTAGATAGGTTTGACCTGCATCTATGATCAGCTTCTTAAAAGTGATTTCTTTGGTTGAGCCAACTTTAGCCACCACTAAGTCGCCGTTTTGTGCTTGCATACAAGGATCAACCAGAATGATGTGGGCTTCACAAATGCTTGGGCCAACTGGGGATACCATGCTGTCCCCCGAAACCATTAGCCAAAAAGCCTGATGGCTAATGGCAGCTGGAGCGTATTCCCAGTCTAATTGGTCTTTTAAGCTGGCTTTTTCTTCAAATTCACGCCAAGACTCTGCTTGAGCGTAGCTGAGAATAGGCAGCTTTTTGCTGATAAAGGAAGGGATGAAACCATTTCCTTGATGAGCTGAAGAAGTTTGCGAATTGGCTGACACGCCTCCAAACAACCAATTTGCATCACACTGTAATGCTTTGGTGAGTGGAATAATGTATTTACCGCCAGGTGAAGAAATACCGTGCAGCCACTGACTGACTGACCCTTTGGTCGCGCCTGTCATCCTTGTTATGTCGACGGCCCGAAGGTTGTGTTCCGTCATTTTTTGTCTAATACGATCTGATATATCCATGTTAAGAAGGCTAAACTAATTTAGGTTTATTTATATGACTTTATTTTGTTTAATTAAATAAACTATTTGCCCGCTAATGCCAAAGAACCGATCAATTTTAAAAAAATTGTCACATAAGATTCAGTATCTGGTTCAAATTCATGTCGTTCTGGCTCAGTTGACTCGGGATGTACAGTCTATATTTTATACTGCACTATCTAGGGCTCTAGATCTGTTCTGTTACCTTTTTGCAAGCATTTGTATATTAAAAAGGTAATCGAATGTCGTTTTGCAAGCTTTTGTATATTAAAAAGGTAATCGAATGCCGGATGGGAGAGAAATGAGCGTCGCACTGATGAAAACTTGTCGAAATGAGATGAACTAAAGCCAGCTTGATAGCTGGCTTTATTCTAAGATGCTTAAAATAGCTTAAAACATTTAGGTTTTAACTAAGCGACATTAGCGTCTGTGCTTTGTAGGATTTTTTGGTTAACAGTCGCCATCAGTGCGTGTACGGAAGCGGATACAATATCATTATCAATCGCCACGCCATTGAAACGATCACCATCAATATTGGCTTGTACATAGGCGATGGCTTGTGCATCACTGCCAACCGTTAGAGCATGTTCTTGGTACTGGATAATATCAATACGCATGCCGAAGTGTTTGCCTAACGCTTCACTAAAGGCAGACAGAGCGCCGTTTCCGGTTCCGGTTATGGTTACAGTGCCAGACGTACTGTTTAGGTCGGCATGAACTGTGTCTACCTCATCTTTGGCGTGGTCGTATTTGCCTAATTGATAAGGTTTGGTACCTGTCATGAAAGTGGATTCGAATAAATCTTTCATCGATTCCGCATTGACAACGCCACCATCTTGCTCGGCAAATTGCTGAACAATGGGGCTAAACTCCACCTGCAACCAGCGCGGCAATGCCAAGCCGTATTCTTGCTCAAGGGTATAAGCCACGCCGCCTTTACCGGATTGGCTGTTAACGCGAATCACTTCTTGGTAGCTGCGACCAACATCACGAGGGTCAATTGGCAAGTAAGCCACATCCCAGGGTTTGTCGTCGGTCTGATTCGCCAAGCACTTCTTGATCGCGTCTTGATGAGAGCCAGAGAAAGCGGTAAACACCAATTCGCCCGCGTAAGGGTGGCGCGGATGAACTTGTAGTAAGGTGCAGGCTTGAACCACACTTATGATGCGGTCCATATCGCCTAATGCCAACTCTGGATCAATGCCTTGGCTGTACATGTTCATGGCCATAGTGACCACGTCCATGTTGCCGGTTCGTTCACCATTGCCTAGCAAGGTGCCTTCAATGCGATCAGCGCCAGCCATGAGGCCTAGTTCCGCCGCCGCAACCCCACAGCCACGGTCATTATGAGTATGAAGGCTGATGATCATGTTATCGCGCTGTTTTACATTGCGGCAGAAATATTCGATCTGATCAGCAAAACGGTTTGGTGTCGCCACTTCCACCGTTGCAGGCAAGTTAATGATGATTTTATTGTCTGGTGTTGGTTGCCATACGTCAGCAACCGCATCCACTACTTCGACGGCGAAGTCGGTTTCTGTGCCAGTAAAACTTTCTGGTGAGTATTGGAATACCCATTCTGTTTCTGGGTGTTTCGCAGCATGTTCTTTGACACATTGTGCGCCTTTTACAGCAATCTCTTTGATGCCCTCTTTACCTAAGCGGAAAACTTGCTCACGCTGAGTTTTCGAGGTTGAGTTGTAAACGTGAACAATGGCTTTTTTGGCCCCTTTTAGAGACTCATAAGTGCGCTCAATCAACTCTGGTCGAGCTTGGGTTAGTACCTGAATGTAAACATCGTCTGGCACTTGGTTCTCTTCGATCAACCAACGAACGAAATCAAAATCCAATTGAGAGGCGGCCGGAAAGCCGACTTCGATTTCTTTGAAACCGACGTCCACAAGTAGGGCGAAGAATTGTTTCTTTTGTTCCACTGTCATGGGTTCAACCAGTGCCTGGTTGCCATCGCGCAGGTCAACACTCGACCAAATCGGTGCTTTAGTGATTTCTTGGTCAGGCCAAGTGCGATTTTCAATGGCGACAGGCTGGAATGGTCTGTACTTAGTGTGATCAAAAGAGGTCATGATCTTTCCCTTCCTATGTTGAGGAGCGGATAAGCTCCGATAGTAAACAGTTTGCGTTGTCAGGAAGTGTGGTAACTCCCTTAATGATTTCGCTATGTCTATATAATAGCGAACTTTCTGGGGTAAAAGATTGCGTTTTTTATAGAAATTTCAATCTGTATGGCATTATATTGCGTATATAAAGTATAAATTAGCAATATGAGGCTTATATTTTGGTTTTTGATAAGATTGATTTGAATATTCTGCAAGAATTACAGCAAGATTCTAGCTTAACCAACCAAGAGCTGGCTGATCGGGTCGGCTTGTCTGCTTCTCCTTGTTTACGGCGGGTAAAAGCTTTGGAAGAGGCTGGGGTGATTGAGCGCAGTGTCACTTTATTAGACCAAAAGAAACTGGGATTAAAATTAACTGCTTTTATTCAGATTAGTATGGACAGACATACACCGGAACGCTTTGAAGTCTTTGAATCTTTGGTGGAATCCTATCCAGAAGTCAAATCTTGCAATCTAGTGACTGGCCAATCCGCAGACTATCTATTAGAAGTGGTGGTAGAAGATATGGATAAATATCAGGAGTTTCTACTGGGTAGATTGACGCGTATAGCGGGTGTCACAGGAGTGCATTCCAGTTTCTTATTGAGACGTATTATTAATCGTACCGCCTTGCCGTTGGATCATTTGACATGATGCGTTGAATAGGTATTGAGCCAGTGAGAAATAAAAGAATGAAAGAAACGCTGAATTAATATTGATTTTTTCATAATTGACCAAATGTAAGGGCGTTATACTTTACCGCAGTAAATAATCCCTAGAGAGAGCAGTAATGACAGATTTGACCATTAAGCGTCGAGTAATGATTCCGGTTCGAGCCGGTGACGTGACCGCTGAGTTCATTTCCTTTAATGGTGATGACTCAGGTAAAGAACATATAGGGATATATTTTGAAGGTAATTCGAAACAAACGCAGCAAGCGGATTATGTGCCTTTAGTACGTTTGCATTCTGAATGTTTGACAGGGGATGTATTTGGCTCTGGCCGCTGTGATTGTGGCGAACAACTGGATGAAGCCATTGATCGCATTAATGACGAAGGGGGTTATATCCTCTATTTGCGTCAAGAAGGTCGTGGTATTGGATTGTATGCCAAACTAGAAGCATACGCTTTACAAGATCAAGGTTATGATACTTACCAAGCCAATGAAATGTTGCATTTGCCTGAGGATGGCCGTGATTTTGGTATTGCTGCCAATATGTTGCTGGCGCTTGGGGTAAAGCAAGTACGCTTGTTAACCAATAATCCTGACAAAGCTCAGCAACTAAAAGAGCACGGCATTGATGTGGTGGAACTGGTACCGACAAAGGTGCATGTTAATCAACATAATCGCCAATATTTGGAAACCAAGGCGAAACGCAAGCAGCATACCCTTAAGTTTGAAGAATGACGTCGACTTGAAAATGTTACGTTTTGTTGCGAAAGCCCCGAAAGGGGCTTTTTTTGGCCTTGATGATTTGGCCTCTGTACATTTTTTGAGTAATCTTGACCTTTATTTGACAAAAAAAGCCAAACAGATCAAAAAAATGCTTCTATAGATCACGAAGTGATGGAATCAATAGAAAGGTGTTGTTATGAAGAAGGTGTCTCTTGTTTTGCTTGTTTTAGGGTCATCAGCTGCTCTGGCTGATAGCGCATTAATTGGCATTTATTGTCAGGAAAACAGCAATGGTGCCAAGGTGTATGTGAACGAGGAACTGAAATTTGAGTGTACAGATTTTGCTCGTGAAGCCCTGGTGGTTGAGGAAGGTCGCCATCAAATTAAAGCAGTACAAAGTATCAATCAAGAGCAAGAAAAAATCTTTTTTCAACAAGTGGAGGCAACGCCTGATCGACCACAGAGAGTGCGTATAACCATGCCAGAAAAAGCCACCCTGACGGCTTATGGTGTGACAATGAAAAAGCAACGAGAAGCGGAAGCGGCGCGAAAATTGGCGCTTGAAAAGGAGCGCAAAGCTAAGCAAGCTGTAGAGTCAGATTTGGCGCAAGCCAAAGCGGGGGATTTAGCAGCAATGCAACGAGTCATTGAGCGCTATCAAACGGGTCAAGGCGTGGAGAAAAATTCAGTTCAAGTAGACTATTGGCAGCGTCAATATCAAGTGCAAAAAGCGCAACAAGAGCTGGACGATAATCCTTATTTTTATTGGTTAGGTCTGTTTCCAAGGGCCATGAAGAATTCTGATGCGTCTGTCAGTTCAACCCTGATCACAGGGCTGCCAAGTTATACCATTGGTGACATCCTTTCTTCACCAACCGTGTATTCAGCTCGCAAAGACATCCAACAAAGATTAGATGCCATCGAAGGTCATGCAGTGCGTTGGGCCAAGCCGGATGCAATGGTGGCAAAGGCGACGCCATAGGTTTGATATGAAGCGCTGCATTTCGATGAGCTTGCTGTTTGGCTTGCTCATGTTATTGCAAGGATGCGCCATACCCTATCAGGCAAGTAAGCCTGTTGTTCATTGTGAAGATGCGATGGGCAAAGGTTTGCTGAATAAAGCACCAGCTTTATTTGCTTCCGCACATCGAGACAATAGCTTGTGCGCGCAATTGATTGCTTTGTTAACGGTCGAAAAGGCTGTGGCTGATGTTGAGGTTTCGTCATCTGCATTGCAGGCGGATAACCGTTTTCAATACGCCAGAGATTTAATTAAAGACCGGCATCAAGCTCAGTCGGATATTTTCCTTGAGGTGTTACGCGCGTATCTTTTAGAAGAAGACTTTGCTTGTCGTCATCCTGTCTACGCCGCTTATTTTGCACGACGTTATCAGACGCAAGTGACTTATCAAAACTGTCAGGATCCAGTGCCATTTTATTTGTTTGATTCCAATCAAGGCGGGCAATTGGTATCCATTAATCCACAGCATGTGCGAGAGATTCATCTGGTTTTTGCTTCTGAAGGAGAGGGCGTTGCGTCCTCTTTTGGTCATGTCTCGGTGCGTCTTCTGGTGTGTCCTGATGCCTCATCCAGCTTACAAAGGTGTCAACAAAATCTCTTTAATCATGTGTTTTTGGGATACGTGGCGCGAATTGATGGCTTCACCATGAATTTGTTGAAAGGTTTTTTTGGTGGTTATGATGCGCATTTATTTGGTTCTACTTTTCGTGAAGTGTTCCGTGCCAATACCTTACTTGCGGATCGCGATTTGTATTCTTTACCGTTGAATTTGACAGCGCCTGAAGTTGAGCAGGTAGTTAGAGACTTGTCTGAGATTCATTGGAGTTATCGAGGTAATTACCGTTTTATCACCGCTAACTGCGCAACCTTATTGCAAGATTTATTAAATAAAGCCTTAGGTTTGGAGGGGCAATCAGACCAAGAGCTGAGTTTTCTGCGTCCGGATTCACTGTTTCATAAGTTAAAAAATAGCCCACTGGCGCGAGGTGATGTATTTGTCTCTCTTGCTGAGGCCGAGTCGCAAGGCTACTACTTTCCACGTAATCGTCTTTATTATCAACAAGCCTTATCGGCTTTGATGGATGTCATTGATCAGTATCCGTATGCAAGTTTAGAGCAATATGGCCAAACCCGTGCGGCAAAACGTCTATACGATCTTTTATCGTCCGATTCTGCTTATGACAGGTTAGCCAATAATGACTATTTGTTAGAGGCGCAATTGTTGCTTGAAGAACACCAGCTAGTGTATTTGCGTTTTGAGCTGTTTCGTAAAGTCGTCGATATGGTGGTTGAACTTAATTTGCTGGAAGTAATGCAAGCCAAGCTAAAGGCCATGCCAGAGGGATTGGATAAACAACTTTTACAACATTGTTATGTGCAACCTTTATTGCAAGTGCAGATGGCGGTGCCTAGGTTTGATGGCATTCCTAAGCTAAGGCAGTTAGTGGGTTTTCAAGCTAACAACGAATTGCAGTGTGGCTCGCAACCAGCACAACAGAAAATATTTACTATGGTGGCGTCGGTGGTGCCAGATGATCATCAAGGGATAAAAGAGCTGAAGGTACTGGAGCAAGAACTGGTGCAAACGCTCGATAATATTGAGACTTTAGAAGGGCTGTTCTGATGAAGAAATTCACAATAATGGGTGGGATAATAAGTCTGTTACTCAGCTTTGTGCCCATGGTGACAATGGCTGAAACGTCGCAGCAAGACATGCTTAACATGTTGGACCAATTAGATCAGTTGGATCGTTTGGATCAAATGGAATTTGATGATGCTATTGAAGCCGCTTATCGCTGTGCGGACGATGAGAACTTTTCCTGTGCAGATCACGAAATCAAAAAAGCGCGTCCGTTGGTATTTGATCAAGACTCAAAAAAACGTCTGAATGACTTGATTGTTTACCGTAAGGATCAGGAAAAATACTACAAAGAAAAGCAGCGTCTCGCGGTCCAACGAAAATTGGAAACTAAATGTGCCAGCCGTTGCCCTATTGCTCGAGAATATGCGCAGTGTGTCGCTGGAAATTTGGATTCTTGGGATTGTCGTGATGAGCAACCAAGCTATAACTCAAGTGGTTCATCTGGATCTGGCGACACTATGGCGGCATTGAGCTCCGCTTTGACTCAGCTGAATAATCAATTACAGGCAGATTTGGCGCGTCAGCAAGCGGATTTTAATCGTCAAATGAAACTGATTGAAGCGCAACGACAAGCAAAAGAACGGCAAAAGCGTGAGCAACAGGCGCAACAGCGTCGTGTGCAACAACAGCAACAACAGGCTCTGGCAAATCTACAACAGCAACAAGAACAGGCCAGACGTCAAGCAGAACAAAGACGACAGGCAGAAGAGGCGCGTCGTAAAAGAGAGGAAGAGCGTCGTTTGGCAGAAGAAAAACGTCGTCAGGAAAGAGAGGCTCGTTTGTTGGCTCAGCAGAGAGCGAAAGAAGAAGCGGCTAGAAATAAGCAAATATATTTGAGCAAACTGACCTCAGGTGCCCGTTTGGGGGGAAGAAATTGTTTTGGGGAGAAATATGTTTTTGCTACCTTGCCAGTAATTACGCCTGAGTTAGTATCATGTGTGAATGTGAATTTCTCTGTGCAATGCTCAACTTCGGGGCCTGTGGTGCATCGCGGCGTGCTCATAAATCACGTTAATATGAATGCAGGAAGTTGTTTTGGCGATATCACCCAAGTGCCTAGCTCGGTTGCTTGTCCTGCTAAACAGTTTGTGGTTCGTGCCACTTCGGTAGAAGCTTGTTAGTGTAAAAAGCGTCGCTTAATGAATCGACGCTTTTGCTGCTCAAGTAAAATGAAAGCAATCACTTAGTTTTTTTCTTTTTCTTCTTATTACGTGATGATCGAGCTTTGGTTTTTGGTTCTAGCCCTTCGATGCGACCAAACTTAATGTTGGCTTGCATGAAGCGCTGAATCTTCTCAATCATCGGCAAATCATTAATGTCGATCAAAGAAATACATTCACCAGGCGCGCCTTCTCGTGAAGCGCGACCAGCACGGTGAATGTAAGAGTCGGCTTTGCGTGGTAAGCGTAAGTTAATCACAGTATTGATTTCTGGTAGATCAATACCTCGGGATGCCACATCAGTGGCGACTAATACTTGCAAGCGACCGCGTTTCATTTGTTTTAAATGTTCACTGCGATCGCCTTGTTTCATTTCTCCATGCAGGCCATCACACATAATGTTCATGTTGCGGATTTTTTGTACCCACAGATCCACATGATCACGGTTGGATACGAATACGACTGCTTGTTGAACCCCTTGTTTGCCGAGTAAGTGCTTGAGTACAGCTTCTTTATGGCTATCGTCGTCAACACGATAAGCCATTTGACGAATCTGATTGGGCACAGTGCGTGACGATTCACCAAGGCGAATTTGTTCTGTCTCTGGGCTTAATAAAGCGCTGGCAAAGCGCCCCATTTTCTCACCTTCAAGTGTGGCCGAAAACATCAAGGTTTGATGTTCTGCGGGCAATTCTTTGGCGATATGGTTAATGGCATTAACAAAGCCCATATCCAACATGCGATCGGCTTCGTCGATGACAAAATAGCTGACATCGGTTAGATCCAACCATTGTTTTTCGTCCAACTCCACTAAGCGTCCAGGTGTGGCAATTAAAATGTCACATGCTTCGCTTAATTGTTGTTGCTGCATTCCGTAAGGGGTGCCGCCAATAATGAGCTGTGATTGAATGCGTGTATGCTGAGTCAGTTCGCCAATTACGTTGAAAATTTGGCGTGCTAATTCGCGACTGGGTGCCAAAAAAAGTACTTTTGGCGCGGTAGTTGAGGCTTCGTCTCTATCTAGTACGTGTTGAACGGCAGGGGCGCAAAAGGCAATGGTTTTGCCTGTTCCGGTTGGGGCGGTGGCCAATAAGTCAGAACCTTCTAAAATAACAGGGATGGCTTGCTGTTGAATTTCGGTCGGCGTCTCAAAACCTAGACTATTGATCGCTTCTTCTATCGTGTAATCTAGCTCTAACTCAGCAAATGACATGTAATCTCTCTGTTGCAGGAATTGTATTGCAGAAAAAAAGACCTGTTGTTGAGCAATAATCAGTAACAGGCAGATGAGCAGCATGATACCTTGTTTTATGCTGTTTCGAAATCAAAAGCCGTTTTACAAAAGTGGGTTTTTGGCTTATTGCTTGCAGATGAGTATTACCATTGACTATAAGAAGATAATTTATGTTGCTATCAGACGACTTGGTGATTCACCAAACCATGAATTGGGTAAAAGGGTTTATTGTGGAACACAATGTTTGTCCTTTTGCGAAACGTGAAATTGACAATGACACTGTGCGTTTGGTGGTGTTGCGTTCAAAGAAAGTAGACATTGCTTTAGAAGAGTTAATGACGGAAATTCAATGGTTAGATGAACATTCAGACACGGAAACTACCTTGTTGATTTTTCCAACCCTGTTTAAAGACTTTCACCGTTATTTGGATTTTGTCGAAACGGCGGAAAACTTAATGTTTGATCAAGGTTGTGAAGGCGTTTATCAATTGGCGACTTTTCATCCTAATTATTGCTTTGCCGGAACAGAAGACGAAGATGTGTCGAATTATACCAATCGTTCGCCCTATCCAATGTTGCATATTCTTCGTGAAGCCAGTTTGGATAAAGCCATTGCCTTTTATGGTGATACCTCAAATATTCCGAGTGACAACATCAGCAAAATGGAAGCATTGGGAAAAAAACGCTTGGAAGACATTTTTCAAGCTTGCATGAGTGCAAACTAACACTTGCGATACCAGGATAAGTCAGTATAGTGCGGGAAAAATTGTTAGCCGGAGAAACCATGGCCACACAAATTGGGCGCTTAAATACCTTAAGCGTTGTGAAAGAAAAAGAGTTTGGCGTCTATTTGGATGCTGAAACACTGGGTGAAATCCTTTTGCCGAAACGTTATGTGCCGAAAAATTTGGCGCTGGGTGATGCTATTGAAGTCTTCGTCTATTTGGACTCGGACGATAAATTGATTGCCACGACGGATTTTCCAAAAGCGCAAGTAGGTGAGTTTGCGGCCTTAAAAGCGGTGGCGGTGAATCAGGTTGGCGCTTTCTTTGATTGGGGCTTGCCAAAAGATTTGTTGGTGCCTTTTAGCCAACAAAAGAATCGCGTTGAGGAAGGTGAAACTCATTTAATGTTTATCTACTTGGATCAACACACACATCGTATCGTGGCGACTACCAAAATCGATCCTTTGTTGAATCGTGAAGAGGCTCCTTATCGAGTAGGTGACAAGGTGTCGATTGTGGTGGGTGATAAGACCAATATTGGCTTTAAATGCATTATCGATAATCGCTTCTGGGGGGTGTTGTTTTTTGAAGATGCTTTTCGCCAATTGCGTAAAGGTGAGAAAACCACCGCCTATATTAAGCAAATGCGTGAAGACGGTAAGATCGATATCAGCTTACAGGAAGTGGGTTATAAAAAAGTGCGAAATATTTTGGACGATGTGCTGGACTATCTGGATGCCCAAGGTGGTGAATCGGATTTAACGGACAAAGCGTCTCCTGAAGCCATTTATAAAGTTTTTAAGGTAAGTAAGGCAACCTATAAAAAAGCCTTAGGTGCCTTGTACAAAGAGAAGAAAATTGCGTTAACCAAGGAAAAGATTACTAAGCTCTAATGTTTGAGTGAGCGCAGTCGTTTTTCCATTAAATTCGGATCTGATTAAAAACTGCTAAGCAAGGTTTAGCAGTTTTTTTTGTACTTCAGCACGTCGTTCGGGGTGAGCTATGCCTTCATGGAGTAAGGGCTGAACTTTGAGATTGATCGGGCTGTGATGAATCAAAAAGCCCGAGATAAAGTCGTTTTCGGTTTGACGTTGCAAGCGCAAATCTTCAAACATGGAAGAGCGATTTAAGCGCGTTAATTTGGCCACGGTTTCGACGCGATTTTTCAGGTTGTTATAGGTTAGGTGTTGGCTCTGTTCAGCGTAAGTAAACTTCGGGTGGGTAAAAATACTTGCCAGTTCAGTGAGAGTGGCTTGTATCAAGTTTTGATATTCATCATTGAGAATGTCGCCATTATGCAAGTTGAAAATGGCTGTAATGGGGTTGATGACAGCATTGACTGCGAGTTTTTCGAGAATCCTTTGATGAATATTGATGACGCCAAAGCCTTCTAATGGACAGGTCTTCATTGTTGATTCACGGTTCCATTGCCCAACGAAGGTATCGCCAAGCCCAGTGTGCTTGATGTGATTAATATCGATTTTTAGAACCCCTTCGTTGGTAACGCCTGCCCATAGGGTTTGCTCTGGTGTCATTACTTTCGCCAATTCAGCTTGTGCCCCCATGCCGTTGCACAAACAAATTACCTCAGCGTCTTTGGTTAAGTGTGGTGCGATTTGTTGGTAAGCATTAACCAGATCAAAGGATTTGGTGCAGAACAAAACCCGGTCATATTGTTTTTCTAACTCTGCAACGGTGAAGGGTTTGATTTTATAGATCTGAGTTTCAGCCTGTTGTTCACCGTAGTCATCAACATGGGCATCAAGAGTGATTTGTTTCCCGGGGTTGGTGCTTCGGTAGACCATATGCACTTTGTGATCGAGTCGTTTCAGCTTACAGGCCCAAAGAAGACCAATGGCGCCTGAGCCGACCACTAACCAACGAGTTCGTTTCATAAGGTGATCCATTAGGTGTTTCATTTCATTTCTTGTTATTATCGCGCCAAATGAATTGATTGAAAATGCATAGGAGCAGAAAATGCCATCATTTGATGTTGTCTCTGAATTGGACTGGCATGAAGTCAGCAATGCGGTAGACCAAGCTAATCGTGAACTTACCACACGTTATGACTTTAAAGGGGTAAAAGCCAGCTTTGAAATTAAGGATAAAACCAGTGTTGTTATGCACGCGGAAGCAGAGCCACAACTGACTCAATTGTCGGATATTTTGAATCAGAAATTGGTGAAACGTGGTATTGATCTAAAAAGCCTTGAAAAAGAAGACGTTGATAAAGGCAGTATGCGTGTTTCACAAGCCATCAAAATGAAAGAAGGCATCGAAACGGCGGAAGCCAAAAAGATAGTAAAAATGATCAAGGACAGTAAGATCAAGGTGCAAGCCCAAATCCAAGGGGAGCAATTGCGTGTGACAGGTAAGAAGCGTGATGACCTTCAACAGGTCATGAGCTTGTTGCGTGGTGCTGACCTTGGTCAACCGGTGCAATTCACTAACTTCCGTGACTGATTTAGAGTCGCAATTACAGCACTCTAAACAGACTTAATTATAAAGCCATATTCACCTGCTAAGGTGAATATGGCTTTTTAATAAGGTTTGTTTGCTGCAGGTTTTACTATTTTGAGTTTTCAAAGTTTTCCATTTCTAGATTACCACTTGTCTCTTGCTGAATTGAAGTCATTGATTCGCTCTCTTTCAGAAGCGATTTAATCAATCCATACATCATGGTAATAACGACAAGTGAGAAGGGTAAAGCCCCAGCAATAGATGCTGCTTGTAAGCCTTGCAATGCCTCTTTGCCGCCCATCAATAAAACAATTAAGGTCACTGTGCCTAATAAAATGCCCCAGATAATCAGCTGTTGTTTAGGTGGACGACGCCCAAATGCGAGTAATCTGCCAATGACTAAGGTGCCGGAATCGGCAGCAGTAATAAAGAATATGACGACAGTAATAAGAGCAAACCCTTTGGCAATCAAAGCGATTGTTCCAGGCGTTAATACGTCAAAAGCGGCATAAAGACTGCCTGCGTAATTCCAATTTGTCACTGCTTCGTTGTAGATGCTCATGTCTGTGCCATAAATGGATTCGTAAATACCCGCAGAACCAATGATGCCAAACCACAACATAGCGGCCAATGAAGGAGTTAAAATTACCCCTAAGACAAATTCACGGATAGTTCGACCACGAGATATACGCGCAATGAATAATCCAACAAAAGCAGACCAGGCGATCCACCAGCCCCAGTAAAAGATTGTCCAGCTGCCTTGCCAGCTTCTTTCTTCAGGGCTTCGAGCTGTCCATAAACTCATTGCCACGGCATTCGATATAAAATCGCCCAACGATGTTAACGTATTGGCAATGATATAATTGGTGCCATCGCTGGCGAGGAGGAAATACACAAGGATAAGGATACAGATATAACTGTTAGTGGTGGCTAAAGACTTTATTCCTCGTGATACACCACTGGTGGCAGATAAGGTCGCTAAAGCCGTAACCATGACAATGGAGCCAATGGTGATGGGCAAGGTTGTGTGTTCAATAATACCTAATGCCACTAAGCCAGCGCCAATTTGCTGGATGCCCAGCCCCAATGTAGTGGAAATACCAAAAATGGTTCCCAGTACGGCGAGGATATCAGCAATATTGCCTATTGGACCATAAATTTTGTCGCCAATAATAGGGTGAAGTGCGGAACGAATGGATAGGGGTAAGCCCTTACGATAGGCAAAATAGGCGAGGGACAATCCGACTAGACCATACATGCCCCAGGCAACGGTTCCCCAGTGAAAAAAGGTGAGCGTTAAGCCCGCTGAGGCCGCATCGGCAACTAGGTCGTTTGGCACAGGAAACCCCTTTTGTCCTGGCTGTAAGCCATTTTCTAATGCAGTCTGTTTAGCGAGAAAAAAAGCGTGAACCGCCTGCTTGGTTTCAACATTCATGAAGGGGTTGCCACCACTCCATTGACTGGCAAAATGAATCATGGGTTCTGACATGGAGAAAAACAACATGCCGGCACCAGTGCCACAGCTAAACAGCATGGAAAACCAAGCAAAATTAGAGAATTCCGGTTTTTCGTTGTCTAGACCAAGCCGGATGCTACCCACTTTGGTAAACATGAAATACAAACAAATCAGAAATGCCGCTAGCATCAAGGCAATGTAATACCAGCCAAGTGTCTGCTCAATCCAGTTTTTGATGTTAAAGAATTGCGAACTTGCGGTTTTGCCAAGCAAAATGCTGTAAAGCACAAAGACAACAATGAGGCTGATGCAGGTGATACTAAGGGTTGAGTTGAGGCCTTTTAAGATACCTCGGGTTGCGATCATCGAATCTAACTTCTTGCTATTCATCTTATCGAGTTCCTTCTTTTGGGTGATGAATTGTCTATTAAATCCTTTTGTTAGAAACATAGTGCCTGTTTTTGAACCAAAAAACGAGACTTTAATGAGGTGTGGAGTTTTGCTGTTTTTTTTGTTACTGCTTATTTGGTGACTTTGTTAGGAGGGGCGGCACTCTGCGCTTCATCTGTTGTGCCTTCTCACAAATTTCCGTGACTAAGTAACGTACAGTCATAAAAAAACCAGAGTGTATCCTTGATAAACTCTGGTTTTAAATTGCTTAAATTTTGTCTTACTAAGCTAGTGTTTCATTAAGATAAATCAGCAATTTCTTTTTCGATCATCTTCTTCACGGCTTCTTCGTCTGCGACCAAAAACTCACTGTCTTTGCGTAAGGATTTGATTAAGCCTGCTATCATGGCGATCAGTACAATAGAGAATGGTAAGGCACCAGCAATGGATGCGGCTTGTAAGGCCCTTAGTGCTTCATTGCCACCCATTAGCAAGACAATAAGAGTGACCAAGCCTAACACGCTTCCCCAGATAATGCGTTGTTGTGTCGGCGGACGACGACCAAAAGCCAATAAACGACCTAATACCAAGGTGCCTGAATCCGCAGAAGTAACAAAGAAGATTACGACAACGACTAAGGCACACGCTTTGGCAATGATAGCAGCGACGCCAGGCGTCAGTACATCAAATGAGGCGTAAATGGTGCCAGCATAATCCCAGTTCTGTACGGAAGCATTGTAAATACTCATATCAGCACCGTAAATTGACTGATAAATGCCTGCAGAGCCAATGATGCCAAACCATACGAGGGCCACCATAGATGGAATGATAATAACCCCTAGAACAAATTCACGGATGGTTCGACCGCGAGAAATGCGCGCAATGAATAAGCCAACAAACGCTGCCCAAGCGATCCACCAGCCCCAGTAGAAGATTGTCCAGCCACCTTGCCAAGTACGCTCGACAGGGCTACGCGCAGTCCATAATGTCATTGAGGTCACATTAGAAATATAATCGCCTAATGTTGTTAGGGTGCTGGCAATGATGTAATTGGTGCCGGAACCTGCTAATAAGAAGTAGAGCAGGATAGCGATACAAATATAGCTGTTTGTTGTAGAAAGAACCTTGATGCCTTTTGCCACGCCACTGGTGGCCGATAATGTGGCAATAAAAGTCACCAGAATAATAGAACAGACGGTAACGGTCTGAGAGGTTTTCTCAATCAGTCCCAGAGACACCAATCCCGCACCTATTTGTTGTACGCCCAAGCCCAATGTCGTAGAAATACCGAAAATGGTACCAAGCACAGCCAGAATATCGGCGGCATTACCAATGGGTCCGTAAATACGATTACCAATTAAGGGGTACAAAGCTGAGCGAATGGACAAGGGTAGGCCTTTACGAAAAGCAAAGTAGGCTAACGCTAAGCCAACAATACCGTACATACCCCAAGCAACGGTGCCCCAGTGAAAAACCGTTAAGGTTAAACCACCGGCAGCGGCTTCAGCAACCAGATCACTAGGGATAGGGAAGCCTTCATCACCTGGCAGTAAGCCTGCTGCCAAAGCGGCTTGCTTAGCAGCGAAAAATTCACTTACAGCGGCTTTGGTTTCAGCGCTCATGAAAGGGTTCCCACCACTCCATTGACTGGCAAAGTGAATCATGGGTTCTGACATGGAGAAAAATAGCATGCCGGCACCCGTACCACAGCCAAAGAGCATAGAAAACCAGGCAAAATTGGAGAATTCAGGTCGTTCATCGTCACGTCCTAAACGTATGCTGCCTGTTTTCGCTATCATAAAATAAATACAGACTAGAAAGGCTGCGAGCATCAGGGCAATGTAATACCAGCCCAGAGTTTGCTCTATCCAGTTTTTGAGTCCTAGAAATTGCAGACTTGCGGTTTTTCCCAATAAGATAGTATAGAGTACGAAGACTGCTACTAAGCTAATGGTGGTAATCCCTAACGTAGAATTGAGCCCTTTCAAGACCCCACGAGTCTCAATTAACTCGTCTATCTTTTCCTTACTCATCATAATAAATGTTCCTCTCGATGCTTGTAATTTTTTAGGTTTGACCAATGAATTGTTTTGTCGTTTAACTCCTTATTTTAACGAATAAAATCTAACTTTATGTTATTTAAGAATTTTTTTGGAAAGTGTTTTGAGGCGACTCTTGAATTCGGTACGATCAACGTAGCAGCCATGTAAGTGACGACGACCTCTGGTGTCTTCAAATGTATTGCGGCCGTGTAAGACTCGTCGATTATCAAAAACGACCATTTGTCCCGCTTGTAATTTAAATTCGATCTTGAATCGTTCGTCTCGAAAACGGGCCATTAAATTACGATAAGCCAAATAGTAGTCGTACATAATGTCTGCAGGCAGATCGAAAACCGTCGCCAGATGAGCGTTGTATTTGATTTCTACTATATTGCCGAAGTTGTCTAAATTGATGATGGGGTGATGATGCAAAATATCATGATCTTCGTCATGAAAATGAAAGGGGATAGCATGATCACAAAGCAATTTAAAGTGATCTGGACATTCTTTGCGCAACTCTTCCGCGACTTTGAGACCATCTACGAAAATAGATTCACCCCCTTCGCTATCATTGGCCAAGCAGTGCAAAAACTGGTAACCAGGTGGCGTTTCTTGATTGGGCAAATCTGTGTGTAGGGGAAGGGCTATTGCTGTGTAAGCTAGATTGATGGGAGATTCAACCGACACCACATCAAACATTGTACCAAAATTCGTTCTACGTAAGTAATCAATACGTGTTGCTAAGGTTTCAGTGGCGGCGGTTTCATTTGGCATGTTGTCGATGATGGTTAGACCATATTTATCCAGTTCCTGCATCCAATTTAACAGGGCGCTGTCTTGCTCCACTACGGCATGATAATCAGCAGAAGGGATACGCTCTTTAAAACTGCAGTCCCAACTAAGATAGCTGGTTGATTGATGATGATCTGAGGTATTGGAGTAACTGTGTTGTTTTAGCCAATGATTTGAAAAATGGCTCGTGTGTTGTCCTTCAGACCAGTTAATGGTCAAACTGTCTTCATTATTGGTGTAATGGATGGGGTGGATATCTGGGGATACGCTCAATAGATCAAAGTCTCGTTCTCCGGTTTTGGCGTGAAATGCTGAAGGGCAGTTATCTCTTAACCATAAATAGTGATATTCAGATTGACTGTCATCTTGCCAAAAGACAGTGAGACTTAGAGTGTTCAGTTCAATATGAGAGATCAGCGCGGTATGACAAGGCGAACTGGAGGAAATGATCATGTGTTATATATTGCCTCAAAAAAGAATGGATAGATTCGTCCATATTAAATAGATTGAAATACTTATTCAAACAACTTAATTTTGGTTTATTGATAAGAATAGGTAATGCAAAATATGAAAAATGATCTACCGCCACTAAATTGGGTCAAGACATTTGAATCGGCTGCGCGTTTGCTTAATTTTAGTGCGGCTGCTCGAGAGCTAAACCTCACACAGTCCGCAGTCAGTCAGCAAATTAAATTACTTGAGCATCATTTAGGAGATGATTTGTTTATTCGCAATCATCGCAAAGTGTCATTGACTAATAGTGGTCAGGCTTATTTACCTGTCGTGCAGAATTTGATAACCAATCTACAACGTAAAACGGCGGATATTTTTTCACCCATTGGTAAGGGAGGGTTATCATTAGAAGTAAACTATGCTTTTTCGTCGTTATGGCTATCCAATAACCTAAATAAGTTTTGTACTCGCTACCCTGGTATTGGTCTGCAAATTATCCATGCCAATTGGGATAATGATTTTTTTGACAATACTTATGATTTGGCCATTATCAATGGTCACGGTGAATGGCCGAATGTGTCTCTTGAGCCTTTGGTGACACCAGAAGTGACGGCGTTCTGTTCTAGGCAAAATGCAAAACTTATGTCTTCACCTGACGATTTGCTAGCCTTTCCATTAATTGAAGTATTAGGTGTCAGTCATTCTTGGCATCAATGGTTCGATAAGGCGAAAGTGTCTATTGATCCAGAGCAAGTCATCGTGCACAAGGTAGACACACTTTTATCCGCATTATTGATGGTTGAGGCGGGGTTGGGAGTCATGTTGGCGTACCCAGATTTGCTTAATAAACAGTTTTTGAAACGCGAAGTGGTCGCGCCTTTTGAGGTGTTATTACCCACCAAAGACAATTATTATCTGGCGTCTCCGCAAGGTCGCCCTTTATCAAAGTCCGCTAATGTCTTTCGGAGCTGGCTACTGGCAGAGATGAGACGCTTGACTGACGCTGAGGGTTAAAATGATGCTAGTGACCAGAGAAAGGCTGCTGTTGGTGGTTCATGAGAAGCGGTAAGATAGCTATAAATGCCGAACTTTTTGACCGATAATCAGCCACCCCTCATCCTCTAACTTTTGTTTTTGTCGAAAGTAGGCATCTGTGCCTTCAGCAAAACTGATTCGTCCTTGCGCATTGATTACTCGGTACCAAGGTAGTTTGGTATCGCTGGGAAGATTTTTCAGTAAATGACCCACTTGACGCGCATACCCAGGGAAGCCTGCCTGCTTGGCAATGTCTCCGTAACTGATGCATTCTCCCGCCCGAGTTTGATGTAGGATTTGAAATACTTGCGATTTAAACTCGTCCATCGCTTGATTAGTCCCTTTGTTGCCCATAGTAATCTGTTAATTGAAAAAAAAATGAAGGTGATCATGAGATTCGCGTTATTACTTTTTATCCTTGTGCCCATTATTGAAATGACGGTGCTGATTCAAGTCGGCAGCGAAATTGGCAGTTTGGCCACAGTAGGATTGGTATTTCTTACCGCTATTGTAGGGGTGAGTTTGATTCGTAAGCAAGGTTTGGAAACTTCCTTGAAAGCACAAGAAAAAATGCGCCGTGGTGAGTTGCCTGCATCCGAAGTGGCGGAAGGCGTGATGTTATTATTTGCCGGCCTATGTTTGTTGATTCCAGGGTTTGTTACGGATGCCATTGGTGGTTTGCTGTTGATTCCTGGTTTGCGCAAATTGTTTGCCGCAGGGTTGGTGGTTAAATTAATGAGTTCCATGATGGCGCGAGGGGCCCAATGGCGTGCTGGTGGTCAGTATCGTTCTTCCCAAGAGGGTGACATTATCGAAGGAGAATACGAGAACGAAGATAATGATTTAATTGATAAAAAATAATTTTTTTCTAGGGTTGAAAAATAGTTGAGTAGCTCTATATATGAGCACGAATAGAGATTCTCGTGAGAATGCGAGATAAGTCCTGCCAGGGGAGTCCTGGTATTGTTTTAATTTGGAGAAAATGAGAGATGAATATTCGTCCTTTGCACGATCGTGTCGTTGTTCGCCGTAAAGAAGAAGAAACAACAACCGCATCTGGTATTGTATTACCTGGATCTGCTACAGAAAAACCGACACAAGGTGAGGTGTTGGCTGTGGGCACTGGCCGTATTCAGTCTAATGGCGATGTGCAAGCACTTGCTGTTAGCGTTGGTGACACTGTTTTGTTCGGTCAATACTCTGGCCAGACAGTGAAAATCGACGGTGAAGAACTACTTATCATGAAAGAAGATGAAATCTACGGTGTGGTAGAAGCCTAAATCTTCTTGTCCTTCCTATTTATATTACAAGATTAAAACAGTTAAAAAGGTATTAGAGCATGTCAGCTAAAGAAGTGAAATTTGGAGACAGTGCACGTCAGCAAATGTTGAAAGGCGTTAACGTACTTGCTGATGCAGTAAAAGTCACCTTGGGTCCGAAAGGTCGTAATGTGGTTATCGAAAAATCTTTCGGTGCGCCACTTGTGACCAAAGACGGTGTTAGCGTTGCTAAAGAAATCGAATTGGAAAACAAATTCGAAAACATGGGCGCGCAAATGGTCAAAGAAGTAGCGTCACAAGCGAATGATGTAGCAGGTGACGGTACGACAACAGCGACTGTTTTGGCGCAAGCTTTGGTAACAGAAGGTCTTAAATCTGTTGCTGCTGGTCGTAACCCAATGGATCTTAAGCGTGGTATCGACAAAGCGTCTGAAGCAGTTGTTGCGGAAATCGCTGCACTTGCCACACCTTGTGCCGACACTCGTGCGGTTGAGCAAGTAGGTACTATCTCTGCTAACTCTGATGTGTCTGTTGGTAAAATCATTGCTGAAGCAATGGAGCGTGTCGGTAAAGAAGGCGTTATCACAGTAGAAGAAGGTTCTGGTTTTGAAGATGAGCTAGATGTTGTAGAAGGTATGCAGTTTGATCGTGGTTACCTTTCTCCTTACTTCATCAACAACCAAGATACTATGAGTGCGGAACTTGAAAACCCATTTATTCTATTGGTTGACAAGAAAATTTCTAATATCCGTGACTTGCTACCAGTATTAGAAGGTGTTGCGAAATCTTCTCGTCCACTATTGATCATTGCTGAAGACGTTGAAGGTGAAGCTTTGGCAACATTGGTTGTGAACAGCATGCGCGGTATCGTTAAAGTGGCAGCGACTAAGGCACCTGGTTTCGGTGATCGTCGTAAAGCTATGTTAGAAGATATTGCGATTCTAACAGGCGCAACAGTGATCTCTGAAGAAGTGGGTCTAAACCTGGAAGGTACAACCCTAGAGCAACTCGGTACAGCGAAGCGTGTTACTTTGACAAAAGAAAGCACAACCATTGTTGATGGTGCTGGCGATGCGGCAAACATCACATCTCGTGTTGAGCAAATTCGTGCTGAAATTGCTAACTCTTCTTCTGACTATGACAAAGAGAAGCTTCAAGAGCGCGTTGCGAAATTGGCAGGCGGTGTAGCGGTTATCAAGATCGGTGCAGCAACTGAAGTGGCGATGAAAGAGAAGAAAGCTCGTGTTGACGATGCCCTTCACGCAACTCGTGCAGCGGTAGAAGAAGGTGTGGTTGCGGGTGGTGGTGTTGCTCTCGTTCGCGCATTAACCAAAGTCATTAACCTTGAAGGTGACAACGAAGACCAAAATGTTGGTATTGCCCTAGCACTTCGTGCAATGGAATCGCCAATGCGTCAAATCGTCAGCAACGCAGGTGACGAAGCGTCTGTTGTTGTTGATAAAGTGAAGCAAGGCGAAGGTAACTACGGTTACAACGCGGCTACTGGTGAGTACGGTGATATGCTGGAAATGGGTATTCTAGATCCAGCGAAAGTAACGCGTTCTGCTCTTCAAGCAGCCGCTTCTGTTGCTGGTCTGATGATCACTACTGAAGCTATGATTGCTGATCTTCCAAAAGAAGACGCTCCAGCTATGCCAGACATGGGTGGCATGGGTGGAATGGGCGGCATGGGCGGCATGATGTAATCATCCCTCAACGCTCAGCTTAGCTGAAAAAAGAAGCCCCGCTGCCGAAAGGTAGCGGGGCTTTTTTGTTGTGAAAGGGCAATAAGGTTTATTGATTGACTGGAAAATGCTTTTTCAAGAATGCCATGACGGAAGGTACGTATTTCTCACTATCAAAGATACGTGCGCTGTGGCCAACACCTTGTTCCACATAAAGCTCGTTGTCTACGCCATATTCATCCAGTAAAGCTTTAAGGCTTTCGCTTTGTGATAAGGGGACGCGTTTGTCTTCATCCCCGTGGAGTTGAATGTAAGCTGGGGAATTGGCGTTGATATAACTTGTCGAAGAGGCTTGTTTAGCTAACTCTGGATTATCAGTAGGGGTGCTACCAAGAAACATGGACACAGAGGATCTTGGTCCGACTTTCTTGCCCCCTTTGGTGCCCATGGCAAGTAGGTCGGTAGGGCCAAAGAAGCTGACGACGGCGTCGACTTTGTAGCTGGGTTGAGCGTAAAAATCTACCTTGTTATAGGCGGCGTTTGTGGCGCCAATAAATCCTGCTAAATGCCCACCTGCGGATCGTCCCATCATGACTAACTCATCAGCTTTTATATTGTAGTCACTTGCGTGTTGATTTAGGAAGTTAATGGCGTCGTTTACGTCTTGTACCGGTGCTGGAAAGCTTGCCTCACCACTTAAGCGGTAGTCCACAGATGCCAAGGCATAACCGGCTTCAAGAACTGAGCGAAGTAATAGGGGGTTTTTATTGGGGATGGCGTCCTTTGTGCCACGTTTCCAGGCACCACCATGTACCCAGACCAATAATGGGTGTTTGGTATCAGTGTTTGTTTTTGGTAGATAGAGATCGAGTTTGATGTCTTTGTTGTCAATGCGTTTAAAGGTGATGTTTTTTTCGATTTGATAGCTGGTTTGGGATTGATCGCTTTGTGTGGCCAGAGCGTTAGTGAATCCTACTGCGGTGATCACGGCAGTAACAGCAAAGCATTTTTTCATGGTTTCCTCATAATCCTGATAGCAGTTTGTTACTAAAAATGATATCGCTTCTCAATTGTGTCTAGAAGATTCTAGACGTTTCTTTACACAGACCGGAAAAAAGCCTTTTCGACATATTTAAATCATTTTTAAGTCTATGAAAAATATAATAAAAAATTTCTTATTAAGTTTGACTTAATAAATGAATTTGATATAAGTGCAAGACAAAGATCGAGTGGTGGAATTGATCGAAAACTCGGCAATGGGTAATGCCATGATGAGTTTGTCTGTGGTTGAAGCCTTTAATTATTTGTTTTTCAGAAGGGCCTTGGAGGGTTTTGTACCCTCAAAAGCATCTTGCCAGTGGCGGTTTTGGAACTGGTCGAATGGGTTAAATTGGAGAAATGTGTGCCAGAACAAAGAATAGATGCTAATTTTATGGTGTTCGTTGAAAAATTATCTATTTTGCCAAGGTAATAGCTCAAAAGTGGTGTTGGAAGCTGTGGAAATGGCATGTGGTTTTTGTTCAACAAATTGGTGAGGGCTACATTCAGGGGTTTATGTCAAAGAACAATTTGTTCCGCTTTGGGACAGAGTTGGCAGAACATATAAACTCTCATTGTGCCACTTTCAGTTTGTTGGATTTGTGTAAAATCTGTGTGAAATTTGAGCAGGGTATTGAGAAGTCCAAACCATTGATTCTAAAGCTATTGATAAATGCTCACCTGTGTAAGATACTTGTTGAATATTTGTGTCCGTTATTTGTAAATAAAGGGAAGCTTATGCTCAGAAAAACCCTCGTCAGTATGGCTGTGTCAGGTGCACTTTATGTGTCTAGCAGTTACGCATTAGAGTTGGGTGAGTTAACCTCACAATCGAGCTTAGATGAGCCGTACCGTGGGAAAATTGAGCTTGCCGATGTCGGTGCATTAACCACAGACGACATTTTGGTTCGTCTCGGAAGTGAGAGCGAATTTCGTCAAGCAGGCTTTGCGCCTACTCGTGTCCTATCACAATTAAAGTTTGATGTGGCTCAGGATAATGGTGAATTAATTGTTACTGTATCATCCGACAGACCTTTGATGGTCGATGAGTTGCACTTTGTACTTGCGGCTCGATGGCCGAGTGGACAGGTTGTCCGAGAATATCAAGTGCCGCTTAATCAAACTGCATTGGTGGAAAAAGCCAAAAGTGAAGTAGTGCAAGCTGCTCAGACAAGCGTTCCAGAGGAAAGTAATACGGCTTCAGGCAGTGTGTTCCGTCAAGCGGCACAAACGGCACAGCAAATGTCTTCACAAGGCCAATTGAATGTCCAAAGAGGGAATACCCTTTGGTCTATCGCGGGCCGCAATCGTCCTTCCAATCAATTGACGATTTACCAAGCCATGATGGCTATTCAAGCCCTCAATAAAGATGCCTTTTATTCTGATAATATCAATCTCCTTAAAGAAGGTGCGGTACTGCGTTTGCCGACACAAGAGCAAATAGCACTTTTTAATAATGACATCTCCAGAGAGGAATTTCTTCGTCAACACGATGCTTGGATGGCGTTGAAAGCGGCAAGGGGAGCGACTCAAGGCGAGGTGAAACAAGCTCAGTTGAACACTCAGGCTGAAGCTAAACCTGCGGATTCGACGCCTGAAAATACGGGTGATAAATTGACCTTGGCCTCTGGACAAAGTGTATTGCCGGAGAAAGAAGCCAGTTCCAATGAGGGCGATGATTCGGCGTTAGTGGAATCCTTAAAAAGTGAACTATCCGCTTCACAGGAGATGTTGGATAAAGAACAGCGTGAAAAAACAGAATTATCAGATCAGCTAACAGAGCTTAATAATCAGCTGGAAACATTAGAACAGCTTATTAGTCTGAAAGATAAGCAGATGGCAGAGTTACAACAACAACTTGCCAGCGCTCAGCAAGCCATGCAAGAACAAAAGAATACGGTCGATCAATTACTGGAAGCGGATCAAATTCGTCGTGAAAAAGAGCAGGCGGAAGCCGACTCTCTAATCAATAAAGTGTTTGGCAATCCTATTGTGGTTTCCATTGGTGCTGTGGTTCTCCTTTTACTTGGATTCCTTATTGGCTTAATTATGCGCCGTTCTGGTAAGAAAAAAGCCGAAGAAGAGATGGTGTCAAAGGATGAATTTGATTTGTCACCTGCCACAGCAACTGTCGCTGCAGCGCCTGTGGTAGCTGCAGCAATGGATGAGGAGCCAGCTGAGCCGGAAGTAAAACCAGAGTTGCCTGAAGAAGATCCCTTTGCTTTTGATTTTGATACGCCAGATGAAGATGTGGCTGCAGGCGAAGCAGAGGAATTCCGTTCTTTTGACGAAGAGGTCACTTCAACTGAGTTCCCAGAGGTGACTGATGACGATGAAATGGGCTTTGAGGATGAGGCCGTCGCGGAAGATATTCTGGAGAATGCAGATGAGCCAGAAGAATTCCCAGGTTTTGAAGAGGTAGATGACTTGCCTGATCCTGTATTGGATTTAGGTGATGATAACGAAGATGAACCAGCAGAAGATGAGATTCCGACCATGGAACCTGAGCTGGATGTTTTTGATCAAGCGGTTGAAGAAGCGTCTTCGGATGCCGAACCTGAAACGGATGATTTTGCTGCTTTCGATGAGCCTGAAATTGACAGTGAAGAAGAATCTTTTGTTTCTAATTTATTGGAAGATAATGAACAAGAAGATGTTGATGAGTCCGCCATTTTTAATGGTGTGCCAGACGACAGTGTTGAAAACTCCATTGAAGAAACTCTGGCCGAGATGGAGAATGAAGTAGCTGATGAGCTTGAAGTACCAGAATTTGGTGAAGCAGAAGCGGCATCTGATGAAGAAGCCAGTGATGAAGAAGAAGAGTTTGACTTCTTTGATGCCAGTGGAGATGAAGTGGCAACCAAGTTAGATTTAGCCAGAGCCTATATGGACATGGGTGACGAAGAAGGCGCTCGAGTCATTTTGGAAGATGTGGTTGAGTCTGGTAATGAACAGCAAATTGCCGAAGCACAAAGTATGATGGAGCGAATGTTCCCAAGTGACTAAGAAAGTGGTACTGGTCGTTGAGTACAACGGCTCAGCGTATAAGGGCTGGCAAGCCCAAAAATTTGATGTTCCAAGTGTACAAGAAAGTTTAGAAAAAGCCTTATCTGTTATTGCAAACCATACTGTAAAAGTGGTGTGTGCAGGTCGTACTGATTCCGGCGTGCATGCCAGTGCGCAAGTGGTTCACTTCGAAACCCAAGCCGAGCGTAATGAACGCGCTTGGACTTTGGGTGTTAATACTTACCTTCCTGATGATATTACGGTTGTCGCCGCGCGCTCTGTGGCTGATGACTTTCATGCCAGATTCAGTGCTTTAACACGTCGTTATCGTTACGTCATTTATCAGTCCGAATTTTGCCCCGCGATTTTGGCAAAAGGGGTGACTTGGACCTATAAGTCGCTTGATGTTAATCGTATGCGTGAAGCAGCGAAAACCTTTATTGGTACTCATGATTTTACCTCATTTCGTGCCGTTGGTTGTCAGGCACACACTCCCGTGCGTACTATTGTGAACTTTGATGTGCAGGCATTGGGGCAATACATTGTCTTGGATGTACGTGCCAATGCTTTTTTACATCACATGATACGTAATTTTGCCGGTGTTTTGATGACCATAGGGGCTGGCGAGCAACCAGTGGCATGGGCGCAACAAGTCTTGGATGCAAAAGACAGGGCAAAAGGCGGTATCACAGCGCCACCTTATGGATTGTATTTTGTGGATGCTGAGTACCCATCTCATTTTAATGTGCCTGTGTGCAAATTAGGGCCACATTTTTTACCAAGTGTAGACGAGCCGAAATATGAATTGCCGAGTTAAAATCTGTGGTATTACCAATTTAGAAGACGCATTAGCGGCGGTCGAGGCAGGCGCAGATGCATTGGGTTTTGTTTTCTATGAGAAAAGTCCCCGTTATGTGTCTCCTGAAATAGCCAATCAAATAGTCGCCAAATTGCCACCCTTTGTGGTGCCTGTGGCGCTGTTTGTTGATGCAGACAAGACTTGGGTTGAGAAGGTTATTACTGCTAGCCCTCGTTGGATGATTCAATTTCATGGTCATGAGAGCGAAGATGAGTGTGCGTCTTATGGACGTCACTATATGAAAGCGTTACGCGTAAAAGAAGGTGATGATATTAGGTGCAGTGTGTCACAATATAAGTCTGCTGGCGCCATATTGTTAGACGCTTATAAAAAAGGGGTGCCAGGCGGTACTGGTGAGACATTTAATTGGTCGCTCATTCCTGACAATCTTAGTAAACCGATTGTATTGGCCGGCGGTTTGACCCCAGAAAATGTGCGGCAAGCGGTTGCTCAAGTGCAACCTTATGCAGTAGATGTGAGTGGTGGCGTTGAACTTTCAAAAGGCCGCAAGAACCCTCGCAAAGTAATCGAATTTATAGCTGGAGCGAAACGTGGATAATAAAAAAATCCCAATGAATTTGCCTGACGAGCATGGCCGTTTTGGTGACTACGGTGGTGTGTTTGTATCAGAAACTCTGATGTCAGCTCTGGATGATTTGGCAAAAATGTACGACACCCTATCCAAAGATGCTGATTTTCAGGCCGCTTTTGATACCGACTTAGCCCATTATGTTGGCCGTCCATCGCCCTTGTATTTTGCTGAGCGTTTAACTGAAAAAGCCGGTGGTGCGAAGATTTATTTAAAACGTGAAGATTTGAATCACACGGGTGCGCACAAGATTAATAACACCATAGGTCAAGCGCTTTTGGCCAAGCACATGGGTAAACCTAATATCATTGCTGAAACGGGAGCGGGTCAACACGGTGTGGCTTCTGCAACCGTAGCCGCGCGCCTCGGTTTGAAATGCAAAGTTTTCATGGGCGCGGAAGACATTCGACGTCAATCTTTGAACGTTTACCGTATGAAATTGCTGGGTGCGGAAGTGGTGCCAGTGGAATCGGGTACCAAAACCTTAAAAGACGCTTTAAACGAAGCCATGCGTTACTGGGTTGGTAATGTGGACGATACATTTTACATCATAGGTACTGCAGCTGGCCCGCATCCATATCCTAAGTTAGTGCGTGACTTTCAAGCGGTGATTGGTCGTGAAGCGAAGCAGCAATGTATGGAGCAAGAAGGTCGTTTACCGGATGCGGTGGTGGCTTGTGTCGGCGGTGGTTCAAACGCCATTGGCATGTTCTATCCCTTTATTGAAGATGAATCTGTGGCTATGTACGGTGTTGAAGCCGGTGGTGATGGTGTGGAAACGGGTCGTCATGCAGCGCCTTTGTCTGCTGGTCGTCCAGGTGTGTTACATGGTAATCGTACTTATGTCATGGCCGATGATGATGGTCAGATTATAGGAACGCATTCGATTTCTGCTGGATTGGATTATCCAGGCGTTGGTCCTGAGCATGCTTGGTTGAAAGATGTCGGTCGTGCTAACTATGTGGCGATTAATGACGATGAGGCGATGACGGCGTTTCGTGATTTGACTCGGTTGGAAGGTATCATGCCAGCATTGGAATCCAGTCATGCGGTTGCTTATGGTATGAAATTGGCTGCTCGTATGCGTCCTGATCAGCTAGTGGTAGTGAATCTGTCTGGTCGTGGTGATAAAGATATTTTGACCGTGGCAGAATTGGATGGGATTGAAGTATGAGCCTAATAAAGCAATGTTTTGAAAATCTACAAAAATCTGGTAAAAAGGCGCTCATTCCTTATATTACAGCAGGCGATCCTTCGCCTGAGTTTACTGTGACCATGATGAATGCATTGGTTGATGCGGGTGCAGACGTGATCGAAATCGGTATGCCGTTTTCTGATCCTATGGCCGATGGCCCGGTAATTCAGCTGGCTTGCGAGCGTGCTTTAGCCGCTGGTACTAGTGTCCGAAAAGTATTGGATATTATCGCTGAGTTTCGTCAAGGCAATTCAACTACGCCTATTGTATTAATGGGGTATTTGAACCCAATTGAGTTTTACGGTTATCAGACATTTGCCGATGCAGCCAAACAAGCTGGTGTGGATGGTGTTTTATTAGTAGATCTGACTCCAGAAGAGGCGACAGATGTAGTAGAATGCTTCCGACAAAATGAAATTGATTTAATTTATCTGTTGTCACCAACCACGACAATGGAACGCGCGAAGAAGATTTGTGATTTAGCATCCGGTTATGTGTATTACGTTTCCGTTAAAGGAGTAACGGGTTCAAGCGAGTTGGATGTGGACAGTGTGAAAGATCATGTTGATCGTTTGCGCGGTGTGACCGATTTACCCATTGGGGTAGGTTTTGGTATTCGCGATGCGAAAACCGCCGCCGCAGTAAGCCGTTGTTCAGATGGTGTTATTGTCGGCAGTGTATTGGTTAACGCGATAGCAGAAAATAAAGATCAACAGATAGAACAGATAGCTGACGCTCTGGGTGCAATTTTGGCTCCGATGCGTAGTGAAATGGACGCCTGAGTGGCAGCAATTAAAGAAGTATGGAGAAATAAATGAGTAGCTGGTTAGATAAGTTTGTACCTTCTATTGTACGTAGTGATAAGCGTCGTACGTCATCTGGTTCTGTACCGGAAGGTTTATGGAAGAAGTGCCCAAAATGTGAAAACGTTTTGTATCGCCCAGAGTTAGAAAAGAATTTAGAAGTGTGTCCTAAGTGTAATCATCACTTACGTGTCAATGCTCGTCGTCGCTTAGACATCTTTTTGGACAAAGAAGGTCGTGTGGAAATTGGTGCCCACCTTGAGCCAGAAGATAAACTGAAGTTTAAAGATTCTAAACGCTATAAAGATCGTCTTGCCGATGCGCAAAAAGCCACAGGTGAGAAAGATGCCTTGGTTGCGATGCAAGGTGAGTTGAACGGCATGCCTGTGGTTGCCGTTGCTTTCGAATTTAGTTTCCTTGGTGGTTCCATGGGGGCCATTGTGGGTGAGCGTTTTATCCAAGCGGTAAATGTGTGTCTTGAAAAACGTATTCCATTGGTGTGTTTCTCTGCCAGTGGTGGTGCACGTATGCAAGAAGCGTTAATTTCTTTAATGCAGATGGCGAAAACCAGTGCCGGTCTTGAGCGTATGAAGCAAGAGGGCATCCCTTATATTTCTGTGATGACGGATCCTGTGTTTGGTGGTGTTTCTGCGTCTTTGGCGATGTTGGGTGATTTGAACGTGGCTGAGCCAAATGCCTTGATTGGTTTTGCTGGGCCTCGTGTTATCGAGCAAACGGTACGTGAAAAATTGCCAGAAGGCTTCCAGCGCAGCGAATTCCTATTGGATAAAGGTGCTTTGGATATGATCATTAAGCGTGATGAAATGCGAGATCGATTGTTTAATATCCTTGCAATGCTAACCCATCATAAGGTTGCATAACTCAATGACACATACGTCATTAGCGGATTGGCTCTCTTATATTGAGAGCCAGCATCCCGCAGAAATTGAGTTGGGCTTAGAGCGAGGTAACCGTGTCCTTGCTAAGCTGAATTTAGGCAGACCAAATCAACAAGTCATCACAGTGTCTGGCACCAATGGTAAAGGTTCTACCTGTGCCATGTTAACCCAATATCTGGTGTCACAAGGCCATTCTGTTGGCACCTACACTTCACCTCACTTCATTGATTTTAACGAGCGCATTGCCATCAATAATGAAGCTTGCGCTGACGATGTAATTTGTCAGGCTTTTGAAGCCATTGAGCAAGCACGTGGTGATATAGCATTAACTTACTTTGAATTCAGTACCTTAGCCGCACTGTGGATTTTTCATCATGCTCAGTTGGATTATTGGGTATTGGAAGTAGGCTTAGGTGGTCGTTTGGATTCGGTCAATATGGTGGATGCGGATGTGGCGGTGGTGACCTCCATTGCCCTAGATCATGTGGATTGGCTAGGTGATAACATTGAAGTCATTGGCCGAGAGAAAACAGGTATTGCGCGTCGAGATTGTTTTTTGATCAGTGGGGTAGTGAATCCCCCGGCCAGCATTGCAGAAACCTCTGCTGAGATTGGTGCCATCTTGAAGCAAAAGGGCCAAGACTTTTATTTTCAAGTGTCTGGCGATACTTGGTCTTGGCACAACCATGACGTGCGTTTTGACCATTTACCTATTCCATCTTTGCCATTACAAAATGCCGCGACCGTAGTCGCTGTCTTAGTTTACATGGGATTGGCTCCGCAGCATGAAGCGCTTTTAAATCTATTCGCTCAGGCTGAATTAACAGGACGCTTTCAGCGTGTTGCGCAACAGCCCGATGTCTATATTGATGTGGCTCATAACCCGGAAGCGGCTGTTGAACTTCAGCAGCGTCTAGCAGGGTTTGAGCGTCAACCTATTGCCGTGTGTGGCATGTTACACGATAAGGACATTAAAAGTGTGATCACCAGCTTAGCGAGTTGTTTTACGGCTTGGTATTGTGCTGATTTGACTGGCCCTAGAGGGGCGAAAGCCGCACAACTTATTTCATTAATTAGCGAAGAAACAGACACCTCGTCAGTGTCTTGCCACGCTTTTGAAACGGTGTCACAGGCCTTTCAAGCAGCACAACAGCAAGCATTGATGGAAAATCGTGCCATCCTAGTGTTTGGTTCGTTTGTGACTGTCTCAGAGTATTTGCAAATGGCTAAGGGAAAGCATGAATTATGATAGATAGAGCCTTGACCTATCGACTCATTGGCGCTGGTTTAATAGTAGCTTCCGCGGCCATAGTATTACCTTTGGTGCTTGATGGAGAACGACCGGCAGAATTGGATCGGCAAGTAGTGGTCTCTGAGCCACCGGCGTTTGAAGTAGTAGAGATTGCTCCAGTGAAGTCCGTACAAGAAATCAATACTCAGCAAACGGCTGCTAAAGACCCTCAGAATATTGAGCTAATCCCTGTTACTAAGGCAGTGGACGAAGCGAAAAAGGCAAAAGGAAGCCAAGTTGAGCTGGTTAAGGTTGAGAAAAAAACAGTGACGCCTGCCGCCGATCGTTGGACCGTGCAAATTGCTACTTTCAAAAGTAAAGACAATGCAACGCGGCTGGTTGGCAAGTTACAAGAAGCGAATTACGACGCCTACAGTATCACCACTAACGCGCTTTATAAGGTGTTTGTGGGACCTGAATTTAAACGTGAAACGTCGAAAAAAATTCGTGATGACATAAAAAAAGAGTTTGGCTTAGCGGGGCTGGTTGTTAAGTATTCGGTGAATTGATCACAGGCTTTCAAGTCAGTATTTTGAATCCCTAATTCATCTGTTACACTCCGCAGCGATTAATAGATGTTGATGGAGTAAAGACATAAATGACAACCGTTGATTGGCTGATCGTGGCCGTTGTAGTGCTATCTTCTTTGTTGAGTTTAAAACGTGGTTTTGTCAAAGAAATATTATCGCTGCTGACATGGATTGTGGCCTTTGTGGTGGCCGTAAAGTTTTCAGATCAGATGCAATCCTTGTTAGTTGAACAAGTCCAGAATGACCAAATACGATACATTGTGGCCTTTATCTCCTTGTTTGTCGCCTCTTTGGTCGTTGGCGCATTGGTAAGCTTTTTATTGGGTTCGTTAATTCAAGTGACAGGTTTATCCAGTACCGATCGCGTATTGGGTATGTTATTTGGTTTTGCTCGTGGCAGTTTGATTGTGGTGGCCTTTGTGTCTCTGCTCAGCCTTAGCCCAGCAATACAAGAAACAGAATTTTGGAAAACATCGCAGTTGATCCCCCAGTTAGGTCAATTGAATGATTGGACACGTGACATGTTAGGCAAGAGCTCGGAACTAATGGATTCGACTCTCATTGATCGTGCCCTTGGTAATTAGTCACAACTCAGTGACAAAAAATAGTTGAAAGAAAATCGTGCGACTTATCAAGTCGCAATTCCCCAACACGAGGATCTAGATAATGTGTGGTATCGTTGGTGTCGTAGGCACGTCGGTGGTTAATCAATCAATTTTTGATGCATTAACTCTTCTTCAGCATCGTGGGCAGGATGCTGCAGGTATGGTAACCAGCCATAATGGACGTTTATGTCTGCGTAAAGACAATGGACCTGTTAGCGAAGTGTTTCGCACTCGCCATATGAAAAAATTACTGGGTAACATTGGTATTGGCCATGTTCGTTACCCAACGGCAGGCACTTCCAGTTCTGCTGAAGCTCAGCCTTTCTATGTTAATTCCCCTTACGGTATTTCCCTTGCGCACAATGGTAATTTGACCAATACCGCGAAATTGAAACAGGAAGTCTTTGAATCTGACTTGCGTCACATTAATACCACGTCGGATTCTGAAGTGCTGGTCAATGTGTTGGCTCACGAGTTACATGAAGAGGGCAAGTTGGTCCCCACCCCAGAAGATATCTTTAATGCGCTTGAGCGTGTTTACAAGCGCATCGAAGGTGGCTACGCAGTGGTTGCCTTGATTACCGGTTATGGCATTTTGGCGTTTCGTGATCCAGACGGCATTCGTCCTTTGATTTATGGTTCTCGTCAAACCGAAGCTGGCATTGAATACATGGTGGCGTCTGAAAGTGTGGCTTTGGATGCTGCTGGTTTTAAAGTTGAGCGTGATATTTTACCAGGCGAAGCCATTTTCCTAGATGTGAATCACAAGGTGCATGTTCGTCAATGCACACCGAAGAAAGCGGCGCGTCCTTGTTTGTTTGAATACGTGTATTTTGCTCGTCCAGATACGGTGATTGACAGTATCTCTGTTTACAAAGCACGTATGAACATGGGGGACCGTCTGGCGGCGAAAATTCAACGCGAATGGCAAGATCACGATATTGATGTGGTGATTCCCATTCCTGATACCAGTCGTACTGCAGCCCTGCAAATTGCCCAAGCCTTGAATATTCCATTTCGTGAAGGCTTGGTAAAAAACCGCTATATTGGTCGTACCTTCATCATGCCAGGGCAAGCGGTGCGTAAAAAATCCGTACGCCAGAAGCTGAATCCTGTGCCTTTTGAATTTAAAGACAAAACCGTACTATTGGTAGATGACTCCATAGTGCGAGGAACCACTAGTAAAGAAATCATTGAGATGGCACGGGAAGCGGGGGCAAAGAAGGTTTACATAGCGTCTGCCGCGCCAGAAGTGCGTTATCCGAACGTATATGGTATCGACATGCCGGCTGCGGCAGAATTGATTGCTCATAATCGTGAAGCAGATGAAATTTGTCAGTTGATTGGTGCTGACAAGTTGATTTTCCAAGATTTACAAGATCTGATCGAAGCTTGTATTGATGAGAAGCACTCTGAGGTTCGAGAATTTGATACTTCAGTATTTGATGCGACTTATATTGCTGGAAATATTGATGTGGATTACTTAATGCAATTGGAAGGCAGCCGTAATGACAAAAATAAAGCTTCCATTGAAGCGGTGCAAGCGAGTGATATGATGCATCCTATGTGACACTGTTTGAACCTATGTGTCATTAAGCCAGGTTCGTCCTGGCTTAATTTTTTGTAGAGTGTGAGAGTGAGTCGATTTAGACTAGTGATGTTAAATCCTTAATTTGAGACAGTTTTAGATAGGTTGTTGGAGAACAAAATGTCAGCTTATAAAGACGCAACGAATGCGATACATGCGGGAGCGCGTCAAACCCAAGAGCAAGAAAACAGCGAAGCGATTTTTGTCACTTCAAGCTTTGCCTATGCCAGTGCTGAAGAAGCGGCGGGTAAGTTTTCTGGTGAGGATGATGGCAATGTGTATTCGCGATTTACTAACCCGACGGTAGAACTTTTTGAAAAACGTTTAGCGGCCTTAGAAAAGGGCGAAGCGGCCATAGCCACCAGTTCGGGTATGGCGGCATTAATGACCATGGCATACAGCCTATTGAGTGCTGGTGATCGCGTGGTTTGTTCGCGCAATATTTTTGGTTCAACGGTGAAATTTTTTAATACTTATACGACTAAGTTTGGTGTTGAAGTCGTGTACGTTGATGCGACGGATTATGATGCATGGCAAGCTGCGATCAATGACAAAACCCGTTTGTGCTACTTTGAAACCCCATCAAATCCATTATATGAAGTAGTGGATGTGGCCAAAGTGGCTCAATTGGCCCATGACAAAGGTGCGCTCTTGTGTGTGGACACGGTATTGGCCACGCCAGCCTTGCAGAATCCTCTCACCCAGGGAGCCGATATCGTAATGCAGTCAGCCACTAAGTTTATTGATGGACAAGGTCGTTGTCTTGGTGGTGCTTTGATTGCCAGTCAAGACATTGTTGATGTCTTCACTGCTTTCATGCGCAGTGCTGGGCCTTGCATGAGCCCATTTAATGCTTGGGTGTTGTTGAATGGTTTGGAAACCTTGTCTTTGCGAATGACAGCCCATTCTGCGAATGCATTGAAACTGGCTGAATATTTAGCAGCGCATCCTAAGGTGTTAAAAGTGAATTACGGCGGTTTGCCAAATCACAAATACCATGAGTTAGCGAAGCAACAGCAAAAAGACTTTGGTGGTTTGTTGTCTTTCGAATTGGCTGGCGGTCGTGAGGCGGCTTGGGGTTTTATTAATGGCGTTAAGCTTATGTCCATCACGGGCAACTTGGGCGATAGTAAGACTCTAGTAACGCACCCAGCAACAACCACACATGGACGCTTGACCGATGAAGAAAAAGCGCAGGCGGGCATTAAGGAAGGTCTAGTGCGTGTTTCTGTTGGCCTTGAAGACATTGATGACATCATTGCAGACGTCGAGGCGGCGTTGGCTCAATTGATTTAATATCTTAAAACAGAAAAGGGGCTTAGCGTTTTGCTAAGCCCCTTTTTTAATGGAAACTCATAACCTTCGATGCTTATGGATCTAAGTGAGAGGGTTTACCATCGCCCTTAGTGGAGTCATTTACCGTCAAGCTTTGATCGGAAAAAGGCGATGTTTGTAATCTGTAGGAAGCTTGTGCTTGCTGCTGATGGGAATCCGCTTCTGTTGCATCACTTGCAATCGTTTCTGCAGCCAACAAGACTTCTTGCTGTTTGCGTTCTTTGCGACGATATCCCAGTACCAGTAAGCAGGGGGTTAGAATCAAGGTCAGTGGTGTGGCAAAGGTTAAACCACCCGCAATGGCGGTGGAAAGCTGCGTCCACCACTGAGCAGAAGGGGCTCCAATGCTCAATGCTTGATTCACTAAATCAATGTTTAATTGAAACACCATAGGGACTAAACCAAGAATGGTAGTAATGGTCGTCAAAATGACGGGGCGTAGACGTTGAACTCCCGTTCGAATGGCCGCTTCACGTACCTTCATACCTTGCTTACGTAGGCCATTAAAAGTATCGATTAAGACGATATTATTGTTTACCACGATACCCGCTAACGCAATAACACCGACACCACTCATGACGACGCCAAAAGGTTGTCCTTTGAGCATAAGACCAATAAATACCCCCATGGTAGAGAAAATGACTGCACTTAATATCAACAAGCATTGGAAGAAGTTATTAAATTGAGTGACTAGAATGATCGCCATGATAAAAAAGGCCACACCAAAGGCTTTGGTTAAGAAAACCATGGATTTTTGTTGTTCTTCCGTATTACCGCGAAATTCATAATCCACTGTCTCTCCTAAATCAGATGCATCCAATTTAGCTTTAATCTGCTTGATTACTTCATCCACCACCAGGCCATCGACAACATCCGCCTCTATGGTAATGGTTTTCTTACCCTCGGTACGATTCACCACACCTTGTTTTGGGGCGGCATAACGTTTAATAAAGTTGCTGGCCGGAATACTGCCTTGGTTAGTTGGAATCTGTAATTGATCCAATTGCTCAAGGTTGCGCTGATTCACTGGGTAGCGCAGAATAATATCAATTTTGTCATCTGCACCTTCCGGTAAAAAATCACTCAAAGTAATGCCTGTGGTCACCAGCTTAATCACATTCCCTAGGCTGTTTACGTCTACTCCGTAGCGACTGGCTTCTTCTCTGTTTATGTCAATGCGCCATTCAATACCGGGTAAGGATCTATCGTCACTGACCGTGACAATTTCATCGCGTTGTAACAGTTCTTTGGAGATCTGGTTGGCCGCTTGATTGAGCGCTTCAGAATAGCTGGAGCTGAGCTGTAGTTGAATATCTGCACCAGATTGTGGACCACCTTGTTCTTTTTCCGCACTGACTTCGATACCAGGAATTTGTTTCGTCTGATCGCGAATTTGATCCAGAATGATGCTTGCAGAAGGGCGCTCATACCAATCAATAAACTCCATTGATATTGAACCGATACTGTCAGGGGCAGAATTATTGCCAGGGGTGGCATAAGATTGTGCAACGACACTCTTTAGTTCTGGTGTGCCGAGGATTTGAGCTTCAACCTGTTTGACCAAGACGTCTTTTTCATCTAGGGAAAGATCACCACGTGCACGAATATCAAGGTTGGCAGATTCAGGTTCCACGTCCGGGAAGAACTCCACCCCTTTACCAAACTTACCGTAACCTGCTAAAACGCAAAACAGTAGGGTAATGGTAAACAACAACACCCAGATAGGGTACTCCACTAGACGAGTTAGTACGCGTCCGTATAGACCTGTGAAGCCTTTCAGATCGCCAAGGTTGCCCGTTTCAGTGATACGCAAAGTATGCATGGTTTTATCACTGTATGCGCCTTTTTTACCTATGATGGAACCGATCGTGGGAAGTACGATTAAGGCCATGATTAATGAAGAGGACAGGGTCGCAATGATGGTGATGGGCATAAAGCGCATGAATTCACCAACAATATCTGGCCAGAATAATAATGGCATGAATACCGCTAATGTGGTCGCAGTGGACGCGGTAATGGGCCAAGCCATTCGTTTTGCTGCTTCACTGTAAGCTTGGCGTTTGGAAGCGCCTTCGGCCAGTTTTCTATCAGCGTATTCGGTGACAACAATAGCGCCGTCAACCAACATGCCGACACTTAAGATCAATGCGAATAACACCACTATATTAATGGTAAAGCCTTGAATATTAAGCAGTAAAATGCCAGTTAAAAAGGCCCCCGGAATGGCCAAGCCAACTAAAACAGCACTGCGAATTCCAAGCGCCCAAACGATGACAATCATTACCAGTAAGGTTGCGGCAAGGACGTTATTAAATAAGTCGTTTAATGAGGTTTCTATGTCGACCGATTTATCGCCTGTCAGGCTGTATTCGACACCGTCAGGCCAGCTTTGACTTTCTTGTTCAACAACCGCTTTTACTGATTCAATGGTTTCAATAATATTGACCCCCACGCGCTTAGATACGCCAAGAGTAATGCTTCGTTTACCATTCACTCGGGCGTAACTATTGGGGTCTTCAAAGGTCAGTTCGCCTGTGGCGATATCGCCTAACAAAACGACTTGGTCGCCATCCACTTTTACGGGCAGATTAAGAATGTCTTCTTTGGTTTTTAATAAACCGGGTACTTTTAGAGAAAAGCGACCCGCTCCCGTATCCAAATTACCAGCCGCTACCAGGCGATTATTGCCTGAAACAAAATTCGCTACTTCCGTTAATGAAAGGTTATAGGTTTCTAATTGTTCTGGGCGCACAATAATCTGTGCTTGCTGATCACGGTCGCCGCTGATACTGGCTTCTAACACGCCGTCAATGGCTTCAATGGAATCCTGCAAGTGCTGTGCGGTTCGACTTAAGGTGGCAAAATCCACATTACCAGATAGATTGACGCGTATTACAGGGAAAGTGGATAAATTGATTTCGGTAACGGTCGGCTCATCAGCGTCTTCAGGTAGCTCGCTTTTGGCTCGGTCAACTTTGTCTCGTGTGTCACTGATGGCTTGGTCAATATCAACCCCTGACTCAAATTCCAACACGATAGAGGCATGACTTTCTGAGGCCGTTGACTTGAGTTCTTTTAATCCTTCTAGACCTTGTAGTTCTTTTTCCAAAGGATGAACCAGAAGGCTGTCAGCGTCTTCTGGGGAGATACCATCCAAAGAAACAGACACATAGGCCATGGGAATAGTGATATCTGGGTCACTTTCCTTGGGAATTTCAATATAGGAAACCGTACCCATAATGAGCAATAAGACAAAAAACATCAGCACGGTACGAGAACGCGCTAAGGCGGCTTCAATAAGAGTTTGCATCGCTCGCCTCCTTAGTTTTGATAGTGTGCGTCAACCGTATCACCAACGGCGACAAAACCTTGACCGACGGTAATGATATTGATGTTGTTTGGCAGACCTTTGACCCACACTTGATCACGTTCTGATTTCACAATCACCACGGGAATCATCTTTACCTTATTGTCGATGTCAATGACTTTTACAGCCGTATGACCTGATTCATCCAACGTCAACAAGGCTGGCGAGAAAGCATGCGCTTTTTGTTTTTCTAAGACAAAATCCACGCTGGCGGTTAATCCCGCGGCGATTTTATTGTCAGGGTTTGGTACTTCCATTTCCACTTGCACGGTACGGCTAGATTCGTTGGCCATGGCGCTGATAAAAGACACAGAGCCTTCGGCTTGGTAACCCGACTCCAACTGAACCTTGCCTATCGTACCAAGTTGAATTTGCTGGATTTTATTTTGCGGTATATTGACGCTTATTTTGATCGGATTCAGGGCTACCAAGGTGGCGACCTGTGATCCTAATGATAACACTTGCCCCTGTTTTACATCTAATGTGTTGATAATGCCAGTAAAAGGGGCTTTTAAGTTGGCATCTTCCAAATCTACGAGCAAGCTTTGTAAATTGGCTTTTGCAGAAGCCAGATTGGTTTGTGCTTGGGCCAAATTTACTTTAGAACTGAGGTTACCTGCATTGAGTTTTTTCACCCCATCGAGTTCAAGCTCTCTTTGTTGTGTTAACAGCTTAGCTTGTTCAATTTGGCTGGTCAGAGTGCGCGAGTCGATTTCTAAAACACTTTGATCTTGAGTGACCAAATCGCCTTTTTTAACATTGAGGCGCATTATCTTGCCCGGATAATTGTTGGTCAACACCAAAGTGTCGTTGGCCATGGTTTGACCGCTTAGTGGAAGATGAATCTCTATTATTTGAGCACTAAGGGTTTTGGCTTGAACTGAGTAAGCGAGTTTGCTTTCCTGTTCCTGACTAGTACTGGTGACAATGCTTTCTTGCGAAACCTTTGTTTGGTCAGGACTTGAAGTGATGCCCTTTCCACCTAGCGTCATCCAAGCAACAAGAGCACCAGCGACAGAAAGTGCTGTGATCATCCCCGCTTTACTTTTTAACTCCATGTATCACTCCATACATTTTTTTATTTTGTGGTCCACAATGGTTGCGAAAAAACTGATTGCGATAAGTGCCAACGAAAAGAGCCAAACAGTTACTATCATAGTAAAGATATCGTATCTATCCACCGCTTCGATAAGAACAATGTCTTGAACTAACATTACTTCATCAGAACTGGCATGTCCTTGGCATTTCTCCCATAAGTTGCAACGATACAATAATATATGGAAAAGATATTTTAGGTATACATTTGTTCTATATAAAGCGAGTAAATTCTGTCCGTCCTTTCAAAGTAAGATGTCTAGCGCTGAAAAAATTTAAAAAATATGCATTGAGAATGCGTATATGGCTTTATTAGATCAGCTTTTCCTAGTTTAGCAGGGAATTTTTGCATCTATGTTAAGGCCGCTTCCCCAGCATTTTTTAAGGGCCACCTTTAATTTCCTAATTGACAATCATTGAACGAAAAGGAGGATAGTTTTTTCCTTATAGGCTGTTTTTCAGAGAAGACTGATTCACTTTCTCTTTAAGGCTTGTTGTATGACTTGTTGGTTTTTAACTAAACCTTCTCATTGAGGAGTGCTATGATAGCGCCCACAAATTACCCTCATTAGAATTGGACATATATGAGTCTATTGTCATTAGAACAGGTTAGTGTTGCCTTTGGGCATAATCCACTGCTGTCAAAAATCAATTTTTCTGCCGAAGCCGGTGAGCGAGTTGCCATTATTGGTCGTAATGGTGCTGGCAAATCCACCTTTTTAAAAGTCGTCTCAGGTGAGCAAATTCCTGATGAAGGTGTGGTGCGTTTAGAAAGCGGTATGCGTATCGCGCAACTGCCCCAAGAGTTGCCAGAGGCTAATCACAAAAGTGTGCGTCAGGTAGTCAGCGAAGGCGCAGGCGAAGTGCATGAATTAATGACCCGCTATTTTGCATTGTTGGAAGACACTAGCCAGGATCACTCTGATGAGTTAAGTCAGATTCAAAATGAACTTGATCGCTTACAAGGTTGGGATCTTGAGCAACGGGTTAATCACATGATTCAGCGTTTGGCTTTACCGGCTGATAAATTAATGTCGGAGTTGTCCGGAGGCTGGCGTCGTCGCGTTATCTTGGCGCAAGCACTTATCTCTGCGCCAGATGTATTACTACTGGATGAGCCAACCAACCATTTGGATGTGCCAACAATTGAATGGATGGAACAACAATTATTGCAGTTCCGCGGTTTGATCTTGTTCATTACCCACGACCGTCGCTTCCTTGAAAAACTGGCTAACCGTATTGTGGAGCTAGATCGTGGCAATATGCTGTCGTATAAAGGCAGTATGGATGAGTTTTTGATTTACAAAGACAAATTGCTGGAAGAAGAAGAGCGCGCCAATGCCTTGTTTGATAAACGCCTTGCTGAAGAAGAAGTGTGGATTCGTCAAGGTATCAAAGCCCGTAGAACCCGAAATGAAGGCCGAGTCAGAGCCTTAAAAGCCATGCGCGTCGAGCGATCTGAACGCATCAATCGTCAAGGCAATGCCAAGATGACAATTGAGAGTAAAGAAAAGTCAGGCAAGTTGGTGACGGAATTCACTCAAGTGAGCCATGCCTTTGAAGACAAAGTGATATTGCAAGCCATGGATTTTGTCGTTAATCGTGGTGATCGCATTGGCCTGATCGGACCAAACGGTTGCGGTAAGAGTACCTTTTTAAAGATTTTATTAGGGGATTTGACGCCAAGCTCTGGTAGCGTTCGCCAAGGTACGAAACTGAACGTCGCTTATTTTGATCAGTTGCGTGAACAGTTGGATCCAGAAAAGACAGTTGCTGAAAACGTTGGTGAAGGTAAGGATACGGTAGAAATAAATGGCAATACGAAACACGTTATAGGCTATTTAGGGGATTTTTTGTTCCCGCCAGAACGTGCTCGAACACCAGTGAAAGCCTTGTCTGGTGGTGAGCGTAACCGAGTGTTATTGGCCAAGCTCTTTACTAAGCCTGCCAACTTATTGGTGATGGATGAACCGACTAATGATCTTGATGTGGAAACCCTTGAGTTATTGGAAGAGCTCTTGATGAATTACGATGGCACCTTGTTGTTAGTCAGTCACGACCGTGCTTTCTTAGATAATGTGGTGACCAGTGTGATCGCATTTGAAGGGGAAGGTCGTGTTAATGAATACGTGGGTGGTTATCAAGACTGGATTCGTCAAGGCGGCAAATTCCCAACGGAATCCACGTCTCAAACTTCGCACACGAAAGTGGCTGAAAAAACCAATAAGCCAGATACGGAACCTAAAGCGAATACATCAACTAATGACAAGTTAGCTAAGACGAAGACCAAACTAAGTTACAAACTACAGCGTGAGTTTGATGCCATGCCAGACACGATTGCGGCGTTAGAAGCAGAACTGGAGAGCTTTCAAGCAATCACCAGTGCCGCAGATTTTTATACCGGTGATGCGCAGAAGGTACAGGATACCTTGACAAAAATGGCCGAGAAAGAACAAGAGCTTGAGTCCACGATGGAGCGCTGGCTGGAATTGGAAGACATGCAAAACGGATAAGAAATGGCTCACCAAATCCAGGCCGTGTCATGTATGCTGCTTATTGCAGTATTTTGATCCATTTATTCGTCACTAAACTTAAGGTGACTCAGTGATAAGTTGTGAATCGGATTAAGTTGAGATAGAAAGCCTTAATCAATGGAAATGCCAAATAGGTTAATGTCCATCTGGTAAGGCACTTCCTCTTCTTTTGTGCTCAATGCCTCAAGTAAGTGTACATATCGGCTTATTTGGTGGGCACGAAGGTTGGCTTCGCTCGGCAATTGATTGCTAAACTTAGTTGCTCGCAATGCGCTCTTGATGCCACTTGTTACTGAAAATTGATGCTCGCCCAATAAAATGATCTCTTTTCCCATGTGCCAAAAAATGTCCAAATCTTTGATTTGCAGTGGGCTTATCGGAGGGATCAAAGGTACTATGTCTTGTTCTGTGACGATGCGAAGCAACGGCATATCTGCGTACTTTTTTGCCCCCGAGACGTTGGTGACCTTAGGTTGACCAAAGGTCACCACAGATTGAATAGGATAGCCTTCTGTTTCTAAATACATAGCCAATACCACAGCAATGGCGCCGCCTAAACTGTGTCCCGTGATGGCGAGCGGTTTATTATTGTCTAAGTAAGGACGAACATCTTGTAATACTTGTTGCGCTGCTTTAGCAAAGCCAGTATGCAATTTAATGCCTAATTCTTGGTCAAGTTGTAAGGATAGGGTTAAATCTATCAGGACATTATTGAGGTTAGCGGTGCCGCGAATGGCGAGAGTTTGCGCTTGTTCATTCTGTGACAAAAAATACAGTACATTAGAATTCGGTAAAATCGCCTGATGGATCAGCTGCTGACCCTGTTGATTAAGCGTATCGCTTAGTTCATTTTCAGCCAGCCTTTCAATATAAGTATCAGACGACAATTTGGCAAACTGAGAGAGTTGTTTGAAGTGGCTTTGTGCATAGGCTTTTTGCAACAAAAATAGGGGAATGAGAAAGCAGAAAATAATAAAAAAATGGCGTGCTAACATGGTTAAAGGCTGGTTGGACAAACATCTGGCAAGCTTACTGGAAATAAGGATCCAGCAACAGCCTTGTATGACCTTTAGTGTTTTTTTCTTGGTGGTTTTTAAGCGTGACTTTTGGCTCGTTGGCCGGGGAAATGGAGCAATGAGAAGGAATAGAAGTTTAATCAATGATTCGTCATATTTTATATAAAGAAAAAGTATGGAAAATAAGTCGAATTTAAGCGCTAGAGGACTAGACTTTTTTCTGATTAGATTTTAATCTATACATAACTTGACCAAGTGGTAATTTTACCACATACCATTGTCAAGTGTTCGATAAAGCCTCAGAAAAATAACAATTTGCCTATCCGGCAGCCTAAAACGAACCTTGTCAAACGCTCGAAAGACATCACTTTCCAAAGCAATTGGGGTCAAGATTTTTAAATTAATGAATCTTATGAGGCTCGCTATGACTAAACTAATTTCTTTGTTCGTATCATTGTTCGTAAAAAAATCTGACGCTGATACTCAGCAGGCCATCAATGAATTGGAATCGTATTCTGATCGTGAATTGGCAGAGCTAGGTATTTCTCGTTTTGGTATCAAAGACGCCGTCCAATTTGGTCGTCAATCTGCTGCCTAATACTGGACAGCGAAACTAAATTCTATAAAACCAAGCAATTCTGCTTGGTTTTTTTATGTCTGCTAATCATTTCTATCTTTCCTGATTTTTTGTTAGGATTTGCTGAGACAACGCAAATTCTTTAGTTTAGCCTTCTATATTTTCTCAAGGAGTGAGATATGTTAGTAAGACGCTTTTTGATCTGGCTGTGTTTCAGCCTGCCTTACCTCGCATTCGCACAAACGCCAGTTCAGCTGGCCACTGTATTTGAAGACGATGTTGATGTCCGCGAATATTTAGTGAGTGAAAAGTTTGATGGAATTCGTGCGATATGGACAGGGAGCGAGTTGATTAGCCGTCAAGGTAATCCCATTAATGCGCCAAGTTGGTTTACAGATAAGTTGCCAAATATCTGGTTAGATGGCGAGCTATGGACGCAACGCAATGATTTTTCAGGCATTATGTCTATCGTTCGCAAGAAACAGCCAGTAGATCAAGAATGGCAACATATCCAATATATGATCTTCGATGCGCCAGATCGAGAACGTAATTTAACCTTTGAAGAAAGGTATGCGCGTTACAAACGAATACTAGAACACCTTAATTTGCCTCATGTTGTGCCTGTTGAGCACTTCACGGTGCAGACAATTAAAGAGCTTTATGAGCATTTGGATCGATATGTGGCCGATGGTGCTGAAGGCCTCATGTTACATCGTAAAATGGCCGTTTTTGAAAGCGGTCGTTCAGACAATTTACTGAAACTCAAACCTTATGAAGAAAATGAAGCCAAAGTCGTTGCGATATTGGCAGGACAAGGAAAATATGAAGGCATGATGGGGTCTGTATTGGTGGAGATGCCATCCGGCCTAAGGTTTAAAATTGGCAGTGGTTTTACAGATCAAGAAAGGGCGAATCCTCCTAAAGTGGGTGATTGTGTGATCTACAAACACAGTGGTTTAACAGATCGAGGTATACCTCGCTTTGCGGTATTTCAGCGGTTAAGATATTCAACATATTGATGCATGAAGTAAGTGAGAAGTGTGATAGATCTTTATTGTTTACCTGGTACCATGTGTGATGAAAGCCTATGGAAACCTCTACAAAGCCTTCTTAATGATGTGAACATATTTCACCAAGCCATACCGGTTGCGTCTTCTATGGACGACATATTGTCTGAATTGGCAGAATCCCTACCAGAGACACCTTTTCATTTACTGGGCTTTTCCATGGGAGGCTATTTGGCAGCCGCTTTTGCTTTGCGTTTTCCCAATCGAATCAAAAGCTTGGTAATGCTTTCTAATTTAGCATCTGGCTTACCTGAGAATGAAAAACAACAAAGACTAGTTGCGCTAAATTGGGTTCGTAAACAAGGTTATTCCGGTATGCCACGTAAAAAAGCCCAAGCCATGTTAGGTCGTCATGCAGCTGAAAAAGATGAATTGATTGAATGGATGCAAGCTATGGATAAAGCCTTGGGTGAGAAAATATTGGTGCAACAATTAACGGTCAGTTTAGAGCGGCCGGATCTGCAGAATGAGATAGTGTGTGCTTCTTTTCCTGTAACTGTGATTACTGGAAGTGAAGATGCCTTATTAGCTGAGCAGGATAAGCAAAAGTATAACGAAGGCAATAGGGTCCAATATATCGAAATCCCTGAGGCAGGGCATATGTTGCCTTTAGAATGCCCGCAGCAAATCGCCAGTATTGTTGAATCCACCTTGGTCAATATGGCATCGTAAATATCGCTTTAATGCACTATAAACTTGGGCAAAATAAAGTATGAAGGGTTTCTATTAAGGTTTTGACTTTTTGATCACCCAAGCTGTAGTAAATGGTTTGAGACTCTCTTCTGGTTGCGACCAGACCGTCTTTGCGTAATACAGCAAGATGCTGAGACAATGCGGACTGGCTCAAGGGAAGCTTGTCATTGAGTGCGGTGACGGACATTTCACCTTCCAGTAGGTGACACAAAACGAGTAAACGGTTTTCATTACTTAATGCTTTCAAAAATACTGCCGCTTGCGCAGACTGGTTAATCATTTCTTGCATCGTCATTGTGTTGTTTGTCATGTCGTTTTCCTAACTTTTGTCTCTTTGACTCTAGTGTAAAGTCATCCACACTCTCTGTGGATAAATCTGGGGGTAGCCACCAATAACAGTCATTCTCATCAATTATTACGGCGCCTGTTTGTTTTGTTTAAAAAACAAACAGGCGTGATAAATTGCTTTTCAGTCTAGAGATTAAATTCTGTCCATATTGGCGCATGATCTGAAGGCTTTTCAAGCCCACGCAGTTCATAGTCAACATCAGTTTCTTGTATGAAAGGAGCCACGCCTTTCGAAGCGAGAATGACATCGATTCTTAAGCCACGTTTAGGTTCATCATCAAAGCCTTTTGAGCGATAATCAAACCAGCTGAAACGATCGTTTTTATTGGGGTTAAGGTGACGATAGGTGTCAGTGAATCCCCAATCTAATAGGCTGTTAAACCATTCTCTTTCTTCTGGCAAAAAGCTACATTTACCGGTTTTTAACCAGCGTTTGGCATTATTCTCACCAATGCCTATGTCGAGATCAGTGGGCGAAATGTTGACATCACCCATGACAATGATTTTTTCATCTGGGGTATGAGTTGCTAAGTAAGTCATTAAGTCTGCATAAAATTTGCGTTTGGCAGGGAATTTGGTTTCATGGTCTCGGCTTTCACCTTGTGGAAAATAACCATTAATGACTTTTACCTTGCCTTGTGGTGTGGCAAAAGTGGCGATGATCATCCTGCGCTGAGCGTCTTCTTCATCACCTGGAAAGCCGTATTCCACTTCTATGGCTTCTTGTTTAGAGAAGATGGCCACACCGTAATGGGATTTTTGACCATAATAATAAGCGTGATAGCCAACGGACTCAGGAATGTTATGAGGAAACGCTTCATCGTGGACTTTCGTTTCCTGCAGTCCAATAACATCAGGTTGGTGTTTCGCAACTAACGCTTCAATTTGATGGGGTCTGGCGCGTAGGCCATTGATATTAAAAGAAACAAATTTCATAGAGTCTTTCCATTCTAAATTTTCTAGATAATATCAGATGTCATCCTTGTCTTCTTGTTTTTAGCTCAGTCTAATTCACGTTTGTTGTGAACTTTTTATCTTAGCCCTGCTACACTGGCGACATAGATATTAAGCGCTCATAAAGCATAATGTTGGAGAATTACATAATGGCTTATCAATACGATTTATTTGTTATAGGTGCGGGTTCTGGTGGGGTTAGAGCCAGCCGTGTTGCTGCAGCAAAAGGTTACAAGGTAGCGGTAGCAGAGGGCAGCGCTTTGGGTGGCACTTGTGTGAATATTGGTTGCGTGCCAAAGAAATTATTCGTTTATGGTGCTGAATTTGGTCATGGTTTTGAAGAAGCGGCAGGTTATGGTTGGCAGCACGAAGGCGTGTCATTTGATTGGTCTGTGTTACGTGACAACAAAACCAAAGAAATTGAAAGATTGAATGGCATTTATGGAAACTTATTGAACAATGCCGGTGTTGAGCTCATAAAGGGTTACGCTCGTTTTGTGGATGCGCACACAGTGGAAGTCAATGGTCAGACTTATACCGCAGAGCGTATTTTGATTGCGGTGGGGGCTAAGCCATTCATTCCTGAGTTCACGGGCAATGATTTGGTGGTGAGTTCTAATGAAATGTTCTATTTAGAGTCGCTACCGAGCAAAGCCTTAGTGGTGGGTGGTGGTTACATTGCGGTGGAATTTGCTGGCATCTTAAATGGCTTAGGCGTGAAAACCGCGTTGGCTTATCGCGGTGATCAATTGCTACGTGGTTTTGATCAGGATGTGCGCGATTTTGCTAGCGTAGAATACGAGAAATCGGGCATTGATGTGCGTTTGAGTACAGACGTTGCCAGTATCGAGTTGCTGGATCCACAGCAGCCAAAAGGGGATCGATTAGTACATTTCAAAGATGGCCACAGCGAGGCCTTTGGTCTGGTGCTGTATGCGACTGGGCGTGTTCCCAATGTGGATTCGTTAGACCTGGATAAGGCGAATATTATCACGGGTAAAAATGGTGCTGTGGTGATTGACAGTAATTTCACGACCTCAGCACCGAGTGTATTCGCCCTTGGGGATGTGACCGACAATATCCAATTGACTCCGGTTGCGATTAAGGAAGCCATGGCCTTGATAGAGTATTGGTTTGAAGGTAAGCCGGTCAATTTTGATTACGATAACATTCCCACTGCCGTCTTTAGTCAACCAGCCATTGGTAAAGTGGGCTTGAGCGAACAAGAAGCCGAAGCCAGAGAGTTGGATTTCCGTGTTTATCAAACGGATTTCCGCCCCATGAAACACACTTTAAGTGCCAGTACCTCGCGCTCTTTAATGAAATTGCTGGTAAACAACGCCAATGACAAAGTCATTGGTGCGCACATGGTGGGGGATTATGCTGGTGAAATCATTCAAGGTTTGGGGATCGCCATCAAAGCGGGTGCGACCAAAGCGGATTTTGACGCTACCGTTGGCGTTCATCCTACCAGCGCAGAAGAGTTTGTGACCTTCTCGGAAGCATCGCTGAAACAGCGTAACTAACCTCCTTAAAACGGCACGATTCACTCGGCCATATTTGTTCCTTTCTTTCATTCCTAAGATGCCAATAATGACGTTAAGTGCGTTTTTATTGGCTTTACCTCAAAAAATCTCATTAACACATTGTCAATGCTAACTTTTATTGTCAATTTACTTTTCACGTACTTTTGTTTACGTAAATTTACTTTTTTTGAATAGCATAAGGATTTAAAGGATATGAAAAAGCTATTAGTGGGTGTTTTGGCCATTTCAGGGGCTTCTATGGCAATGGCCGCGGATAAGCCTTTTACCGCCGAAGTGTTGGTGGGGCAGTCTTCTCAATCAGTATCAAGCGATACTCTTACAGTAAAGGATGCAGATGATACGGCTCTAGCGTTTCGATTTGGTTATGAATTTATTCCGTCTTGGTCGGCTGAGTTTGCATATTATGACTTTGGTAGTGCGACATCCAGTCATATTGATAATTTTGGAGACACTATTACAGATACTATGACGCCTACCGCGTTCCAATTAGGTGTCAAAAAAGAATTCTTAATCAATGAAAAATTATCAGTAAATGCTCGTGCGGGTATGGCGTTTTGGGACTTCGACTTCAAGCGTGATGACTCTAGTGGTTCAGAGAATTCATTTAAAGTTTCGGATTCTAGTAGTGACTTGTACTATGGTCTTGGAGCAAACTATCTAATCCAAAAAGATTTATTTGTTTCATTAAATTATTCATTTTTATCAATTGGCTCTGAACTAAATATTAGTAACACAAAAGCTAAAGCTGATAATGATATTAGTACAATATCATTAGGCATTGGCTACCAATTCTAAATTCTACATGGATTGATCTAAAGCTCACTCTGTTCCCCTTGCCTTGTGAGTGAGCTTTTTTCTTTATTACTTCTTCTGCCCATAAATGAATTTCACGTCCATGATGTTTTTCACCTTGCCGTTATCCAGCAATATGTCCCCATGAATGTAGCCACCACGACTACGGTAGACAGGAACCTGATCAAACTTGCTACTTTTACAGGCGATCCAACTGAGCAGAGCCAGTGGCGTTACGTCGTCAAACCGACAATAGATGTGTTCAGATGATGGGGTAAACATACCATGATGCGCGGTTTGTTCAAATAGCTTGAGCGCCAGTTGATCGGCTATTTGTAAATAGAAAGTCTGTTGAGTGGTGCGATACATTTCTAGGCAGGCAAAGAGCAAAAGCGGATCGCTTTGTTTATCCATGTTTTCAGCTTGTAATGTCGACCAATCCCCTAGACCAAAATGCTTAGCCATAGCACAAACAGTCGGCCAGAGAACTTGGCTTTGAGATGCACACCAGTTCGTCACATAGGCAAGGAAGACATGAACAGGCAGAGGGCGACGAATCAACTCTTGGCCTTGTTGACCATAATAACCAAAGCGTGGGATCTTGTGTCCGGTGAGGTCTTTACCATCGGCAAACATGGGTTTGATTTCATTGCTCGTCGCATCGTAAGCGTATTTGGCCCAGGCTTCTAACCCTTGTGTGGTCCAATCCAGCAGTTGTTTGCCCTGACTGCCCAATTCCCGCGCCAATAAGGTTTGAGCCAAAGCGCAGTCGCCATAAATGCCTTCTGGGCCATTTAGAGCCTCTTCGTCAACCTTAAACAATACCCAAGCTTCTTTGGCAACATCGCCATATTCTGGACCGAATTGCCTTTGTGCTCTGTCACCCCAAAAAGAAAAGGTATATTGCGGGTGATGTTCGTCGCTTGGTGCCTCACCAGTTTTGAGAGGTTGGTTGTATTGATAACAGCCAAGTTGAGTATCAGGGTGACGACTGTTGACGTACTGGCTCATTAAATGTTCCGCCCAAGATAAGGCTTTTTCATCATTATCTAAGGCGTAGAGCATGCCAGCACTGAACACCAAATCGTTGCCAATATTCACGAAAGATAAACCTTTCATTTCACGTAATGGCGGCAAATTGTCTTGTTTGGGCTTGTCCCAAAAGCTGAACTCATCGAAATCCAAACCGTATTGACCATGACGGGACATTTCCATCTGCTGCCAATCGGTAACGTGAGTATTCCAAATGGCTTTAATGAGTTTACGAGTTGCTGCTGCATCGGTTTCGTACATAAGTTCATAAAAGGGGCAATGGTGTTTGAGTTCGTGCACCATGTTTTTATTTTCTGGACCAACTGAATCCAAGGTTTTTAAATCAATAAAAGAATGTCCCCCCCAGCGAATCAAGCCGCTGGCATCGGCATGATCAAAATGCCATTGAATGGCGTCTTGTGCTGCTGCTTTGTATTGAGGGTCTTGAGTGATATTGGACAGACCCACTAAAAAACGAAAGAGGTTTTGTTGGCTGGCAATATTAGAGGGTTGCCATATTCGACCATCGACATTTTTCCAACAAACGGCTTGTTTGCTTTGTGCGTCACAACCATCAAAAAACAATGGCGTGCCGTGATAAGGGTCGCGAAAATCACGTAAAAGGGTATCGGCGTATTGAATAAGATAGTCCAGTACAGCTTGCATTATATCGTCCTGTTATTTTTATTGATTGCCATGCGTTTACATCAGATTAGTTTTTTATAAGCCTAATAAATGAAATAGTAGCGAAATCCAATTGGCTTTTCTATAAAATAAAACGCCATTTCAAAATTATATATTTGATGTACCTTATTTCGGTTTTTGCATAAAGCTATATTCTGATTGAGGCATGCGTTTTCTGTATGGCACTAGGCTTAATTTCGATTGCCTCTCGTTTCGCGCTTCTCTAATCTATTCGTTATCCATTACATTCCAAATCCAGGTTATAAGAATTAAGAGCATTCCATGAATCAAGCACATTCTATGAATCAAGCACATTCTATGAATCAAGCACTGAGCAACTTGCAGCCATCGATCATTTGGCGACATTTTCAAACCCTATGTGATATCCCAAGACCATCTTTTCACGAAGCTCAATTACGTGAGCATTTGATTGCCTGGTCTGAGGAGCTGGGGCTAAGTCATTATGTGGACCCTGTCGGCAATTTGTTGATTCGTAAACCAGCAAGCAAAGGCATGGAAAACAGGGAGACTGTGGTATTACAAGGTCATCTTGATATGGTGGCGCAAAAAGAAGCGGGGCTTGAGCACGATTTTACCAAGGATCCTATTCAAACTCAGATTGAAGATGGTTGGGTCTCCGCTAAGGGAACCACATTAGGGGCAGACAACGGTATTGGTGTCGCCGCGGCGTTGGCAGTGTTGGAATCCAATGACATTGCCCATGGGCCTATTGAAGCCTTGTTTACCATAGAAGAAGAAACCAGCTTACGCGGTGCCTTGCAATTAGAGAAGGGGATTCTGCATGGTAAAATTCTGCTTAATCTGGATTCGGAAGACAGAGGTGATGTCTATATTGGTTGTGCGGGTGGCACTGACATCAATATTGCTAAGTCTTATACAGCAGCCAAACTCTCGGTAGATAGTCAAAGCTTTGAAATCCGAGTGTCAGGTCTTAAAGGCGGTCATTCCGGTTTAGACATTCATAAAGGTCGCGCCAATGCCAACGTGTTATTGATTCGTTGTTTAAATCTGTTGAAAGACGTGTGTGATTTTCAGCTAAGCCGTTTTCAGGGTGGCACATTGCGCAATGCCATTGCCCGCGATGCAGTGGCAACCATTAGTTTGACTGAAGAACAAGTTATTCCCTTTAAACACTTCATGAATGAGTTTGAAAAACAGACTCAATTAGAATACTCAGCCACAGAAGCTGATTTGGCTATTTCAATAGTAAGGGGTGAAGCGCAATGTGTGCTTGAGAAAGCAGATCAAGATCAGCTTCTCAATGCCTTGTTTTGTGCGCCGCACGGGGTACATCGTATGAGTCAGGAACTAGAAGGTGTGACCGAGACCTCTTGCAACCTAGGCGTGATTGAATTGACCGCAAGTGAAGAAGAAATGGCCTTCAATGCTTGTTTACTGGTGCGCTCTTTGGTGGATTCTGCGGTGGAGCATCTTGCCCATGTGGCTAAATCTGCATTCGCCTTGATTGGTGCTGAGGTCAAATTGGAAAACGCTTACCCTGGTTGGCGCCCCGATCCAAATGCAGGTTTGTTAAAGGCGTTTTTGCAAGTGCATAAAGGCGTGATGGGTTACCAAGCCAATGTCAAAGTCATTCATGCTGGATTGGAATGCGGCATCATTGGTGCCAAATACCCGGGAATGGAAATGGTCTCTTTCGGACCCAATATTCGCGGTGCTCATTCTCCCAGTGAGCGCATGGAGATTGACTCAGTCGGTGATTTCTGGAATCTGCTGGTGGCAATGCTCGAGCATACGCCAAAACGCTAAAGCAAACAGAAAGTTAATCTTCTGCACTAAGGGTTATCACAAACCCTTAGTGCAGAAGCCTTATTCTTGTTCTTGCGCTCTTCTGTGTCATAATCCTAGTTTTAAGCTCTTATGCCAATGAGCATGAATAGGCCAAGTGGGTAGAGGATGGGCTTGAAGTCAGTCACCATTTCATTAAACGATAAGCAATTTATTGCCCAAGAAGGCGATAATCTGTTAACCAGTCTATTAGCGCAGGGGGCCGATGTTCATTATGGTTGTCGGGCTGGAGCGTGTGGTGCTTGTCGTCTTTACGATGTCGATACCCAGTCTTTCGTATTGGCCTGCCAAACTCAACTTGACTCAAATCGCTCGCTTTCTAGTAAAGCGCCATTAGCATACTCGCGTTTTTCTCTTCTATCGAAAGAGTCGCACTCAGACAGTGAGCTTGCATTGCAGCTGTTAGGCCCAAGTGATGAATCCTTTGGTGACAGGGTGATTGTCTCGTTAAAGCAAGATGGACAGGCGCAAGAATGCATGGCATTAAATGCAGCAGGACAAGATCTTTTGCTCATATTATCTAGATCACGATGGTCAGAGGCAGATTGGCAAACCATCACACAACTTGAGCCAGATGATAGCTTATATTTGCAACAGGATAAGAGCATTCGAAAAGGCCGTTTATTGCACGAGTTGGGAGTAGATCAAGGCAAATGGCTGGTGGTTCTGTCCGCTCAAAATCGAGTCTATGAAGCTTATTGGCGACAAGTTTTATCCTCTTCTTCGACGGATGTTATAGGGATTATTTCATTACAGGGTAACAAGATAGAAACGTCTTTGGATTTCACTGAACAAGCTCAATGGATGACCTTTTTGACCAAAGAATTAAGTAAAGTGAGTTCTTCAGAGTTAAACATTCTGTATCATGGACAAGATATTTCCATGCAAGCTTGGCAAGACTTTTTTCGATCTCAACGCATTCGAATCCAGCAATTTCACTTTGTACGCTGAACAATTCCAATAGGGAAAATAATGAAGATTTTACACACCTCAGATTGGCATCTGGGGCAGCATTTCATGGGCAAAACCCGTCGAGAAGAACATAAAGCCTTCATTGGGTGGCTTTTGTCTGTGGTGGAGAAAGAGTCTATAGAAGCCGTTATTATCGCGGGAGATGTGTTTGATACAGGCTCACCGCCAAGTTACGCTCGAGAAATCTACCATCAGTTAGTATTAGAAATGCGTGCTAGAGCATGTCAGCTGGTGGTCATCGCGGGTAATCATGATTCGGTGAGTGTGCTCAATGAATCTAAGAGCTTATTGGCCTATCTGGATGTGCAAGTCATTTCCCAGGCAGATCTAACGGATTTAGAATCCCATATTGTGCCGCTAAAAAACCGTCAAGGTAAGGAGGCGGCTTGGTTGTGTGCTGTGCCATATTTGCGACCTAAAGACATAACGCAAAGCCAATCTGGCCAGTCTGAGCAGGATAAAAAAGAGGATCTGCTGCAGCAAATCAAAGATTTTTATTTCAGCCTTTATGAGTTGGCGACAAAGCGTAACGCAGAAAGAAAACAGCCATTGCCTATTATTGGTACGGGCCATCTTACCGCTTTTGGTAGTCAGCTCAGTGAATCTGTTCGTGATCTTTACGTGGGCACCTTGGATACCTTGCCTACATCGGTTTTCCCGCCTTTTGATTATCTTGCATTGGGACATATTCATCGCCCACAAGCCATAGGAAATAACGGCTGCTTTCGCTACTCCGGCTCACCTATTGCGCTCAGTTTTGATGAATTGGGGCGAGACAAGTCGGTGGTGATTATTGATACCACTCTATTGTCGAAAGACGATCAAGTTATGGATGACCTTTTTGCTGAGCAAGAAGAAGCTGTGGTGTTGAAAAAGGTGCCTAGATTTCAGCCCATGGTGAGCTTACAAGGTGATCTACAAAGCTTATTAACTCAGATCGATGTGTTGTCTTGTGAAGAAGGTAAAACCATCTGGCTGGAAGTGTCTGTGGTGGCGGATGAATATTTGAGTGACCTACATAAGCAATTGTTGCTAGCGGTAGAAGGGAAGCCGATTGAGCTATTAAGGGTAATGCGAAAGAAAACACAAACTGAAACCTCTATGGCCTTTACTGAGCGTCAAACCTTATCTGAGCTATCGGTTGAAGAGGTTTTCGATCGCAGTGTCACCGCCAGTTTAGAATTAAAAGATGAAGACAAAACCGTCCTGTCGCAACTTTTTATGCAGTGTCTCGAAGAAGTGAATGAACAAACCGAAGGTCATGACAAGGCAGAAGAGGACACAGTCGAATGAAGATTTGTAAGTTACGACTCAAGAACCTCAACTCCTTAAAAGGAGAATGGCAAATTGATTTTACCCAAAGCCCCTTCGATGAAGCGGGTGTCTTTGCCATTGTCGGGCCAACGGGGGCGGGTAAATCTACCTTGTTGGATGCCATTTGTTTGGCTTTGTATCACGAAACCCCCAGATTAAAAGTTTCACCTAGTCAAAATGACATCATGACCCGTCATACGGCAGAATGTCTGGCGGAAGTAGAATTTGAAGTAAAAGGGAAGGGTTATCGCGCTTTTTGGTCTCAAAGGCGAGCGCGCAATGTCAGTGATGGTAAGCTGCAGCCCATGAGCTGCGAGCTGAGCGAAATTGATGGCAGCATTATTACCACTAAGATAAACGATAAGATCGACAAGATTGCAGAACTCACCGGTTTGGATTTTGCGCGTTTTACTAAATCCATGTTGTTGGCGCAAGGTGGCTTTTCGGCATTTTTAAACGCCAAAGCCAATGAACGTGCTGAATTGTTGGAAGAGCTCACAGGGACGGAAATCTACGGACAAGTATCTAAGTGGGTGTTTGAAAAGCATAAGCAAGAAAAACAAGCGATTTCCACCTTGGAATTGGCCAGTCAGCAAACGGCTTTGATGTCCGCCGAAGACCTGCAAGGATTAAAGCAAAAAGAGGCTCAATTTGCTGAACAAGACGCACGCTTTACGCAACAAGTGGCGCTTCACCAAACCGCTTTTGACTGGCAGAAAAAGCAAACGGAGCTTAAACAACAGGAGCAGAATGCTGCGCAAGCATTGGCAGAGGTTGAGGTGTCACAGGTCGCTTTTGCGGAACAAAAAGCAGCCCTAGCCTTAGCTCAAAAAGCACAGAGCATTGAAGTCGAATACACCAAGTTAGTGGAGGTTCGTGATGCTTTGTCTCAGTTAAAACAAGATCAACAAGTCTTAGAGAAAACTAAGCAGGAAAAGCTAGAGTCTCAACAAGCGATGGAGCAAAGTCTTGCGATCAGTAAAGAAGATTTGCAAGCGGCCATGCAAGAGTCTGAGCAGTTGCAGCAACGGATTCAACATGAAATCCAGCCTTTACTCCTGCAGGAACAGAGCCTAGTCAAGCAGTTATCAGAACAGCAGGATTTGGTTGAGCAAGCTCAGAAAAAACATGAATCATGGTTAAGCGAAGAGGCGCAGCGCAGCGCATTCTTGGTTCAAACCAATAAGTCTCTTGAACAGAATCAGCAAAAACTTAATCAATACCAGGGTATGGATAAGGTTGAGGCTGAGTTGGCTAATTGGCAACATCAATTGGATAGCTTATTAAGCAACCAACAGACGTTAACGCAATCCACCTCTTTGTTGCAGCAAAAACAAAAAGCATATGATGACGCATGTGGTCAACAGCAAGAGCACATAAAGCAAGGGCAAACGGCCAGTCAAGATTGGCAAACTAAACAACAACATCATGCTCAAGTATTAAATGCCTTTCATGAGCTCACTGGCAATAAGGATTGGCAGGCTTGGTCTGAACAAGCGTTACAGGTAGAAAGGCAGTCTCAGCTTGCTCAGCAGATTGAGAATCTATTGCAGGAATATCATAGTAATGGCACTGAGCAACATCTGCTCGAAGAGAAAATTCGTCAATTAGGTAGCCAAACAAGCAGCATCAAACAAACCTTGGCGGAAGCGCGTCATGCCTATAAGGAAAAAGCCGCGCATCAGAAAACGCTTGAGCAACTGGTCGAGGCAGAGCGACATATCATTGCTTTGACCACGCTTCGTGATCAACTTAATGACGGGCAAGCTTGTCCGCTGTGTGGTTCTCAGCATCATGATTTGCATCAGGCTTTGTATCAGCAAGATTCTGGTCATCAGCAACAGCTGACAATACTGAATCAATCTTTAGAAGAATTGAAACAGCAAGGTCAAACCTTGGCGGCAGATGAGAAACTGTTAGAAAAAGAGACGGCGCTTATTGCTGACCAGTTAGTGAATTTGCAGCATCAGCAGTCACAAGGGCAACAGCAGATTTTGTTCCTGCTGGCTAATTTAGGTGTGACGCCTATCTTTGTAGAAAATAGCCAGACGGATATGCTCGATGCAGAGGCTAACCAACAACAAATAGTCCCATTTATTCAGGCTTGGAATGCACTTCAGCAGACGCAAGCCAGTGCTCAACAACAGCATAATGAGCTTATGCTGCTTGAAAAGGAGCTGCAGACCTTACAAGAGCAAAGACAAAACTACGATGCTCGTTTAGCTGAATTAGAAAGCAATGTTAAATTGGCCAAGCAAGCTTTGGAGACAGAGCAAATTCGACAAAAAGAAGTATCTACCCACATTGCTCAATCTGAGCAAGCATTACAAGAAGCAATGCAGCAAGCGGGTGTGTCACAAGAGAGAATTAATCTGTCTTTGGAGAAGGTGCTAGGTCACTTGCAGCAAAATCTTGTCGAATGGAAAGAGGTGAAAGCTTCCCAGGACCAGCTTATTCAAAGCCGTGATCAGGCCCAATTCGAGCAAAATAAACTGCAATCCTCACTCGAAGAAAGTCAGCATCATCTTCAAAATGCCAATGTTAAGCGAATTGACTTGGAAGACGAACTGACTAAGCTTCGGGCTGCTTTAAAAGAGTACTTAGGAGAAGAGACGCTAGACTCATTGCAGCACGCAATGAAACAAAAAGTGGCAAATGCTGAGCTGCAGCAACAGGATCAGCAAGCCCAGTGGCAGGCCGTTCAAGACGCTTTGTTGGCTTTGAATACTGAGCTTAAAACGATTCTAAGCAGTATAGATAAACAGCTTAAAAATGAGCAAACTCTGCTGCCTAATTGGTTAGACAGTCTTGAAAAAGTAGGCTTTGCTGATGAGAAAAATTGGCAAGCAGCACGAGTTCCTGCTGAACAATTACAGGCATGGCTGGAAAAAGATAAGGCATTGCAAGCTGCTATTACTCAACATCAAACCTTACTAAATCAGGTTAAACAAAGCTTGCAGCAACATCTTGAAACACAAAAAGATATCTCTGATGTCACCTTGTTGTCGTTGAATCTGGATGCGTTAAAAACAAAACGTGATGAAGTACAGACTCAACAGCAAGCATTACATCGTGAATGGGGTGTGGTGACTGAGCAGCTAAAACAAGAGGAGCAGCGCAGTAAACAAGTGGCGGGTTTGCTTGAGCAATTAGATAATAAGCGTGCGGATTTCATTCATCTAGAGCGCCTTAATTATGTGATTGGCTCAGCGGATGGTGCTAAGTTTAGACGCTTTGCGCAAAGTCTCACTTTGGATCATTTGGTGTATTTGGCTAATCAGCATCTGCAAATTTTGCATCGTCGTTATCAATTGAAACGCTGTGAGGAAGATACGCTATCCCTAGAAGTATTGGATACTTGGCAAGCCGACGCCAGCCGTGACACCAAAACCTTGTCGGGAGGTGAGTCTTTCTTGGTCAGTTTGGCATTGGCGTTGGCGTTATCCGATCTGGTTTCTCATAAAACCAGCATTGATTCTCTGTTTTTGGATGAAGGCTTTGGCACTTTAGACAGTGAAACCTTAGAGTCCGCTTTGGATGCTTTGGATAATCTTCATTCATCAGGCAAAACCATTGGCATCATCAGTCATATCAGTGCTCTTAAGGAACGTATTCCCGTGCAGATTAAATTGACCAAGCAAAGTGGCTTGGGTGTGAGTCGACTAGCGCCAGAATTTGCCGTCCATGACTCTTAGCAAAAAGTGAATGTAAACCTATAGGTGCTTGCAACTGGTGCAAAAGTTTTCCCCAGATAAATGGGAACAAGTATGTAAATAAGTTGTAAAAAATTAATAAAAACAGAATCTTAAAACTTCGTTCAATATTGAGCATCTTGACTTTACAAAGCACTGAATAGGAGCATGACATCGATTTGTTTATGTCTGATTAATCAGTAAGTTGATTGGTTATCTTTAATAAGGTGCCCAGTAAGATTGTCACTGATATCTCATACCTTGATATAGATCGTGTTTTTCAGCATTTTATAGAGAAATTAAGTAATAATGATTGTCATTGTTTTACTGGTTTTTTTTAAGGGTGTATGATGCTCTGCAAATTTTCAACTGAGCCTTGAGTAGTTTTCATGTTACGTCTTCCTTTGGGTTTAATAGCGGTATTTTTATTAACGGCTTGTAATGAGTCATCAAAATTGGATGTGGCGGCAAATTCACAGCAACAGCAAGCTGCCAACGAGTTACCTGTAGCCTTATCTGATCCCAAAGCCTTACTGGGTTCACAGCTGTTTTTTGATACTAACCTCTCAAAAGAGCGCAATCAGTCCTGTGGAACGTGTCACGCAATCGCTACCGCCTTTGTTGATAAGCGAACAGACGCCTTGGATGGTGCCGTCTCATTGGGCAGTGATGGGCAGTCTATGGGAGGGCGTAATGCGCCAACAGCCGGTTATGCCGCTTTTTCGCCGGCTTTTCATCAGCTGAGCAATGGTGAATATCGTGGCGGTCAATTCTTAGATGGACGTGCTTCTGGTTTGGCAGAGCAAGCAAAAGGTCCGTTCATTAGTCCTCCCGAAATGGCGTTGCCGGATAGTGCTGCGGTTATCGAGCGAGTAAAAGAGAACCCTTCTTATATTGAGCGTTTTAATAGTTTGTATGGTGATGGTGTATTGAACGATACGGAAGCGGGCTATAATGCTATAGCTGATGCCATCGCAACCTTTGAAAAGACTGAGCTCTTTATGCCTTTTGATTCGAGATATGATAGGGCATTACGTGGTGAAATTAAGCTAACACCACAAGAAGAATTGGGTAAAACCCTGTTTTTTTCGCAACAATTTACCAATTGTAATGCTTGCCATCAGTTACATACTTCACCCTTGAATCCTCAGGAAACCTTTACTAATTATGAGTATCGCAATATAGGTGTTCCAACTAATCCCGCTTTGTATGCGCATACAGGAACAGTGGATAGGGGGTTACTGGATAACCCTGATATTCATGACGAGAAACAAGCGGGTAAATTTAAAGTGCCGAGTCTACGTAATGTGGCTGTTACAGGGCCTTATATGCATAATGGGGTATTTAAAGACTTGCGCACTGTCGTCTTGTTTTACGATAAGTACAATAACCCTAAACGCACCATTAACCCAGAAACGAATAAACCTTGGGGGGATCCAGAAGTGGCAGCGAATATTGATTTTGAGGAACTCGAAAAAGGTCCAGCGCTACCAGATCAAAGAGTGGATGCCATTGTCGCTTTCTTGAAAGCTTTGACAGATCAACGATATGAATCTTTGTTAGAGTCTAATAGCAGGGTTAGCGCTGAGTAGCAACTCCTCATTGTTTTCATTGATAAAACTGGTCTAGTGAGGCGATTTCTGTTTACATTGGACTTTTCTTTTTTGCTAAGAAGGGTGTGAATAATGAAATATGTGCCATTAGGTCGAACTGGCTTAGAGGTTTCCCGTGTTTGTTTGGGTACCATGACGTGGGGAACACAAAACACTCAAGCGGATGCTGATGAGCAAATTGAATACGCCTTAGATCATGGCGTTAATTTTATGGATACTGCGGAAGTGTACTCCGTACCGCCAACACCAAAATCTTATGGTAAAACAGAGACCATAATTGGTGATTGGCTATCTCGTCATCCTTCCCGACGTGATGACATTGTTTTGGCGACTAAAATTGCAGGATCTGGTTTAAGTTATGTCCGTAATGGTGGTCCCATTACTGGTAAAGCTGTTGTTGCGGCCGTTGAAGATTCTCTAAAACGTTTGCAAACGGATTATATCGACTTGTATCAATTGCATTGGCCGAATCGTACTTCCCCACATTTTGGAAAACACTTTCCAAATCATTTCCGTTTTAGTGATGTAAACGCAGAAGAGCATTCCAATCAAATGCTGGACATACTGCAAGGTCTTGAAGCTTGTATAAAAGCCGGTAAGATTCGCCATTTTGGTTTGTCTGATGATACTACTTGGGGGATCAATGAATACTTGCGTCTGAGCGAAAAGCATAACCTACCAAGAGTGGCTTCAATTCAAAACGAATTTAGTCTGTTGCATGCGAAAGACTGGCCATATCTGATTGAAAACTGTGTTCACCAAGATGTGGCATATTTGCCTTGGTCGCCATTGGCTGCAGGTGCGTTAACCGGTAAGTATTTGGGTGGCGCTCGTCCTGAAGGAAGTCGTTGGAGTTATGCGCAACGTAATGGTTTATTCCGTGATACGCCAATGACAGATAAAGCGGTGTCTGCTTATGTGGATGTGGCAAAATCTTATGGTATGACAGCGGCGCAATTGGCCTTGGCTTGGTGTGATCAGGTGGATGGTGTGACATCGACCATCATAGGGGCAACGTCATTGACGCAGCTTAAAGAAGATATAGCTGCCTTTGATTTAGCGTTATCCGAACAAGCCTTACAAGATATAATGGCAGTGTTTAAAGAGTATCCTGTGCCATTCTAATGGTTGCTGCTGCTTTAATCTCTTGACGTTTTCTACTTGGCAATAAGTGAAATAAAACCGGCGCTTGCCGGTTTTTTTATACTTGATATTTCTTTCTCAAATTAAAATTGCAGATACAAAAAAACCGATGCAAGCATCGGTTTTTTAAAGAAATCGTCTAAGTGAAATTACTTAGCGTCTTTCTCGTTTTTCTCTTTCGCTGCAGCGATTACCGTTTCAGCAACGTTAGCAGGACATGGCGCGTAGTGAGCAAATTCCATAGAGAACTGACCACGACCAGAAGTAATGGTACGTAGGTGACCAATGTATCCGAACATTTCAGATAGAGGTACTTCACCTTTAATACGTACGCCAGTTAGGCCAGCTTCTTGGTCTTTGATCATGCCGCGACGACGGTTCAAATCACCAATTACGTCACCAACGTTGTCGTCTGGAGTGAACACGTCAACTTTCATGATAGGCTCAAGAAGTTGTGCACCCGCTTTTGGAATAGACTGACGGAAAGCGCCTTTAGCAGCGATTTCGAAGGCAACAGCAGAGGAGTCAACTGCGTGGTAACCACCGTCGAACAACTCGATTTCAACGTCTAGTACTGGGTAGCCGGCTAGAACACCTTGCTCCATCATAGACTTGAAGCCTTTCTCAACAGCTGGGAAGAATTCTTTCGGTACGTTACCGCCCACAACCGTTGATTTGAAAGTGAAGCCAGAGTTTGGCTCACCTGGTTTGATGCGGTAATCGATTTTACCGAATTGACCAGAACCACCAGATTGTTTCTTGTGAGTGTAAGAATCTTCAACTTCTTGCGTGATGGTTTCGCGGTAAGCAACCTGAGGCTGACCAACGATTAGATCCACACCGTAAGTACGTTTCAAGATGTCTACTTTGATGTCTAGGTGAAGCTCACCCATACCTTTCAAGATAGTCTCACCAGAATCTTGGTCTGTTTCTACTTGGAAAGATGGATCTTCTGCAACCATTTTACCGATTGCGATACCCATTTTCTCGTTACCGCCTTTGTCTTTTGGCTGAACAGCGATAGAGATTACAGGCTCAGGGAAGACCATTGCTTCAAGTGTGCAAGGGTGCTTAGGATCACATAGAGTGTGACCAGTTTGTACGTTTTTCATACCAACGATAGCGATGATGTCACCAGCTTGTGCTGAAGAGATCTCGTTACGGTCGTCGGCTTGCATTTCAACCATGCGGCCAATACGTTCAGTTTTGCCAGTTGCAGAGTTAAGGATGGTGTCACCTTTCTGAATACGGCCAGAGTAAATACGAACGAAAGTAAGGGCGCCAAAGCGGTCATCCATGATTTTGAATGCAAGTGCTTTTAGAGGTTCGTCAGCGCTAACAGTAGCCACTTCACCTGTTGGGTTACCTTCTTCATCAGTCAATTCTTGTGGATCAACTTCTGTTGGGTTAGGTAGGTAATCTACAACGGCATCAAGAACGAGTTGAACACCTTTGTTCTTGAAGGCAGAACCACAGTATGTTGGGAAGAAAGCAAGGTCACGAGTACCTTTACGGATACAGCGTTTGATCTCTTCGATAGCTGGAACTTCACCATCTTCAAGGTAAGCCATCAAGAGATCTTCGTCTTGTTCAAGAGCCGTTTCGATCAAAGTTTCATGGTATTCTTCAACCTTGTCTACCATGTCAGCTGGAACGTCTTCGATGCTGTAGTTTTCAGGAAGACCAGTGTCATCCCAAACGAAGGCTTTCTTAGAAAGAACGTCAACAACACCAACAAATTCGTCTTCTTCACCGATAGGAAGTGTCATAACAAGTGGATTGGCACCTAGTACTTTTTTAACTTGCTCAACAACTCGGTAGAAGTTAGCTCCTAAACGGTCTAGCTTGTTAACGAAAATAACACGTGCAACTTCTGACTCGTTAGCGTAACGCCAGTTCGTTTCTGACTGAGGCTCAACACCACCAGAACCACAGAATACACCAATACCACCGTCAAGAACTTTAAGCGAACGGTATACTTCTACAGTGAAATCAACGTGCCCAGGTGTGTCGATGACGTTTAGGCGGTGCTTTTTCCACTCACAAGTGACAGCAGCAGACTGGATGGTGATACCACGTTCTGCTTCTTGTTCCATAAAGTCAGTAGTAGATTCGCCATCATGAACTTCACCAGTTTTATGGATTTTACCAGTTAGTTTAAGAATACGTTCAGTTGTGGTTGTTTTACCCGCATCAACGTGGGCAAAAATACCGATATTTCTGTATTTTGATAAGTCAGCCATTACATTACTCTAAATAAGTGAGGACGAAATTTGCGCGTTATTATACAGGACTTCTCATGGAGGGCCATATATTTCGCGCTATTCTATTATATTTTAGGGGATTAAAGAAAGGGGGTAACCAGAAGCAATTTATAATTACCAGAATTAAGGCATAAAAACCTTATAAAATAAGGTGTTGCGATTAATCTTTGCGCAATTTATCTGAGATAGCGATAGGGGACGGGTAGTTTAAAATGACGACATAAGTAGATAAGGCAAAACTTAAAATGGCGGTTGCTTGAATAACATGAGAGGCCTCTTGACCCAAAAGACCAATACTTGCCGCTAAGTAAGCAATCAGTAGCGAAAACTCACTGACTTGACCAAGGCGAAAACCTGCTTCCCAAGCGGTGCTGGATTCTTCTTTCATGCCTTTTAGTAAAAAACGAAACACCACAGGTTTGATGAGCATGGCGCCTACTGCGAGGACAAATGCAGGTAGGATGACTGCCCCTAAAAGGTCTAGGTTGAAGCTTGCGCCAATAGAAAAGAAGAACAGAATTAAAAAGAAATCGCGTAGGGGTTTAAGGTGTGTTGCTATGTATTGTGAAATTGGACTGGTTGCTAAGCTAACTCCTGCAATGAAGGCACCCATTTCTGCCGACAAGCCTGCGCTCTCTGCTAACACAGCTAGGGATAAACACCAGCCAATCGACACCAGAAAAATGTACTCATGAAAACGATCAAAACGCGCGATGAGTTTCAGTAGAATGTATTTCACAAATACAAATGAGGCGGCGATTAATAGCGGTAAACCGAGTAGCGGCTTTAGGTATTGCATTAGGTTGTTTTCCGCTGTGCCTGAACTGCTGTATAGCACCAGCAAAACCGCAATGGCAATTATGTCTTGTAATAACAATAAACCAACGACCAATTCACCTGTATGTTTATGGTGGAGAACTGTGGTGGGCAGTAACTTGATACAAACAATGGTACTGGAAAACATCATAGCCACGCCAATAATCACGCTTTCCAATTGACTGTAACCGAAACCTATGGATACCAGATAGCCAAGTCCGGCAAAAATAGCGGAACTCAGTAGCGCTACCCATGACGCTTTCTTGAGCATGTTAAGCAAGTGGCTGGGCTGCATGTCCAGTCCCAATAGAAAGAGCAAAAAAATGATGCCAATGTGACTCATTTCATCCATCAACTTGGGCTCGTTGATAAGAGAAAGGGCCGAAGGACCAAAGGCAATGCCTAGTGCTATGTAGGCAAGAATCATAGGTTGTCGTGTGTATAGGGCAATGGAAGCTACGACAGCCGCTCCAGCGAAAATCAAAAAAAAGGAGTGGACGATCGACACTTCCAGCATTCTCTCTCCTGTGTTTTACCAGTTGGCGTTGGCGATTTTTTTACGTCGTAATAATGGCGCTAAAATGCCTAACAGGAGGCCGCCAAACAAGGTGACTGCACCTATGATGAACCATTTTTGCTGATGGTTTTTTTGAAGTCTCAGGCTGTTTTTCTGGGCGATGTCAGCTTGTTGTTTTAAGCTTTCGATTTGGTAGCTGACGGTATCATTTTGTGAAACAATAATTTCGGCCTTTTCCGCTAAAGCTTGTACATCTTCCAATTGTTGTTTTAGAGAGGCGTTTTCTTGTTCAAGGCTTTGTTGTGTCGAAATAAGCGCTTGATTCTCTTGTTGACTGGTTCGTAAATCATCACTGATTTCATTACGGCGCTTGATTGCTGTCGTCAATCTTTTCTGCAATTCATTGAGTTGATCGCGCGTTACCATGTCATCGGATAAGTAATAATCCGCTACCCAGCCTTCGTTGCCGCTGGGCGTTAGAACCTTGGTGTAGCCATTGGCTTGTTCGAGTACCTCAAGAGGGGTGCCGCTTTTAATGCCGCGTTCAACAGCTCTGGTGCTATTATCTTGTCCTTCTCGAATAGCAACAAATTGAATGTCAGAAACATAAGCGGTAGCTGCAGGTAGTGCAGTTGATAAAACACTGCCTAATAAGAGGCTGATTATGTGTGTCTTTGTCACGTGGTATTCCTTTCACAATGAATCTATCTTTTATAACGATAATCATGACTTAGGCAAGACGCAATAGAAAAAGGCCATCGAAATGGCCTTTTATGTGACAATTGGTTAATGTGCTTAACAATAGCAAGTAGAAATCCATTGTTTCATCTTGCTGTTCCCCGTTTAACGGCGTAAGAATATTGGCCTTGGATCCGCCACATCACCCTGGTAAGCAACGGAAAAAGGTTTGTGTAGTAATAAGGCTTTTTCCAGATCCACTTCTTCAGAAAACTGGAAACTATTGAAGCCCACACGTAACAAATAACCTAACTGGTCAGGGATGAAAGCACCAAGTGCACGCACTTCACCTTGATAGTTAAAGCGCTCGCGTAGTAGACGTGCATAACTAAAGCCACGACCATCTGCAAAGGCAGGGAAGTTAACGCCAATCACTTCAAATTGATTTAGGTCTATACCCTTAAGGATCTCAGTACCGTCACCCGCTTCTAGCCATATGCCAGCTACTTTGCCAATGGTATCTTGTTCTGCGAGCCATCTTTGAGAAGGGACTATGCTGTTGTTATTGATGCTGGCTTCTGCATCTTGCAGCCATTCAAATGGGCTTTCAGTGATGATGCCGTCTTTAATTAGTTTTGGCATATGCAGCCTCCTTAAACGGTGCGATTCCCATGCGACGGAAGGTATCAATGAAACGTTCCTCTGATGAACGGTTGTCCACATAAACCTGCATGAGTTTTTGAATAACGCCACTGATTTCTTCTTGTGCGAAAGAAGGGCCCAAGATTTTACCAATGCTAGCGTCATGACCTGATGCACCACCAATGGATACTTGGTAAAACTCTTCGCCTTTTTTGTCGACACCCAAAATACCAATGTTACCCACATGGTGATGGCCACAGGCGTTCATACAACCTGAGATATTTAGATCTATGTTGCCAAGATCGTATAGGTAATCAAGATCATCAAAAGTTTCTTGAATTTGCGCAGCGATAGGGATGGATTTCGCGTTGGCCAGAGCACAAAAATCGCCGCCTGGGCAGCAAATCATGTCGGTTAGTAGGCCTAAAGTTGGGGTTGCAAAACCCGCTGCTTTGGCTGCTTCCCACAATTCTACTAATTGATCTTGACGTACATCCGCCAATACGAGGTTTTGTTCGTGACTAACACGTAACTCACCGAAGCTGAAGCGATCGGCAAGATCGGCGGCTTTGATCATCTGTTCAGCTGTCGCATCGCCTGGAGCTTGACCGGCTTTTTTCAAGGTAAGGGTAACAATGCGATAACCTGCTTTCTTGTGCTCGAATGTATTACGCTCGTACCAACGAGCAAATCCCGCACTTTCTGCAAGTTTTGCGCTAAGCTCGGCAGGTTGATTGCTCAGTGATTCGTAAGCCGGTTCAGTAAAGAAAGAAGCCAAACGGTCAAACTCGCTCATTGGTACTGTGCTTTCTTTACCGCGTAGGTGAGCCCATTCGGCATCAACACGGCGACGGAATTCTTCAATACCAAGGGCTTTTACCAGAATTTTGATACGCGCTTTGTATTTGTTATCACGACGACCTTGCTGGTTGTATACACGGATAATGGCATCAAGATAAGTGAGTAAATCTTCACGAGGAATAAATTCACTGATGGTTACGCCAACCATGGGGGTACGTCCCAGGCCGCCACCTACAATCACTTTAAAACCAATTTCACCTGCGTCATTTTTCTTAATATGCAAACCAATGTCATGCACTTGAGTAGCTGCACGGTCAGCAGACTCAGTGGCATTGACAGCAATTTTGAATTTGCGAGGTAAGAAAGCAAACTCTGGGTGGAAGGTAGACCACTGACGAATCAACTCACAATATGGACGAGGGTCAACCACTTCATCAGAGATAACGCCAGCGTATTGGTCTGTGGTGGTGTTGCGAATACAGTTACCACTGGTTTGTACAGCGTGCATTTGTACTTCGGCCAATTCGGCGAGAATGTCAGGCACATCTTCCAGTTTTGGCCAGTTTAATTGTAGGTTTTGACGAGTACTGAAGTGGCCGTAAGCCTTGTCATATCGACGACTGATGTCTGCGAGTTTACGCAGTTGAACACTAGACAGCATGCCGTATGGAATAGCAATACGTAACATAGGCGCATAACGCTGTACGTAAAGTCCATTTTGTAAGCGCAATGGCAGGAATTCCTGCTCACCTAGCTCTTTGTTTAAATAGCGACGGGTTTGGTCGCGAAATTGGGCAACACGCTCTTCAACAAGCTGTTGGTCAATGGCGTCGTATTGATACATATTGAATTGAACCGTGATTAACAAATTTTAAGTATGCTGATACTAGCAAAAACTCTTTATTCGAAAAATGAATATTTATCTATATCTTTAGGGTTTTTCCTAATAAGGCTTATTTGAATATTTCTAATGAGAAAGGCTCTCAATAAATGAAGGAAAAATACCTTAGTTTTTTACTAGGTCTTTGGCATTATCTTCTATCTGCGGTAATATAAACCTTATTAATCGTAACCCAGTTTTTAAGGTTGTATATGAACATTATTATTACTGATGCCGCTCAAGAATATTTGGCTTCTTTGCTTGATAAACAAGGCGTAGAAGGTATGGCTGTACGTATTTTTATCCAACAGCCTGGTACGCCTTATGCTGAAACGTGTTTGGCTTACTGCCGCCCTGATGAAGTAAATCCTACCGATGAAATTTTAAATTTGCCTAAATTAAAAGTTTACGTAGAAAAAAATTCGGTGAATTTCTTAGATGAAGCATTTATTGATTATGCAACTGAGAAAATGGGTGGACAATTAACCATTAAAGCTCCGAATGCGAAAATGCCAAAAGTTACAGCTGATAGCCCAATTGAAGATCAAATTAATTACATACTGTATTCTGAAATTAATCCTGGTCTGGCTGCTCATGGTGGAGAAGTAAGTTTATTAGATGTAGTGGATGGTGAAGTCGCTATTTTAAAATTTGGAGGCGGCTGTCAGGGTTGCAGTGCGGTTGACTTAACCTTGAAAGAGGGCGTTGAGAAAACTTTGATCGAAAAAGTGCCGGGCTTGAAAGCCGTAAAAGACGCAACAGACCATACGGTAACAGAAAACGCTTTCATGTAACTGGATGATTCTGGTTTAACATAAAAAAACGCGAACTTGGTTCGCGTTTTTTATGTTTATTCAAGGCCTGAGATATTATTGGCGTTGACGCTTTGGCAAAATGTCGCGCAACGCATTCGCCATAGTGTTTAGGGCTTCTTCCGTTGTCTGCCAATCGATGCAGGCATCGGTAATTGACACACCATACTCTAGTTGGCTGATATCCGCTGGCACTTTTTGATTGCCCCAGCCAATGTTGCTTTCGATCATTAGGCCCATAATAGATTGGTTGCCTGACAAGATTTGCTCTGTTGAGTCTTCCATTACCGTGACTTGGCGCTCAGGTTGCTTATTGGAGTTCTCGTGTGAGCAATCGACCATGATGTTGTGTTTTAGCTTAGCTTTGGTTAATGCTTCTTCGCTCATGGCAACGTTTTTGGCGTCATAGTTAGGTTGACCATTTCCACCACGAAGTACTAAATGTCCGTAAGCATTACCTTTGGTGTTTACAATGCTGACTTGCCCATTTTCGTTGATGCCCAAGAAAGAGTGACCATGGGAAACAGACTGCATAGCATTAACAGCCACTGTCATGCTGCCGTCGGTACCGTTTTTAAATCCTACTGGGCCCGATAAACCCGAAGCCATTTCGCGGTGAGTTTGTGATTCAGTTGTGCGAGCTCCGATAGCAGACCAGCTAATCAGGTCTTGAATGTACTGAGGTGAAATAGGATCAAGTGCCTCAGTCGCTAAAGGCAGGCCTAATTCAGCAAGGTCAATTAGCAATTTACGACCAATGCGGATGCCTTTGTCGATGTCAAAGGTGCCATCCAAATTAGGATCATTAATTAAGCCTTTCCAGCCCACAGTCGTGCGAGGCTTTTCAAAATAAGCGCGCATGATGATGTATAAAGTATCGTCTAGTTTTTCCGACAAAGCTTTTAAGCGTTTGGCATAATCCAATGCGGCTTGAGGGTCATGAATGGAGCAAGGGCCAATGACAATTGCTAGGCGGTGATCTTTTCCATCCATAATGTTTTTGATGGTGTCGCGAGATTCAGCGACATGGTTGCTGACAGTCTCACTGATAGGCAACTCTTTTTTTAATTCAATGGGGGTAACCAGAGAATGAAAAGAGGCGATGTTTAGGTCTTCAAGACGCTTGTTACTCATTGCGGGGGATTCCTGCTTGCTGCATTTTTCATTATGGCGGACAACCATATACTTTTTTTTAAATTGAATGAACCTTTTCAATGGCATTTTCTGATTAAAAAAACAAATATTTCACACCAAATGAAAGAAGGGCGCTGGCCAATATGGGTTGCAGTACATTATTGGGTACGTGGCTGGCGATGCGTGTCCCTAAATAGATGCTAGGAATTGATCCTATTAAGAGTGCCATTAACAACAAGTAGTCCACATTGCCAAGGAATATATGACCTATGCCGGCGACTAAAGTAAGTGGTACGGCATGCGCTAGGTCTGTACCGACAATGTTCTTTGCGCGCATCAACGGAAATAGGATCATCATGATTGCTGTACCAAGTGCACCGGCACCCACAGAGGTAAGTGTGACCAGAATACCTAATATAAAACCACAGACAAAGATTAACTTGGTGCTTTGATTATCGTTAAGGTTGAGATTAAAGGTTTGAATCAATTTTTTGCGAAATAACACGACGATGGCGGTGAGTGTCAGCATCAACCCCAAAGTGGTTGTTAAGACATCTTGATAATGATCAGGCTTTTCAAATTGTGATAGCAAAAAGACGGTGATGATAGAGGCAGGTAGGCTGCCTGCAGCCATGGCGATAACAATTCGCCAATTGACATTGCCACGTTTTGCGTGCATGGCAACACCGGTACTTTTTGCGATACCAGCATACAATAGGTCTGTTCCGACTGCGATGTGAGGCGGGAAACCAAATAATAACAATAAAGGTGTCATCAATGAGCCACCACCAACACCCGTTATGCCAACGGCTAAGCCAACTACTGCACCTGCAAAAATGTACCAGATAAATTCCATTGAACCGCCATGTTAATTTGATTTAGCTGGCAACATTAGAGGTTTTTTACTATTCTATAAAGTAATATTTTCTTATGTTTTTAACTCTTTTTAGAATAAGGTAGTCGATGAAGTTACAGCAGCTTAGATATATATGGGAAGTGGCGCGTCATGACTTGAATGTGTCGGCTACTGCTCAAAGCCTTTATACCTCTCAACCTGGTGTAAGTAAACAAATTCGCTTATTAGAAGATGAGTTGGGTGTTGAGGTGTTTGCGCGCAGTGGTAAACATCTTACTCACATAACGCCAGCCGGTGAGAAAATTATCGCATTAGCAGGTGAAGTGTTAAATCAAACGCAAAATATCAAGCGTGTGGCCAGCGAATTTAGTGATGAACGAAAAGGTTCCTTGGATATAGCGACCACGCACACGCAAGCAAGATACGCTTTGCCAAAGGTGATTAATCAGTTTATTGAGGGTTATCCTGAAGTGAGTTTGCATATGCATCAAGGGACGCCAATGCAAATTGCTGAAATGGCCAATGATGGTGTGGTGGATTTTGCGATTGCAACTGAAGCGTTGGAATTATTTGGTAATTTAGTGATGTTGCCTTGTTATACTTGGAATCGTTCTGTTGTGGTGCCGAAAAATCATCCTTTGGCTGGTATGAGTGAACTGACACTAGAAGCCTTAGCAGAATATCCTATTGTGACTTACGTATTTGGTTTTACGGGACGCTCACAATTGGATAAAGCTTTCCAGCAGGCTGAGTTAGAGCCGAACGTAGTCTTTACCGCAGCGGATTCTGATGTCATCAAGACTTATGTGCGACTTGGTTTGGGGGTCGGGATTGTAGCCTCTATGGCTTATGATGAAGGCTTGGATGCAGACTTAGTGGCGTTGGACGCGTCTCACTTATTCGCTGATAGCTGCACTAAGATTGGTATTCGTAGTAATACCTTTATCAGGGGTTACATGTATAAATTCATTGAATCATTTGCACCGCATTTGACTAAAGAATTAGTTGTAGCGGCTATGGAAGCGCCAAATCGTCAGGAAGTTGAGCGTTTGTTTGAGGGTATAGAGTTGCCCCGACATTAACTCAATGTATTGAAAAAAGATTTTATTAAAAAGCACCGCTTTTGAACTGACCCCATAAAGTTGGACTCTGTTCTAAGCGGCTTTCAAGGCCTGATTCCGATACTCTATCGGACTCAGGCCTTTTAGTTTCTGC
>NZ_JBSWYU010000007.1:0-197493 GCF_056161265.1 Marinomonas sp. ABL3_031
GCCAACAACACCCCCGGCGCGGACAAATAGGCCGACAACATAATCTGCGCTATGTATTTTTGATGGCGACGACAAGGGGCCAAAAGAGAAAAATGAGAAGAAGAGGGAGAATACGCCAAAGGCGAGGTTAACCTTATGACTGAATGACCACGACGCCAACCAAAGCGTTTGGCAACAAAACGAACCACATCTAATAATGCAAACATCAGCCTCTTCCCTAAGTACTTCATTTTATTTAACAAAAAGCTGAGATGGACAGATTGCTGTTACGAATTCCAAAGCAAACACACATCAAAGCAAAAGACACTTCACAAAAAAAATTACATTAAATTGACGCCAATTTACAATAACTAGAAAGGTATTTCCAGCGAAAAAAAGGATTTTGTGCAATTTTTCAACACAGATTGACTCGAAGATAAGATAATCATTAGCGATTACTCTAAAATGGAATTGATAATCCTAAAGGGACAACTCTCTTTAAGAAGGTCACATTTGTTAAAAGAATCACATTTTTTAAGAGAACTAAGATTGTTAAGAAGTCCCCTCTTGGAATGGCTTTCCGCTTTATCGTGGTTCAACGTTAAGTTGTTTACAAACCAAGCCGAATAGATGATTAAATAGCAGTTTATTGCCAAACCTACCCCCAATCATTTCTTCTTAGGCTCTTAATCTGCCCCTTTCTTTTTTTATCATCCACGCGTTTTTTCTTAGCCGCACGGCTGGGTTTGGTCGGGCGTCTCACCTTTTGAACTTTTATGGCGTTGAGAATGAGTTCTTTGAGTCGCGCCAAAGCATCTTCACGATTCATTTCTTGGGTACGGTGCTGTTGCGCTTTGATGATGATGTCGCCTTCTTTGGTCAGACGCGAGTCGTTCAGTTGCAGCAGTCTTTGTTTGTAAAACTCGGGCAGTGAAGAGTTGGGCACATTAAAACGCAGATGAATCGCGGAAGACACTTTGTTGACGTTTTGTCCGCCCGCGCCTTGTGCTCGAATAGCGGTTAATTCGATTTCGTCATCAGGAATGGTAACTGCGAGGGATATGGGCAACATGGTCGGTGTTTCTTTGGCTATTTGATTTCGATTTAATTGAGAAGAAAGAGTATATCAGGATTTGTAATTTGTGACTTTGCGGCATCGTTTCGCACGTGTTTATCCGTTATACTGGGTGTTTTATTTCAGCTAAATTTAGGAGTGTCATGTGACCCAGTTCCGCCCTTGTATCGACTTACATCAAGGTAAGGTCAAGCAAATTGTTGGCGGCAGCCTTAACGATGCAGGCGCAACGGAAAACTTCATCAGTGAATACAATGCCGAGCATTATGCTCGCTTGTATCATCAGCATGGGTTAACGGGAGGTCATGTGATTGCGTTAGGCAAAGGCAATAAAGATGAGGCCATGAGCGCCTTACGCGCCTACCCTAATGGCTTACAATACGGCGGTGGCGTGAAAGATTCCAACGCAGCCAGTTATCTTGACGCCGGTGCTTCCCACGTGATTGTGACCTCTTATTTATTTGAAAATGGTGAGTTCTCTTGGGATCGCCTTGATAAAATCAAACGCGAAACAGGAACCGACCGTTTGGTGCTGGATTTAAGTTGCCGCCGCGCAGCAAATGGTTGGTTCATTGCTACGGATCGCTGGCAAACCGTCACTTCAACTCAGGTGAATCACGATAACTTGGTGGAACTGGCCAATCATTGCGATGAGTTTTTAGTTCACGCCGCCGATGTGGAAGGCTTGCAAGCCGGCATTGATGAAGACTTGGTTAGCCTCCTTGGGAAGGCCTGTCCTGTTGCGGTTACCTACGCTGGCGGCGCGCGCTCACTGGACGATTTAAAGCGTGTGCACGAGTTGTCTGCGGGTAAAGTGGATTTAACCATTGGCAGTGCATTGGATATTTTTGGTGGTAAGGGTGTGACGCTGGACGAATGCATTTTGTGGAATCAATCCCAAACATAGTGACTTGTCTCCCTTGCAGCAATAAGCTTTACACTTTATTTAGTCAAATCCGACTGCTAGGTCGACACAGGCCATCTCGACATCAAGTACCGCATACCGCATACTTGAGGTCTTTATTTTTTGCTAATTGTCAGGACGGTTAGATGTCTATATTCCGCAGTGGCCTGTTACTGGTAACGCTCTTTTTGAGCGCTTGCTCTATGCCCATACTATCCCCTCAACAAAACACCCCTGACCAAGTTGAAGAAACCTCAGATGATTTGCTCACCCCCAATATGCAAGGGGTGATAGAAGAGCCAACAAAAGCCCCGGGCTTCGCTGAAGATTTAGCAGAGTTAAGTCAGTACCAAGAAAATGCGCAGCAATATTATCAGAGGTTAAATACTCGCCTTGGCAGCGCAGCTAAGCCACCAAGAATTATTGAGGCCAATTTGTTGTCTCGTGAGGCTCTGCAAGCCAGCATTCAAGAGTTACGCAGCTATATTAGCCAAACCAATACGGACTTAGCGGCGCTTGATGCCCGCGTTCGTGAACGTCAACAAAGGCCCACTAAGGGTAATCTAGTGCGGTTTTTTCTGTCCGATATCTTGGTGAATGACAGCAAAGGGCGCTTCAAAGCGCAGCCCCTTATTGGTCAATGGGTACGTGGCGAATCGCGTGTTATTCGTTTAAAAGATAACTTTTTGTTTGACGGTTCCCATTCAGAAGACGTCACCATTACTTTTTCAGAGCGTTATCAAATTCTGATTAATGGTGAAGTGGTGATGACGGTTTCACCACAAAGAGAGAAAAATACCGCTCAGTTCCAAGTGCCAACACAAGATTTAGACGGTTCATTGATGGGCAAACTGGATTATCGTTTGGTCAATAATTAATTCATCTTACCTGGTTAAGCTTTATTTGACGTAAAGCATAAAAGGAGTACGCATGATTGCCAGAGAATGGAGGGCCACTTGCCCAAAAGAGCATGAAGAAGGCTTCATTGCTTACTTATACGAAACAGGCATAAAAGACACATCAGCAACCAAAGGCTTTATTGGCGCGCAAATTCTACATCGGGATGTAGAAGATCAGGCTGAAATTACCTTATTGACCTATTGGAAAGACCTCAATTGTATCAAAGCCTTTGCTGGTGAAGACATTAGCATTGCTAAGTTATACCCTGAAGACGCGAAGTATCAGTTAAAACCCGATCATCATGTCAGCCATTACCATGTTGGTGAAAATATGTGGCGATAACACAGCGATCAAATGCCGATTGCATACCATTTTCAAGCAGCGGTGACAGCTTAATTCACGCCTTCCTGAATTCACTCCATCATATCTTGTTTTACATTGCTTATTTTATACATTCTTCGGTTATTCTGAGCGCTTGGCTGATAAACAATGGCGCCTAATAAATGTAAAGACGCAAAAAATGTGGCACAGTTCGGTTGTGACCAGCCGCCTTAAATGTTCAAAAATTAGGATTCTCCATGACTGATGCCTTATTACTGACTTTTATCTTTCTTATTGCCGGTGTGATTTCGGTGCCTGTTGCCGCGCGCTTGGGCCTAGGTTCGGTACTGGGCTATTTATTAGCCGGCATCTTGATTAGCCCTTTGTTGTCTTTATTTCATGTTGACATAGTGTCACTGCAACACTTTGCTGAGTTAGGCGTAGTGCTGATGTTGTTTCTGGTTGGATTGGAGCTGCATCCGAAAAAGTTATGGTCGATGAAAGCACGCCTGTTTGGCTTAGGCGGTGGGCAAGTCTTATTCTGTGCCGTCCTTATTAGCGCTGTGGCCATGATGTTTGATTTACCTTGGCAAAGCAGTGTTGCCATTGGTATGGTATTGGCTTTGTCCTCGACCGCCATTGTGATTCAATCTCTGAGCGAAAAAGGTCTAATGAAGTCTGATGGTGGCCAATCCTCTTTTATCGTCTTACTTGCGCAAGACATTCTCGTCATTCCTATGCTGGCCATCATCCCTTTATTGGCCCTACCTGAATTACTGCACTTAACAGATTCTGGCGACGCAGAGACAACCAGTCACGGCGCCGCCTTATTAGAAGGCTTGGCTTCTTGGCAAGTGCCGCTGGTCATCATTGCCGCCATTGCAAGCATCATCATAGGCGGCAGTTATTTGGTCACCCCCATCTTTCGTTTTATCGCTGTGGCGCAACTGCGCGAGTTATTTACTGCAACGGCCTTGATGTTTGTGGTTGGTACCACCTTATTAATGTCTTTGGTTGGCTTATCACCTGCTTTGGGAACCTTTTTGGCTGGTGTCGTCTTAGCCAATTCACCTTATCGACATGAACTGGAAAGTGACATTGCGCCCTTTAAAGGATTGTTGCTGGGACTCTTCTTTATGACGGTAGGTGCTGGTATCGATTTTGGCCTATTGACTGATAAATTTTTACTCATTTGCGCGCTGACACTTGGTTTAATCCTACTCAAAGCTTGCGTGCTCTGGCTGTTAGGCTGGGCCTTTAAGATTCGCGGTTCCAACCGCTGGTTGTTTGCGCTGGGGTTGGCGCAAGCTGGAGAGTTTGGCTTTGTCCTCTTATCCTTTACCGTTAGCAATGGCGTGATTGTCGAGGACATTGCCAATTTGCTGTTGCTCGTCGTCACGCTTTCCATGCTGCTGACGCCTTTGCTGTTTATTCTTTATGATAAAATTATTGCCCCCATCTATGCTGCCGATAACAGTGATCAAGAATACGATGAGATGCCAGACGACAATAAGATTTTGATCGCAGGTTCAGGTCGAGTTGGTTCCACCATAGACAACATTTTACGCTTGGCCAATTATCACTCTACCGTGATTGATTTTAGTACCAAACGCCTAGAAGCACTGAAGAAATTTGGCGTAAAAAATTATTTTGGTGACGCCACTCGTCCCGATTTATTGGAAGCCGCTGGCATTGAAGACGCCAAGGTTTTCATCATTGCGATCGATAATCCAGAGCAAGTCACTCAGTTAGTCAAACATGTAACACATCACTATCCGCACCTTCATATCATAGCGCGAGCCTTTGATAACAATCATGTCTACGACCTCTGGTCCTATGGTTGTCGCGATATTATTCGTGAGACCTATGACAGCAGTATGCGCATGGGACGTTCTACTTTTGAAGCCCTGGGTATGAGTCGCGATAAGGCTGAAAAAATGATCGATGTGTTTGTTCAACACGATAAAGTGTCCATGGTTGAAGTCGCCGATGCCCATAAGATTGGCGTGCCTTTCCATGAAAATCAGGCCTTTATTCAACGCCTACGAGAATACTTAGAAGAGAAAAATCCCCATTTACAAGCCGCGATGGAAAACATCAAGCAGCAAGGTGAACAAGAAAAGTAAATGACACGCAATATTTTGACAGTGTTGGTGGGAATGTTTATAACATGGCAGCAAATGCATACTTAGAAGAGGCAGATTTCTGACGATAAATGGCGAATATTTTATTTGTATACTCAACCACTGACGGTCACACGCTGAAAATCAGTCAAAGCATGCAAGCCTTCATTCAGCAACAAGGGCATCAGGTTACCTTGTTGCCAGTGGATCAGGTAGAAAAAGCGTTACTGAGCAGCCATGATAAGATCGTGATAGGCGCCAGCATTCGCTATGGCAAGCACCAAGCTGGTTTGGTGAGCTTTATCCAAGAACATAAAACACTCATTGAAATGAAACCCAGTGCTTTTTTCACCGTCAATTTGGTGGCTCGTAAAGCCGAAAAATGCACCCCTGAGACCAATCCCTATATTATTAAATTGCTCGATGAACTGGATTGGCAACCGTCTTTAAAGGGGGTATTTGGCGGACGTCTGAATTATCAGCAATACGGTTTTCTGGATCGAAATATGATTCGTTTTATCATGTGGGTAACCAAAGGCCCTACCGATCCCAAAACGGATCAAGATTTTACCAATTGGCAAAAAGTCGATGAGTTTGCACAAGCGGTTTGTCAGTTGTAACGGCAACAAAGAACAATCGATGCCAATACTCCCTATGGCCATAAAAATGGATGACCATAAAAATGGCGATATAGGCAACAAAGCATTTGTGCTTTATGAGGGTTTTCATTAGACCATAACTTGAACAGACAAGCCTTTAGAATTAACGTTCAGGACACCTATTATGTCGCAAAATACAGAGTCATCCGTTACTAAAAACCGCTTTAATACAAGACTGAAACAATCCTGGCCCCTGTATGGCATTATCATAGCGACGTTGATACTGGTGACCTTAAGTCATGGCTATTTAAGTTGGCAGCAAAGTCTCACCGCAGGACTTCTCTTTGCTTGTATCGTGTTATGGGCAACCTCTCTTGTTCCAGCCTACTTACCCGCACTGGGTCTGTTTGCCTTTGCCACGGCAACCCAGTTGGCTCCGAATCAAGTCACCTTCGCTGGTTTTCACTCTTCGACTTTCTGGCTACTGTTTAGCGGTATGATTTTTGGTGCGGCCATTAAACACACGGGACTGAATCAAAGAACCACTTATTTACTCACCCAAATTCTGGGTAACAGTTATCGCGGCACCATCATTAAAATTGCCTTGTTCGCTATGGCCTTGGCTTTCTTGATTCCATCTGGTGTGGGACGGGTGGTATTAATTATTCCCATTGTTGCCAGCTTAGCAGACCATTTTGGTTATGATGAAAAGGCTAATGGTCGTACCGGCATGTTATTAGCAGCGGCTTTTGGCACCTTTTCACCAGCTTTTGCCATTTTGCCTGCTAATGCTCCCAATATGTTATTGGCGGGTATGCTGGAAGCCTTGTACGGCTCGCCTGTGTCCTATTGGCAATATTTGACCCTGCATTTCCCGGTACTCGGATTGGGCAAACTGGTACTGATTACCAGCATTATTTTGTGGCTGTTTCCAGATCAAGACCCAGATAAAAATCTCACTAAGATAGATCAACAAAGTGCCATGACGAAACTTGAAAAACGCTTGCTGTGGGTATTGTGTATCTGTTTTGCGTTTTGGTTTACCGATGCGATACACCATATTTCTCCAGGTTGGATTGGTTTGATTGCCGCGATTGTCTGCTTATGGCCAAAATCAGGCTTAACCAGCAGAGAATGTGTCGATAAAGACATTCAATATGGCACTTTATTTTTCGCCGCAGGTGTCATTGGCTTGAGTGCCATTACCGCCTATTCCGGTTTGGGAGACATTTTGGTAAATAAACTTACCAGTGCTGTGCCCTTTGCAAGTGGAGCGGCGTTTCTGAATCTTAGTCTACTGACCTTGGTATCCACTTGCGTGGCGGTGGTAACCAACCTGACTGGGGTACCCGCTATCATGACCCCCATGGCAGAACATTTAGCCGAGATTACAGGGTTATCCACTCACGCTGTGCTGATGAGCCAAGTATTGGCCTTTTCCAATGTTCTATTGCCTTATCAAGCGCCCCCCCTCATTACCGCCATAGCATTGGGTCGATTATCAATCAGCGCAGTGAGCAAGGTCTGTTTGCTCAGTTTTACGCTGACTTGCTTAATCTTATTGCCCTTAAATCTGCTTTGGTGGCAATTTTTAGGAGCCATTTAAGTTTTATTTTGCCTGCTTAGCAAGGTATGATTTGCCATTCCTATCAATGTCTTAGTAAAAGGAATTTTCAGTGAAAAAATCCTCGCTGTGTTGGTCTTTGCATTACTGGCAGCTTGCCTTGTCGCGCCCAAATTCATTGCCCCAAAATATGAAGAAGAAGTCTCACAACTGGTCACCAATTTAAACAATACCTCAGGTTACCAAGTGACGATGGAATCATTAGAAGACACTTGGTTCACCTCGAAAAAGGTCATTCATCTTGTCTATGATTTAGCCACCATTGAGCCTTCTTTATATGGCCAAAAAATTACAGTGGATTTGATGCTGGATGTCCATTATGGCCCAATACTGCTGTCCGAAAATGGGTTGATTGGCTTATTTGACCTTCATGCCTATTACGCTGGCGATACCTTGCGCGACACTTTAAATTGGCCTACTGATCAAGACTTCTACAGGGCATCAGTGGTCATGGATGTGCTGGGCAATATTCGTTCAGCGGATGAAATCCCTGCCTTCGACATTGAAAATGGTAATTTTACCTTTAGCGGTTACCAGGGCCAAGGCGAATTCACAGCAAACAGCTTGGACTACCAAGGCCAAGTAGAACAGGTAAAGCTTGATAAGCCCGATAACAAACTGAACTTAACCAACGCCTTACTGACAATCGATATTCAAAGTGGTATGGATGTTGTATCGTCTGGCGGCTTATACGATGGTGATATTGGCCTTAATGTTGAGCAGCTGACGTTGGGGAATCAAGCGAACCCTGTAGCATTGGATATTCAGGATACAAAAATTTTGTTATCTTCATTACTCGATCAAACCAGTCAACTTGGCAAAATCATCACCCAGTATTCTGTTGATACCTTCAAGAGTGACGAGTTCAATGCTGAGGATTTATCTTTGGTTGTTGAAATGAACAACTTAAGTAACCAGTTCTTCTTAGACTACAAAACCTTTTCAGATACCTTGTTAGCCGACGACAATGTGTCACCGCAGGAAATGACCCTAGCTTTGTTTGCTTTCATGACAGAAAACATGAATGAGCTATTCGCTAAAAACCCACAATTGAATATCACAGATCTAAGTGGTCGCTTAGCAGAAGGCGCTTTCAATGCAAACTTTAATACTCACCTGAAAGAAATTCAGGACCCTATTAGTATGGAGCAGTTGATAGATCAAAATTTCTGGCTATGGAACTTGATTGCTACCGGTACTTTGCAAGCCGATGAGTCTTTGATCACTAGCTTGGGCGAACGCTATTTGGCACAACAAATTCGCACCACTACCGATTCGCCTCAAGTTAAGCAACAGGTACAGATGCTGCTGAATAACTTTGTTCAGCAAGGCATTATCAAACGTGATAAAGACAAGCTGATGACGGAAATTACGATCGCTGACGGTCAAGGTAAAATCTACGACTTCCCTTTCCCACTCATGTAAAACCTCTTGGCATCAATGGCAAAGTAAGCAAATGGGTGATAACGAGAATACAAAAATGGCTGCCTGCTTATTAAGAAGGCAGCCATTTTTTGTCGTTTAGACAATAATGACTATCAGGCATTAGATTGATTTAAAAAGCCTCACCATTGTATTGAGTCACCAAACAGTCTTTGCCTTTTTCCTTCAGCATCATACAGAAATCCGTGCTGAAAGATTTCTGTAGGAAAGGGCCCACTTTCAACTGATACATAGTACGGCCTTTCACTTCTTTCTGATTAATTCTCGGTAGCAAACCTTGGTAAGAGACTGGGTCTCTGTCCAACAGCAGTTGCCAGCCGCGCATCGCTTCATCGCGCTTGGAATACGCGGCTAATTGCACACCATAGCTGTCGTTCGACATTTTTTGTTGGACAGGCTTTTGCATTGTTTTATCGGCTGCCATTGCATCAGTGGTTAACGGAGCAGCCATGATAGGTGCAGCATCAGAAGATTCACTCGCCATACTGTCCATTGATGAGGTTTCTGTTACCGACATTGCCGCAGGTTCCATCGCCGTAGTTTCTTCTGCTACATTGCTCTCCATCACCATAGGTTCGACATTGGTTGCCGCCATGCTGTCATCTGCAACAATCACAGTTGACTGACTCGCCATTGGCATTTCATTGGCCGCTTCCATGGCTAATTTTTCCTGTTTTAACGAAGCCACTTCCGCCTCTAAAGCATCAATACGGTCTAGTTTCACCTGCGCTTCTTGCCATTGTTCATCGTGCTCTTTTACCTTTTGCTGTAGATCTTCGTATGTCATAAAGGTGTTTAATTCACCCGTTGATGAACAAGCTGCTAAGGCTAATCCCATTTGGACTAGGATTAACTTTTTTATGATTCCCATAACTCTTCTCTCCATCCAAACAAATTATTATGCTCTTGAGTACAGCCTCATATCCTAGAATAAAAGCTATTGTCCCGACAACACCTGCTGGCCCCACAACAAAAGTGCGTAACGACCTGCTTTACCTATCACCACCAAGGGAACAAAATACCACATGGAAGTCCGTAACAGGCCAGCGACCAAGGCAATACCATCGCCTATAATGGGTAGCCAAGTAAAGAGTAAACTCCAAACACCATAACGATTAAAGTACTTTTGCGCCAATAAACGCTGTTGTTCGCCCACGGGAAACCACCTGTGGTGAGCAAATTGCAACAAATACGCTCCCAATAACCAATTTGTACAGGCACCAAGGCTATTGCCAAGAGTAGCGAAAAACCACAGCGCCCCCAGATTGGCTTGCGCTTGTGCTGCATAAAACAGTAACAAGGCTTCTGAACCCAATGGCAATAATGTGGCCGATAGCAACGACACACCAAATACAATCCAATATTCCACAACGATTTTTTACCCTGTTTACCTCACATTGAGGTCATATCGCTTACTATCAGCAAAAACCATGATCTAGCTCATGAAACCTAGGTGGCTTTCATTATAAAAATAATTAATCTTACCTGTTGAGAGACAACAAACGCCAAAAAACCAACATAATAATCGTCCTAGGGAAGGTAAACCATGCTGAACCGAATTAATGATATCAAAATCCGCTATAAACTCTGGGCCATCATAGCCTTAATGTCTCTGGGTACAGCGGCACTGATTCTGGTTTCTCTATCCTCGCTTTTTTATAGCCATGTGGACGCTAGAAAAGAACGTACTGCCGATATTTTAGATATCGTGAACACATCTTTATCCAACTTTTACCATCAACAAGATCATCAGGCGCTTTCAAGTCAACAAGTGCGAGAGAACGCCCTAACCTTGTTAAGTGATTTCCGCTATGGAAAAGACCACAGCGTTTGGGTGTTGGACGATAGCCAAACCTTACTCAATGCCCCAAACCATTATCGCTCAAAACAGGCGCCCCGCTCTCTTTTGCAAGCGTTGCAAAACAGTCAGACTAAAAACGGCCACTACCAAGGGTTAGCATTTCACTATCAAGATCAACAAGGCAAAACCCATCGCATGATTGCCAGCGCCTTATCATTTACACCACTACAGCTCACTGTGGTGACCACAAGTTCAATGGATGAAGTCAGAAATTTTTTTATGGCAGCTTTGGTGGATTATGCGATCTTGGTGGGCATTCTAACCTTAGTGGTTGGTGGTACAGCCTTGTTTATCATTCATCTGGTAACCACTCGGGTGACCAGTTTGTGCAACACCATGACATCAGTCCAACACTCTGGTGATTTGACTCAGCGCGTAGAATTCAGTGGTAAAGACGAAATGGGCGCCATGGCTACGGCGTTTAATAGTATGATGAACGATTTTCAAAGCATAGTACGCAACGTCAGCCACTCCAGTGAAACCCTAGATGGTATCGTAGAACAAACCAATTACTCGACAACCAAAACCGTAGCGGGAGTAGCACGTCAGTTATCCAATACGGATCAAGCCACCGAATTGATGCAAGGGGTTCTCTTATCCGTGGAAGAAGCGCTTGGCATCGCCGAACAAGCCAATCATAAAACCGCCGAATTAGGTCAGCATTCACAACAAGGCTTGGGGGTAATGAACAAGGCTAATCAGGACATTCAAAGGTTGTCACAAGAAGTAGGACAAGCCGCACAACAAATTCAGACGTTACGAGAGGAAGTCAGTCACATTCATGAACGTTTGGGTATCATTTCCGAAGTGGCAGAACAAACCAACTTGCTGGCCCTAAACGCTGCCATTGAAGCCGCTCGCGCAGGAGAGCAAGGACGAGGCTTTGCCGTAGTGGCTGACGAAGTTCGCCATTTGGCGCAAAGATCGCAACTCGCGGCGACGGAAATTGGCGGCTTGATTAATCGTTTAACACAACAAACCGATACCGCCGTAGGCGTTATGGAGTCAGCGCAAAGTACCGCCAATCAGGGAGCAAACCAAACCCAACAAGCTGGACAAGCCTTTTCAGAGATTGCCGATGGCGTGAACACTATTTCCGAGCTCAACAGCCAGATTAGTCAAACAGCGAATAAGCAACACAATTCGTCGCAAACTGTTCATCATGCGTTGAGCGACATCGCTGTTATTTGTCAGGAAAACAACAATAACTCCAATGACATTCAAAGCTCGGTAAACAGCCTACAAGCCTGCGCCACTCAATTACGACAACTGGTACATCAATTCAGCATCTAAACTGAGATCGAACAACCAGAAAAAAGACAGGGTTTGCTATAAAGTCGAAATTTATCAAGAAAATACACTCACTATTTGAGACTTAGACTATGCTTAAGGAAGGTGTAGATAAGTCCACTAACAATGGCAACAACTTCCACCTTGCTACCCCTAGATACTTTAGGGGTCAGTATGAGAGCGGCTCGCTATTATTAGCGGCAAGCTTCGTCGTCCAATGTTGAACCTGTTGGCAAGAAGCGCCATTAAAAATAAAGCATTTAGCTGTGCGTTTAGGCCATGCAGACAAACTGACATGCAGAAGGCTTATGTGCAGCTTCCTTTTTAACAAGTTTGTTATATGTTTTTAGTAATTATGGAAGGTATGAACAAATCATGACTTAACATCATGCGCTAATCCCTAGAATCTATGTAGACGACATCGCATCTTCCTGTATGAAGAGCTCTTATTTTTATTAGGCTATTAAAAGGGTTGAAATAGTAATGCCATCTGATGCACAAGATAAGCTCGACTCTCTTTACAAACACATTCAAGCCGTGATCCTATCTCGCCAGCACCCTGTCACTGGTCTCTTTCCCGCCAGTACCAGTATTAACAGTCATGGCAACTACACCGATGCCTGGGTGCGAGATAACGTCTATAGTATTCAAGCCGTTTGGGCCTTGCACTTAGCCTACAAGCGTGCCTCGGATCCTGATAAACGTTCCCATGAATTGGAATTTGCCTGTATCAAAATGATGCGTGGCTTACTGTTCGCCATGATGCGCCAATCCCATAAAGTGGAAGCCTTTAAACACAGTTTGGACCCAAAAGACGCCTTACACGCCAAATACGATACCAAAACAGGACTGGAAGCCGTCGCAGACCATGCTTGGGGACATTTACAAATAGACGCCACCAGCTTCTATTTACTCATGCTGGCGCAAATGACAAAAGCGGGTTGTAGCCTTATTTTTTCTCGTGATGAATTCAATTTCATTCAGAATCTCATTTACTACATTTCACGCACCTATCGCACCCCTGATTACGGCATTTGGGAACGTGGTAATAAAGTGAACAATGGTAAAGCGGAAATTAATGCCAGTTCAGTGGGGATGGCCAAAGCCGCGATGGAGGCTATGGATGGACTCAATCTACTTGGTGATCAAGGACCGGAATGGGCGGTGGTTCATTCGTTTGCAGATGCCGTGGCACGAGCCGGTTCAGTACTGCAATCCTTACTGCCCAAGGAATCTCGTTCTAAAGAAGTCGACAGCGCCATTTTAAGCATCATCGGCTTCCCAGCATTTGCCGTAAATGACGAGCAACTAACGCGCCGTACGCGCCAAGAAATTATCAACAAACTCGGTGGAGAATACGGTTGTAAACGTTTCTTACTGGACGGTCACCAATCCGTATTAGAAGACCCAACACGCATGCACTACGAATACGATGAGTTGATTAATTTTGAACACATCGAATCAGAGTGGCCCTTATTCTTCACTTATTTGTACATCGACCGTCTGTTTGCCAGAGACTGGGAAAGCGCCAATTTTTACCGACACAAATTAGAGATCTTGATGGTGGAAAAAGACGGACACTCTTTGTTGCCGGAACTTTACTATGTGCCTCAAGAAAACATACTCGCGGAAAAAGCCAAGCCCGGCTCGCAACGTCGCGAGGCCAACGATAATTTGCCCTTAGTGTGGGCGCAAAGTTTATATTTGGTCGGAAAAATGCTCGACGAAGAGCTGATCACCACTGACGATTTGGACCCTCTTGGGCTGCACAGAAACCAACACCGTAAACATAAGGTCAGCACTTCCATGGTGATTCTGGCGCAGAATGATAAGGTTAAACAACGCTTAATGAATGCGGGGTGCTTATGCCAAACCTTAGCAGAAATTGCTCCGCTTAAAGCCATTACAGCGGAACAATTGGTGTCCACCTATCAGCACTTAGGTGAATCCACCAGCTTGAAATTAACAGGCAGGCCACATCGAGCGTTGAACAGTTTGGCGACTTCGCAGGCGTTTAGCATTAATAATGCTGATTATCTTTGCTTATCTTGGATTCAGAACGAAGACAAAGATTACCGAAAGATTGATCCAAGCCTTTTTCAAGTCCACATTCACAACGAACTCATTAATATCGCCAAACATTGGTATTACCGAGCCAACGCCGTTTTCAGTATTTTAATTGATGAAGCCATTTGTGAAATGAGCGACAGCGCTGAACTGTTCGAATTTATTCGCCTCTTACAGAAAGGTGAACATGAAAAGTACCGAGTGGTCCCCCAATCGGCAAAAAATGCCTTTAAATCCGGCAACCGTCGCACCATTACCATGAAAACCAGTAACAACTTAAGCTTAGGTATTCAACTTAAACAACACGCAAAAAACTGGCCTTTAACGGAGCAAACAGACTACTTTGCTTTGGATCAAGAACAGTTATCGTCCGAACAGTTACTCAGTCAGCTGGCTAATGAACCTTCTTTGCCGCAAGCCGTTCATTGCCTCACCTTATTGGCTGAACGCAAAGCACTGATGAATACCTTACCGAATTCTGAGCCCGCTACCACGGCATATAAGGTGCTCGATACCGTGTATTTTCAGGCTCTGATTAAAGAAGAATGGCGTGCCGCTCGTCAACTGTTTGCCTTACTCATCACGCCCACCACAGATTTAGCCACCTACATAGCCGACATTACAGTACGCCAGCGTTTATTGGTCATTGGTGAATCCCCACAAACAGAAATGGAAATCTACACACCTTTGCATCAAGACAAAATTATGGACATGCTGCGTCAGTCCTCAAGTTCACCGCTGAGTTTAGTATTGAGCCATGAACTGATTGCAATTACTGGCACCTTGATCCGCACTCATCCAGAGTTTTTCTCTGGGGTTCGCACCATTCGCATCCATAATTTGGTTATGTTGTGTGCACGGCATTTTAATCCCAGTGGTGATGTGCCTATCTATGACACCCTAGCCAACCTTTCCCCTTTCGATTTATATCAAACACTGGAACAGGTGCTACAACAAAAACACGATGAGTTTGCTCATGTTTCCAACACCCTACAATATCATCACACCGCTGATATTCAGGGCACAATGAAAGACATTGACTGGTTTGATTGGCGCAGCCAACAAGGCATGATCACCAAACTGCCTGATTCTTTGTTATTGCAACTCTGGGACAGTCTCAGTCACGTTAACACCATAGTGTTTGGCGATGTGCAAAGTAAAACCGCGTTAGATTGTACTCGCGCCCTGAACTCTATGACGCCAGGAGAAGATACCTTTGCCTTGTTGATTGAAGGCCTGACCTCAGACATTCATCCCAGTTGGTACAAAAGTCTTATTTTTGAGTGCCTCTATGCTTTTATTCAATTCTGCCAACAACATCCTAACTGCTTATTTAAACAAGAAATTAATCTACCTTTATTAGTGTCTAAGGCGGCATTGGACTATGCTAAACAATATCGCGCCAAACACCCAGATGAAGATAAGGTAGCGATTGCGTTAGACGAGTTCGCACAAATTACACCAAGTAAGGCCAATCAGTTTTTACGCTGGGCGGTCAGCAAATTCCACAGTCATCTAAGACAAAGTGATACGAGCAAATAAAATGATTCTTGCTGGAGATATACATGGATTTAGTCAAGCACGACCTGTTTCAAGATTTACTCAATGCTCGCTGTTCAGACCCTTTTGCTTTTCTGGGGTTACATCAAGACCCAGTTACCAAGGAACTTACTCTAACCACTTGGCAGCCTCTTGCCGAAGAGATTGAGGTGATCGCCATTGATGAAGAAATGTCGCTCGGACAATTAACCAAAATTCACCCTGCCGGTCTCTTTCGAGCCAACTGGCCTGCGGGACATGAAGGTTTTCATTATCGCTTGCGCGTTCAGTATCAGGATGGCAACTGCCACACTTTGGTCGATGCCTATCAATTCGCTGGCAGCAGTTTTGTTGATCCTGAGCATCACACCGCCAACCTATACAAAAGCCAAGGGGCCATCCGTCGTGGTGCCCAAGTGAATTCCGATCTCACTATCAATGGTACCCGTTTTGCGGTGTACGCTCCTGCAGCACGTTCTGTCTCTGTGGTTGGTGATTTTAATGGTTGGGATGGTCGAGTTCACCCTATGTCCAGTAATGGTGATGGCATTTGGCGTTTATTCATTCCGGATGTTAATCATGGCGCCCGCTATAAGTTTGAAATTCGTGCACATAATGGTGATCTCTTACCACATCGCACAGATCCTTATGCTAGACGCATTGAACAATACCCGTCTTTTGCCAGCATTACCTGTTTTGATCAACTACATGAGTGGCAAGATCAGGCGTGGCAATCACGTCCTGAACAAGATTTATATCAAGCCCCAATGAGCATTTATGAAGTCCATCTTGGCTCATGGCGACGTCAAGGAGACAACCAAACATTAAGTTACCGACAGCTCATCGATGAATTAGTCCCTTATGTCAAAGACATGGGCTATACCCACATAGAGCTCTTGCCGATTAGTGAATATCCATTTGATGGCTCTTGGGGTTATCAACCTGTTGGCTTGTATGCCGTCACTTCTCGTTTTGGCAGCCCGGAAGATTTCAAAGCCTTAGTCGACGCCTTCCATCAAGCCAACATAGGTGTGATTATGGATTGGGTGCCAGCACACTTTCCAGCCGACAGTCACGGCTTGGCAAATTTCGACGGCTCGAAACAATACGAATACCCAGATCCGAAAAAAGGCTGGCATCCGGAATGGAATTCCTTGATCTATGATTTTGGCAAAGAGCATGTGGTAAATTATTTGATCAGTAATGCCGTTTATTGGTTAGAAGAATTTCATATTGATGGCCTTAGGGTGGATGCCGTGGCCTCAATGTTGTACCTGGATTACGCCCGTGAAGAAGGCGAATGGGTGCCCAACCAAGATGGCGGTAATCATAATTATGAGGCCATCGCTTTTTTACGCAAACTCAATGAAACCATTTATCTCAATCACCCTAATTGCTTCACTGTGGCAGAAGAATCCACCGCCTTTCCTGGGGTATCCAAACCCACTTTTATGAATGGCCTTGGCTTTGGTTTTAAGTGGAACATGGGCTGGATGAACGATACATTGGCTTACATGAAACGCGACCCTATCTACCGCCAATACCATCAAGGAGAATTAAGTTTCAGCATGGTATATGCCTTTGATGAGCAATTCATTTTACCCATTTCCCATGATGAAGTGGTGCACGGTAAGCTGTCCATGTTGGATAAAATGCCCGGTGATGCTTGGCAAAAATTTGCGAATTTACGCGCCTTTTATGTTTACATGTATATGCATCCAGGTAAAAAGCTCAATTTCATGGGCAATGAGTTCGCGCAAGGCCAAGAATGGAGTCACGAACGTTCCTTAGATTGGCATTTATTGGACATTGATTATCACCAAGCACAACAAAAGCTGGTCAAGCAACTTAATTGGCTTTATCAAGAGCACACTAGTCTACAATTTGATCATGAACCGGAAGGCTTTGAATGGATCAGTTATGACGACTATCAAAACAGTATATTGTGCTTTGTACGTCGCCGTAAAAATTCCGCAGAACACTTACTGGCTATCGTCAACTTAACGCCCACACCGCATCCTCAATATCGCATTGGTGTGCCACAAAAAGGCCAATATGAGCTATTACTTAACAGTGACGACGCACAGTTTCAAGGCAGTCAATATAATACGCAAAGCCATTACGTAACAGAGGCACAAGCCAGTCATGGTCGACCGCAAAGTATTGTCTTGTCTGTACCACCATTAAGTGGATTGATTCTGCGTTGGCATGGCTTAGATTAACCACGTCTTTAACATCAGCATAGGAGACATACGGTGGGTCGCTATCAAGTCAGTCAGGGACAAGCTTTTCCACTTGGCGCCAGTGTTACACAACAGGGGGTAAACTTTGCGGTAGTGTCTGAAGATGCGACTCAGTTGCATCTTTGTTTATTTGATGATCATGAGCAACTAATCGAAAGCTTACCTTTTGTCGCCAAACATCGTGGTATTTGGCACATGCAGGTATTGGGTTTAAAGGCAGGACAAAAATATGGATTGCGTGCAGAAGGCCCTTTCGATCCTGCTAAACAATGGCTTTTTAACCCAGCCAAACTATTAATCGATCCTTATGCTAAAGCATTGACGGGCAAACTGGTGTGGCACCCAGAACAAGCAGGCGTAGATGAACAAATGCACTTAGACAAAAGGGATTCAGCCCATTGTGTACCAAAATGCATTGTCTTACCCTCTTCAACAGATGCATCTCGTCCGCCACGCAATAGTATCAACCCACAGCAAAGGGTGATTTATGAACTGCATGTCAAAGGTTTTACACAACAACTGCCCATTGAAGATGCACGAAAAGGCAAGTATCTCGGCGTTATTTCTGATACTGCCATTGCCCACTTACAACGTCTTAACATCACCACAATTCAGTTAATGCCCTGCTTCACCTTTGCCACAGAACGTCACTTGCACAAGCTAGGGCTCAATAACTACTGGGGCTATAATCCCGTCAATTTCTTTACGCCAGAACCTTCATATGCTCAAGAAGATGCCATTGGGGAATTTCAAAGTATGATAGATGGCTTAAGGGAAGCCGGTTTTGAAGTCATTTTGGACGTGGTTTACAACCACACGGCGGAAAGCGAGATAGATCAATCTTGTGTCAGCTTTCGCGGTCTAGACAATGCGCATTATTATCGTCACCAACATGGTGAATACTTGAATTACACCGGCTGTGGCAACTGCATAAACACCCACAACCCTGCCAGTATTCGACTGATTTGTGACAGCATGCGTTACTGGGTCAATGAAATGGGCGTGGACGGATTTCGTTTTGACCTGGGTGTTGACCTGGGCCGAGTGGAACACGACTTTAGTGCCAACGCCCCTCTTCTGCAAGCCATTTTACAAGACCCAGTATTGAGTCAAACCTGCTTAGTTATGGAGCCTTGGGATATAGGCCCGAACGGCTATCAAGTTGGGCAGTTTCCCAAAGGCTTCTTGGAATGCAACGATAAATACCGTGACACAATTCGCCGTTTTTGGCGCGGTGATCAAGGCATGGTTGCCGAGTTTGCCACCCGCCTCATGGGCTCACGAGATTGTTTCCATAAAGGCCAAAAAAGCGCCCTCAATTCGGTAAATTACATCACTTACCACGATGGCTTTACCTTGAGAGATTTGGTGTCTTACGAACAAAGACACAATCTTGCCAATATGGAAGACAATCGTGATGGGCACGGGGACAACATCAGTGTGAACTTTGGAATGGAAGGCCCCAGTGATGATCCGATCATTGCACAACAACGCTTAAATCAACAAATTTGTTTGCTGGCTTCATTGCTGCTGAGTCAGGGAACACCTCACCTGCTAGGTGGAGACGAACTCAACCACTCACAGCAAGGTAATAACAATGCCTATTGTCAGGACAATGAAATCACTTGGCTAAATTGGCAAGTAAACAGAGTTTCACAAAGCTTGCAAACCAACTTGGCGAAATTAATTAAGTTGCGTCAGAGTTACCCTATTCTGAGCGAAGTGCATTTAGCAGACGATGCTTTATTTCAGCACTTAGGAACAGATCAAGTGAGTTGGTTAAATCAAAAAAGTGAAGAAATGACAGAGCAAGATTGGCATGACGCAAATAACCACTATTTGGCCATGATGTTAACCACCGCGAACTTAAGCTGTCGTTTGTGGCTGGTGTTTTATAATCAAGCCGCAACAATTAAGGTGCCAGTGCCAGTGAGTCAGGGCCAACAAGCCCCCGTAGAAGCGCTATTTTTATCCCCTAATGCTCAGTTAAAAGAACAACAACTTTGCCTAAAAGGCGCCAGTGTGGCACTGATTAAGCTTTAACACAAAAGGGCCGTTATTCCTCTTTCACATTCGACTTAAAGCCCATGCGAAAACCGCCCCAGTGTTCACCTTTAACAAAAATAGGAACAGATAAATCGTGCAGAATCTCTCCGGTATCACGTTTATAGGTTTGCAATAAAAAGCTCTCGGTATGCGCGCCACAACGACTCCCTGTGGGATCATTAAAGATACGTTTGGTGCGATTATTCACCAAATCCGTGTCGTAATCCCCGGTCAACGCCTGACTAAATTTTTTGTTATGGGTAGGAAAATAACCGTTTACGTCTACCGCACCAGCAAACATAACTTCATCATGCTGTGACAATATGGCTTCTTGTATCTTGGGAAATGTCTCATCACTGTACTCATCATAGGCGGTACGGTACTTTTGCGGATTCGTTCCCTGAATAGGCTGGTAATCACGAGAAAAAATCTGTTCTTTACTGAGAATATTTTGATCAATGGCGTTTTCTAACACGATGCCAATTTGCGTGGCAGCATTCTTAGCACGGCCCAACAAAGTTGAGAAAAATAAGCCATCGTCAACTTTATCCAATTCACGAAACACCACTTCAGCACCATTACTTAAACTTGCCGCTTCATCTGACAAACGATCACTGCGTTCTGAAATGTCTTGTAAAGATTGACCAATGCGATTAATTGAGCCACTGATTTGTGAGCTGGCTGTGCCCAACTTTTCACTGCTGCTTTCCACTTCCGTTAACACTTTTGAAGCATTTTGTACTTCTTTCGTCAAACCAATGAAGCGATCCGTTTCCCCTAATAAGGTGCTTGATAACTCTTCTGCTAAAGTTTTTAGGGCCTGCATTTCATGGTTTGTACCCGCGCTATTATGACGAACCTCATTCAGTAGATTAGAGATTTGCTCAGAAGCATCGGCGCTTTTTCCTGCCAATGAGCGAACCTCATCGGCCACCACAGCAAAGCCACGCCCCTGTTCACCCGCGCGCGCCGCTTCAATCGCAGCATTCAGCGCCAATAAATTGGTTTGTTCTGATACCCCTTTTATAACACCGGTAATGGAGTCTATGTCGTCCGCACTTTTCATGAGTCGTGCCAACTGCTCACTGGCACTTTGTACCTTGTTGGTCAATTCATTTATTTGCTCGGAACTTTGCGATAAAGCCGTTTGCGCTGTATGACTGGATTGGGCCGTTTCCGTCATGGTCTGGGTCAAATGGGCTAGGTTATCTGACAAGGTCAAACCCGTATTAGATAAGGTATCAACGGCCTGCGTTATTTGCTCACTGTCTTCATAGGTATGATGAATGTCTTTACTGAGCGTATCAACAAAATGTGATACCTCAGCAGCACCAATCGCCATTCGCGAAGTGGCTTGGGTAACACGTTGTCCAACTTGATGAAGGTCCGTTTCTAAATGGCCTGAATCATTAGGGGCCAAGAAATCACTCTTCACTTGGCCGCGTTTTTCGGACCATCCACGCCACAATATTAAGGCCGACAGAAGCGCCACAAGCGCCGTATAAACAACGGGGATTTGCTCTTGCCAACTACCAAAACCGAGTAACAATAAGATCCCAAGAACACAGCTAATATGGAAGTACAACATAGTTACACCTTTATTATTCTTTACATCCATCCTATGCTGAGATTTATCTAGGTCAACGCAATTCCAGCTTCCTACGACTAAAGTCGTAATCCATTTCTGTTACAAATTGCAACAAAATCAATGATAACAAATGCTCACTAACTTTGGGCTTTATGTAAATAGCATGATATAACAAAGAAAGGATTAAGGATAAATTATTAGGTAATCGTTTGACAGATTTAACCGCGTTAGGCATTGAAGAAAACAACAGCGTTCAACAAAAGCTAGTTGATATCGCGAAAAAGCGTGTACTTATTATTGAAGATATAGGCGAAATGCGCCTTATGTTAAAATCCCTAATGACTTCTTTAGGTTACGTTAACATAGATGTGGAACCTTCCGGCCAGCAGGCCATGAAACGCATTCTTGAAAAACACTACGATGTAATTTTGTCCGATTACAATCTAGGTGGCAGCATTGATGGTCAACAGATTCTCGAAGCATCTCGTAAAAATTACTCTCAAGACCACTCTACCATCTTTATCATGATCACTGCCGATACTGCGTATGAAAGCGTGGTCAGTGTATTAGAATACCAACCAGACAGTTATTTGGTGAAACCTTTTCCTCCCGCCGCTTTTTTCCGTCGTTTTGATCGGGTACAAAAACAGAAAAAAACCTTCGATGGCATTAATGAATCTCGCAAAAAGGGACTTCATGAAGACATGGCGGCACAAGCCAAAGAGGTCATGGAGCAATACCCGCATTACACAAATCAATGCTTAAAGATCATTGGTGAATCCTTGTATGCTCGAGGCCTCTATAAAGACGCTAAGAGCCACTATATGTTGGTGATTAGGAATCACAAAAATCTTGCTTGGGCACACTTCGGCATTGCCCAATGTGAAATGCAATTAGGTGCCGTTGGCGCCGCCATTCAAAAATTAGAAGAAACCATCAATCTCAGTCGTCACTTTTTATCTGCTTATGATTTGCTTGCGGATGCACAAGAAAATCAGGGGAATATTGTCGACGCCCAACAAACCATTAAACGTGTTTTAGAAGTATCACCTCGTTCCAATGATCGTTGTCTACGCTTGGCTGAGTTAAGTGCGCAAATCAGTGACTGGGAAACAGCAGAACACGCCTATTCTCGTATTATTCGACTGACTCGAGATACCATCAATGAAAAGGTGGAATACTATTACGAATACCTAAAATGTCTGACCAATTTGATGAATTCCGGCGCAGATAACTCTAAGTTAGCCGATAAATTTAAACGTGCTTTGATCCGTCTGCGTTCTTTTGGTAAGGCCAATCCTGCTGCTATTTCCAATTCCTTCCGCATTGAGATTCAACAATATTTAGCTCGCGAGCACATTGGCGAAGCCATAAAATCATGGAAACAGTGGAATCACCTGATTGAATCAGGCCAAGCTTCGGCCCTTAGCGAAGCCCAAGAACACACGTTGAAAAAACGTCTTGGCTTGCTTTAACCAAGCTTTCCTTATAGTGTCGGGACGCCAGCCATTTGATTTGAAGAGTACCCCCTATTTATGAATGCGCAACAGGAGTTTTCTAACCTGGTTCCCGACGTCATTCTCGATGCAGTCGAGTCCTTAGACTTCTGGACAGACGCCCGAATTTACCCATTAAACAGCTATGAAAACCGCGTCTATCAAGTTGGTATTGAGGACAGTGCACCACTGATTGCTAAGTTCTATCGACCTCATCGTTGGCAGCAAGGGCAAATCCAAGAAGAACACGACACTCTTCTGGCGCTGGCGGAAGCTGGCTTACCCGTTGCGGCACCTATGCAAATTAATGGTAACACTGTGTTCCAGCATCAAGGCTGGTATTTCTGTCTAACACCCCGTTTAGTGGGCCAACACCCCGAAGCAGAGAATCTTGATCAACTTTTTCAAATCGGCGAGTTAATTGGAAAGTTACATCAAGCCTTAAGCCAGCAAAGCTTCCAACAACGTCCATGCGTCTCACCTTTAGAACAAATTCAACAAGCCACAAAAGAGGTTCTCAGTAACGGACATCTACCAACCAAGATTGAGAGCCGCTATAAAACCAGCATTACTCAATTACTCAATTTGTGTGAAACGCAAATACAAAGCTTTTGGCCACAAGCCTTGCGCCCCATTCATGGTGACAGTCACCGCAGTAATCTACTGATGGTCGACAATGAATTTCACTTATTAGACTTTGACGATTGCCAAAATGGCGTGGCAATACAAGATTTATGGTTACATCTTACTGACCTCTCGCAAAGTCGACAGCAATTGAGTGAGCTGATCGAGGGGTATGAAAGTTATGCTGCATTTGATGTCAGAGAATTGGCGTTGATTGATGTATTTAAAGCCACTCGAATAATTTGTTATGCCGCTTGGCTGAGCAATCGTTGGCAAGATCCAGCTTTTGTTAAAGCCTTTCCTTGGTTTGCCAGTGAGGAATATTGGCTAAACCATCTTAACGAGCTTAAAGCTTGCCAAATGGAATGGGGGCAGCTTTCCCTATGACAAGGATGAAGTGAAAGATGACAGGGACAGAACAAGAACTTTATCGTATTTTTGGTTTTGAAGGCTTTCGAGAAGGCCAAGCAGAAGTGGTCGATCACCTACTAACGGGAGGTTCTTCACTGGCCGTCTTTCCAACAGGGTCAGGGAAATCTCTCTGTTATCAATTCACTGCTACCCAGTTACCGCATTTGACCTTGGTGATTTCCCCACTTATCGCCCTGATGCAAGATCAGTTAAGCTTTTTACAAAGCAAAGGCATTGCTGCAGCCAGTTTGGATTCCACTCAATCTCGAGAAGAAAGCCAGTCTGTCATGGCAGGCGTCAAAGCGGGCCACATCAAAATTTTGATGATTTCGGTAGAGCGCTTTAAAAACGAACATTTTCGTCGTTTTATACAAGAGGTTGCCATTTCCCTCATGGTAGTGGACGAAGCTCATTGTATTTCCGAATGGGGACATAACTTCCGCCCCGATTATTTAAAACTCCCGCAATATCAACAGTCCCTCAAGATTCCGCAAGTGCTATTGTTGACCGCTACGGCCACGCGCCGAGTGCAAAAAGACATGGCTCAAAAGTTTGCCATTGCTCCACAACAAATCGTACAAACAGGCTTCTATCGCCAAAATTTACATTTAGATTTAATTCCTGTGGCAGAAGCACAAAAATTCACCCAGCTTGAAAAAGTGATCTCGCAACAACAAGGGTCAAGTATCGTTTATGTCACCTTACAAAAAACCGCTGAGCTACTGGCACAGCAGCTAAGTAATCAAGGTCATAGTGTGCAGGCTTATCATGCTGGGTTAGACAGCGAAACAAGAAGTCAAATTCAAACCGACTTTATGCAAGGTCGAACTCGCATCATAGTGGCCACCATTGCCTTTGGCATGGGCATAGACAAGTCCGACATCCGACTGGTGGTGCATTATGATTTACCCAAGTCCATCGAGAATTACAGTCAGGAAATTGGCCGCGCAGGTCGAGATCAACAACCCAGTCAGTGCGTACTTTTGGGCAATTTAAACGGCTTAAACACACTTGAGAACTTCGTCTATGGTGACACCCCAGAAGAACATAATATTGTTCATCTCATTCAACTCATCAGTCAACAAAGCCAACAAGGTGAATGGCAAACTCAGTTGTATCACCTGTCTTTTGACACCAACATTCGTAGCTTGGCATTGAAAACCTTATTAGTACAGCTTGAACTCATGGGCGTGATCGAAGCCAAGTATTCTTATTACGCGGAAGTTAAAGTGAAATGGTTACAAGATGCCGACCTCTTCATGCAGACTTTATCAGACGAATGGCAAGCGACTTTTCAGCGGCTTCAACAGGGTATTCAATATAAGAAAATTTGGGGCAATGTGGATTTCCAGTGGCTCAATGACAACATGGGGATGCCAAGAGCAGAAGCCCTAAAGTTGTTGGAATTCGCTGCGCAACAAAATGCTCTGATGATAGATATGAAGGGCCTCACGGAAGTTTACCACAGCAAAATACAGGGCGTTGACACTCAGGCTGTAACTCAGCATTTGCTCAATTATGTTCAGCAAAAAGAAGCCTCTGAAATCGAACGCATTGCCACCATGATTCGTTTTTTCGAGTTGGATCGCTGCTTAAATCATAATTTGGCGCGCTATTTTGGCGATCAAGATGCCCCTCAGCAGTGTGGGCATTGTTCCGTTTGCCAGGGCCACATCATGCACTTTGAGCAAGAAAATGCAGATTTTTCAAAATTGGATGCCAAATTACAGCAGGATATTCGTGGTTTTATACAACAAGTCCAACAATTGTCCAGCGACACCAAGATCACCCCGACCTTAATAACGCGTTTTCTAACTGGCTTAACCCAGCCTGTTTTCAATCGTATTAAAGCACGTCAGTTGGCCGGTTTTGGTGATTATGAACAAGAATCCTATCCTGCTCTGTTGGCCTATACTGAAGATGTTTTACTTAACGCTTCTTATCTTCATTGAGATCCGCTTCGTCCGAGGTATCGCTTGCGTTTTCAGCTTCTTTTTCAGTGTCATCTTGCGCCACGGTTTCGCTTTGAGAGTCCTCTATTAATTCTTCGTCAGCAGGCTGAAGTACACTGATTTCAATCAGGTTATTATCTGGGTCATTGAAATAAACCGATTGAATCGGCCCAATTGCACCCGATTTAGCAACCGGCCCTTCGATAATAGTGACCTCATGTTGCTGTAAATGCGCAATCACCTCGTCCAATGCCCAATCGCTAATAAGACACAGGTCTCCAGAGCCTTCCATTGCATGATTTCGAAGTTCTTGACCAAGGGTTTGAAAATTAATTTTCTGTTGTCCAAAGCGCACAGCGCGTCGCCCCTCAGCAAAGCTAATGGCCTCCATCTGTAGCACTTTTTCATAAAAGTCTACGGCTTTATCGACATCGGAAACGGTCAAAACAAGATGATCAATGTGACTGATCATAAACACTTACTCTCCTGTAAAATGCGGTAACAAGCAGGCTTATGCTACGAGTGATTTCACGCAAATACAATGCTTATGTTTGCTCTTCAGATAACAAAGTTAGCGGATCAATCTTACCCTCTATCAAACTTTGTTTTTGTCGACGATTTAGCTTTTTAATGCGATTTTCAATCATCAGAGCTTGGCTTTTGGAAGCCACCGTATGTTGCCAAACCAATTCCAATGGCCCCTTTCCTCTCAAGTAACGAGCGCCTTTTTTGCTGTCTCCAGAATGCTCTTTAAAGCGTCTACCTACATCCGTACTGATTCCCGTATATAGGGTATTCAAACGGGTCTTAATAATATAGAGGCTCCAATTGGAATCTGCTTTATCAGTCAGCTTAATGTGATTTGAGTCCACCTTAGCTCCTTTGCTCACTTAGCCTATTATCATAAATAATGTCATCGCGGTGGCCAGCCCCATAAGATAGTGAAAGGCACGTTGCCGTTTAGCGCTCGTTAACCAAATACGAATCTTCATCCCTGCCCACGCCCAAATTGAAATAGCAATAAATCCCAAGCAAGCAAAAGCCAACAAAATTGATATACCTGACGCCAGATATTTATCTCCTGTAAAAGTAAAGGTACTGACGCAACCTAGGGACATCATCCAAGCTTTTGGGTTCACATACTGAAATAATACCGCCTGCCACCAACTCATTGGTTTGGCTGCTTGCTTGCCAACATCAAAATGTCCTACTGGCGCACTGGCAATTTTCCAAGCCAACCAAAGTAAGTACAAACAGCCCACCCATTGCAAGCCTGGATATAGGGACGGATATAAGTTGAACAAGGCCCCCAAGCCCAACAATGTGGCCGACAGCAAGCTGAACATCCCAATAATAATGCCCAAAATATGCGGCATGGTACGGCGATAACCAAATTGTGCACCAGAGGCCAATAACATAATATTATTGGGACCAGGCGTTACCGAAGTAATAAAAGCGAACATCGCCAAAGCAATAAAAAACGACGTATCCATATTATCACCCTAGCCCTCTTTATAATGAAACAGATCCTGTAAAAAGCCTCTTACACTGGCTTTACTCGCTTCCATACGTTGTTCTTCGGGCTTTAAGCCAATGTCCATGCACTGTTCCACTGTCAATGTCTTTAATGCTTTACGAGTTTGAAAACGTAAAACACAGGCTTGTAGATGAGCGAATAAACCGATGACTAACATAACTTATCTCCTTGCGTAGAGGGTGTATCCTAACAACACCCCTTTTTTGTATGCTCCTATACTGTAGGGCAGAGACAAGCTTCAATACAGATTCAAAAAAAACTTTAATTCATCATACAGATTCGCAACAGTAACTCTGTATGCTTCTATTTTTCTCAATCTGTATGGTTATTTCTTACCTTTAGAGCGCTTACAATAATTTCAATCGGTTAGAGTGAAACAGTTTGGAGGGTGTATAAATGACGCTGTATGAAAACCTCGCCATCCGCTTACGCGAGCATATTGAACTTGGCTTTTATAAGCCCGGTGACAAACTGCCTTCTGTTAGACAGCTGGCGAAAGAGCATGGTGTCAGTATCTCCACTGTCCAAGAAGCCTACCGGCAGTTGGAACAAGCACTCTTGGTCGAAGCCAAACCTAAGTCAGGCTATTTCGTCAGTGTACAAAACAAAGACAGTTTGCCCAGCATTTCTCGACCACCACAACGACCTTTAGAGGTGTCGCAATGGGAAGAAGTACTCAACATGCTGATGATTCGCAGTCGTAATAACGGCGTACAATTACAACACGCCATGCCGGATATGAAAGCCACTAGCCTCAAGCCATTATTAAAAGACCTGAGCAAACAAAACCCTGAAATTGGCCTAAGTTATTCCGATCTTCGTGGTACGGAAGAGCTGCGAGTACAACTGTCACGACTGGCCGTGGCTTCTGGTTGCCAACTGCATCCCGATGACATTGTTATTACCTCAGGTTGCCAAGAAGCCCTGTCTGTGTGCTTGCGAGCTGTCACCGAACCTGGTGACATCATTGCCATTGAATCGCCAAGTTTTTATGGCTCTATGCAGGCCATCAAAGCCGCTAACCTGAAGGCCATGGAAATCCCCACTCATCCAGAAACAGGCATCAGTTTAGAAGCGTTAGAGTTAGCCTTAGATCAATGGCCAATCAAGGCGGTTTTTGTGACCCCTACTTGCAATAACCCAATGGGATACACCATGCCAGAAGATAAGAAAGAACAGCTTTATAGACTGGCAAAAAGTTATGACATCACCATTATTGAAGACGACATTTATGGTGACATTTCTTTCCAGTTTCCACGACCAAAAACCATCAAATCATTTGATACCGATGGCCGTGTTTTGCTCTGTTCCTCTTTCTCCAAATCCATTGCTCCTGGCATGCGCGTCGGGTGGATCGCACCGGGCCGTTACCGCGACAAGGTGACGCATATAAAATACGTGTCCAGCTCTATGTGTCCTGTGCCCCCCCAATTGGCAGTAGCAAAATTTATTCGCCTTGGTGGTTATGCCAAACACATTCGCAATATGCGATTAAATTATGAGAAACAGCGGGACATGTTGCTTAAGTCCATCAAAACCTATCTTCCCAAAGACACTCGAGTCAGTTATCCAGCAGGCAGTTTTATCTTGTGGGTAGAATTAGCTGCAGACATCGACAGTATGGAGTTAGTGGAAAAATGCCGTCAACAAGGCGTTGGCTTTGCGCCGGGCCCTTTGTTTTCCGCAACCGGAAAATACCGTAATTGCTTTCGTTTAAATTACAGTGAGAAGAACATTGAACAGCGTGAAGCAGCAATCAAAACACTTGGTCGGATCATTGAGAGCATGCAACCAAGCTCACCATAACAGGCTATTTTAATTGCTCAACCTCAATTTATGACAATACGGTCAGTGTAAACTGACCGTATTGTCATGATTTCACGCGTTTAATATTGATGAGGATGGGACTCGCTGTCATGGGATCGGGAATCAAATCACACTCCACCCCATAGAGCTCCATAACCAATTCTTTGGTCATGACCTCTTTCGGGCTGCCTTGCGTAATAATTTTACCCTGCTTCATGGCCACAATGTGATCAGCATAACGACAAGCACTGGGCAAATCATGCACCACCATTGCAATGGTTTTGCCCTGCTCAGACAATTCGCGGATCAACTCAAAGACTTCAATTTGGTGTCCTAAATCCAGTGCAGAAGTGGGTTCATCCAATAATAATAAAGGCGTCTCTTGGGCAATAGACATGGCAATCCAAGCCCGTTGTCTTTGTCCACCAGATAAGGTATCCAGCAAACGCTCTTTAAGATCGCTCAAGTCCGCTGCTCGCAAAGCGTATTCAATGGCTTCTTGATCACTCATTGCCCATTGTTTTAAGGCACTTTGGTGAGGGTGGCGACCAAAACGAATCAATTCACTGACACTAATGCCATCCGGTGCAATGGTATCTTGTGGTAACAATGCCAAACGACGTGCCACTTCTTTTGAAGGCAGGCGATGAATGTCTTTACCATCCAACAACACAGCGCCACCACTTGGCGCGTGTATGCGCGACAAACCATTTAGTAAAGTGGATTTACCACAACCATTCGGCCCAACGATGGCTGTCACCTGAGCATTGGGCAACTGAATGTCTAAATTCTCAATGATGCTGGTTTTGCCGTGTTTTAAGGCTAATGCTTGTCCAGCCAGAGTTACCGTATCCGCTTGAGTCACGAAAAAGCTATCCTTTTATTTTGCCCTAATTAGGGCCTAAATCATCATAAGTTGTGCTTGGATTTTTGACGAATCAAAATCCAAATCAAATAAGGTCCACCCACCACAGACGTCACTATGCCAACCGGCAGTTCAATTGGAGACAATAAAGTACGCCCCACCAAATCTGCCACCACCATAATAAAGGCTCCTGCCAACGCCGAACCAATAAGTGGAATGCCGCGATAGCGCGCAAAAACACGCGCCATTTCTGGCCCAATCAAAGCCACCAAACCTACTGGGCCAGCCACAGCGACCGCCAAGCCAGTTAAAATAATCGACAAACTCAAAGACGACAGGCGTAACCACTTAGTACTTGAGCCAAGTCCAGTAATCACTGCATCAGAAAAAGGCAGTAGCGAAAATAAGTGCGTTAGTAATAGGCAAGCCACAAGGCAAAATAACAATCCAGCACCCAAGATATTGACCATTAGTTCTGGACGAGCACTCAAACTGCCCACCGTCCAAGGATAGGCTGCGTTGGCCGTATCTATATCGACCTGACTTAACATCAGCTGAGTCACAGCCCCAGCAATAGCCCCAATACCAATGCCGGCGACAATAAAACGATAGCCACGAGTGCCACTGCTGCCCGCCAAACCAAAAGCAAGCGCTGTCGCGGTAGCCGCTCCAGCCAATGCCATCGCCGATGGCGCAATAGAAATAGCAGTACTCACCACTGACGACACAGCAAACGCCATGGCGGCGTTATCAATACCAATGATACCCGGTGTGGCTAAGCGGTTACGCGCTAGGGTTTGCATCAAACAACCCGCCAAGCTAAAGGCCGCGCCAGTATAAATACCCGCCAGCAAACGCTGTAAACGTAAGTCCTGTACCACAAATTGGCTAAGTGTATCACCGTAACCAAATAAGGCTTGAATCACCTGCCAAGGTGATAAGGCGACCGTACCTATGCCCAGGGAAGCAATGCTGGCAAGCATCACCAAGCTTAATAACAATAGATTACGCCGCATAGCCCGACCATCTATTAAGCAAGCAAACTGACCCAAGGCAATTTTTATGTAGCCGTCCGGCACCTGAGACGACACATGTTGAGAAGAAGAGAGGCTTTGGATCATAATGTTGGTAACCTATGGGCCCTGACAATGGCCAATAAAACAGGAGCCCCCACCATAGCTGTTAATACCCCAAGTGGCATTTCAGCCGGTTGAGCCACCAAACGAGAGAAAATATCCGCACTTAAAATCACCAAAGGCCCAATCGGCAAACACAGCCATAAGGTTCTACGAATATCAGGCCCTATCAAAGCCCGTGCCGCAAACGGCACCACTAAACCAACAAACATAACAGGGCCTGCAATGGCCGTCGCCGCGCCAACCAATAAGGCCACCGCAAACACCACAATCAAACGAATGCGACCAGGTTTGTAACCTAAGCCTATGGCAACCCGCTCCCCTAACGCCAACGAGGCCAACGGCCTTGCCACATACAAAACACAGGCGAACGCTAGCAACAGTGATGGCAGCAAAGACAACAACTGATCTAGATTTCGTCCTGCAATGCTGCCCGTGACCCAAAAGCGGATTTCATCGGCAGCCCGTTCATTATAAAGCAGCAACAAGGATGTCATGGCAATCAGCAAACTGGACAAGGCCGCCCCCGCCAATACCAACCGAATGGGATCATTTCGTTGCCCTTGCATCTGCGCCACACCAATGACACAGAAGCAACCAATTAAGGCGCCTAACTGGGCCAAGCCCACGGATAAGGTCGCCGTACTGGCGCCCAAGGTTAACGCAATGGCGACAGCAAAAGCACTGCCAGAGCTGACGCCCAACAAGCCAGGTTCTGCCAAAGGGTTGCGTGCTACCGATTGCATCAAGGCACCAGCAATGCCTAAGCACATCCCAGCAAATAGCCCTACCAATGTTCTCGGTAAGCGTAACTCATAGACAATGAATTGCGCATCGTCTGATCCATGACCAGATAACACCGCCATGACTTGGCTGGGACCAACCTCACCCGCGCCAAAAAACAAACTGGCCAGACAGCAAAATACCAGCAGCAAGGCGACTGGTATTAACGCGCTCAAAATCGACCGCTGAGCCGGCGGTGTTTGAAACCACAATTGCATTCGGCTTATTGCACCTTGTTGTCCAACAGGTTTTGAATGTCATCCAAAATCGCGTTCGCGGCAAGCGGGCCAGAAGCGCTGGTCCACAATTGACCATCCACTGGAATCACATGGTCACGCTTAGCCACATCAAGACGCGCAAAAGCGGGTGACTGCTGTGCAGCTTCAAGGGCTTGTTGACCTTCTTCATCGAGAGTGGCCATGAAGATCCAATCATTATCGATTTTTGATAGGTTTTCCAAACTCAAAGGACTGGAATGGGGACGACCACGCTTGATCAAACCTGAATCCGTCACCTCAAAGCCCGCTTGTGACAATAAGCCGTTGGAGAAAAATTGCGTGGTTAATACTAGAGCGCCTTGTGGCATCCAACGAATCAAAGCCGCACCACGTTGATCCGCAGGTAGTTTGGCTACTAATTGCGTTTTAATTTGCCCTGCACGATCAGCAACCGCGCGAATAATTTGTTCGGCTTTTTGTTCGCGGTTCAATGCTTTCGCGTACACACGCATTTCGCGAATCCAACCGTCCGGACGAATACCATCACCTTGTGGCACTATGGTCGGCGCAATTTTTGATAACAATGCGTATTGTTCAGCAGACAAACGATAAGACGCTAGTATGATATCAGGACGCTGAGCAATGACAGCTTCAAGATTGGTTTCGCGTGAGGTGCCGACAATTTTGACGTTTTTCGCCGTGTCTTGAATATAACGCGCCACACCATCGCCACCACGAGTAGAAATCGCTCCAACGGGTTCAAAACCCAAGGCAAAAGCCGCATCTAATGCCCCTTCATGTACAGTAACGATGCGTTCAACCTTATCGCTAACCATCACATCACCATACTTTGTCGCCACCCTAATATCATCGGCCAACACGGGCAAAGTAAAGAGTAAGCCCAAAGCCAAACTTGCAGAACGACTAAATCCACCTAACAAGGACATATCAACCTCTTCTCTTTAAAAAATGGCCTTAAAATAATTAGCCTTTGAATAAATAACGCTTATTAACAACAGGGCATAAAATGCGAATAATAACTTTTATCATTTATGAGATAAAGTCGCCGTTTTATCATGCCTGTGCAATTGATTGATAAAACACCTTTTTACCAATCAATTGGCTTTCGAAGCCGAATTTTGCTGCACTCTATCTTGATAATGTGCAATTTTCACCACACGAGCCAAACTGCAATCACGTAACAAAGCAAAGGCGTTAGTCGCATTAGCATCGACAAAAGGATGTAACTGACCACTTTGACGCTGTTGCAAGGCTTGCATTCGCGCTACGCTATTGTCTCGGGTGGGGTGATTCGATAGAAACACATCCACCCCTTTCCTATCGGCTAATGTTTTGAAGCGCGCCGCAGAATCTGTGTACATTTGCAGACGCTCAATGTTGGGCCCAAAGTTTAATCCTGTGCCTCCCCACATTGCCGCCATATGGGTTTGCCCACCATCTTTTACAGGGAAGATGAGTGAAATCGTACCCAGAGTATGACCTGGTGTAACATACAATTCTACTTTCGTATCACCCAATTCAATCACTTCACCATCATGAATCGTGATGTCTCGAGTAGGCGCTTTCCCCCATTTAGGGTTCACAATTTCTGGATCCGGTCTTTCAAGTTCCATCCAATCCGCATCACTCATGACCACTCTTGGCTGGAAGGATTTCACCAAGTATTCTTGACCGCCATAATGGTCACCATGAGCATGAGCAATAATCAGATAACGTATGTCATTTGGGTCCATACCAAGCTTCTTGATACCCGCTGCAATAATCTCTTCCGCCTGACGATTACTGTTCATGGCATCAAGCAAGATTAACCCTTGCGAGGTTTTAATTACCCAGCTGGCCACAGAACGATTACCGACAAAATACAGGTTATCAAACACTTGTTGAGGCTCAATATAAGCACGTTTGGCTCGCTCTGCTCTTTGCTCATCCGTTAAGGTACGTTTCTTATTACCAGAACCTGCTTTTCTCGCCGTAATGTTTCTTAATGGTTGATCAATAGCACAGATATTCGCTAAACCAGGATAGTCTTTACCCGCTGCTAAACCTTGCTCGACTAGCGCTTGTGGTGACAAAGTGGTTTGTGCCATCCCTTGACGACCAAAAGCGAAAACGGAAAAAAACAAGGTAAAGGCTAAAACTTGTTTAAAAGAACCACTTTTAAGTGAACAAAAAGTGCCGCTAAATAACATAAAAGTCTCAACTTTATAAATAAGATTGGTTACTATTTACATTCTCACACAAATCCCTCCCTAGAGTTCGGAACAGTATGTTCCGAAATATGCAATACTCTGCACATCTAGGATTATCAGGCTTGCTGTATGTATGATTTAAATGACTTACAAAGTTTCATTACGCTGATCGAAACAGAGAACTTAACTCAAGCGGCAAAACGCCTTGGCGTTTCCAAGTCTACTCTTAGTCGTCGCATCGCTCACCTTGAAAACCAATTAGGCCAAGCTTTATTACTTCGCCAAGCCAATCAAATGGTCGCCAATGACGCTGGACGAGCTTTTCATCCCTTTGCTTGCAAAATCATTGAAGCGGCAAAACAAGCTCAAAAAACCATAGACTCATTGCAAGATAATGTTATTGGCGACTTGAGTATTGCCGCCTATTCTGGTCTAGCCCGCTCTTGGCTCCCCAAAGAAATCATTCATTTTGCCGATGAACACCCCGAGATCAATTTCTCTCTTAAAACCACTTCTAAATTTTCCGAATTAGAACAAGCGGATATTGGTGTATGGTTAGGTTCACCTGAACCCTCTCGATTTAAAGAAGAAATGGTTGGCTATTTAACTTGCGGTCTATACGCTTCCCAAAAATTTGTAAAAAACAACCCTAACCTGATTGATGTGGAAGAGTTAGAGAACATTCCTTGGGTTAATTTTCACCATTTTTATCAACCGGCTGGCGATTTAGAGTTACATCATTTGCAAGATGGCGCTAAGCGCATTCAAATTCCAAAGTCACAAATTTGGACTGATCAAATTGCTATGCAGCTAGAACAGATTGCCAAAGGTACCGGTGTGGGTGTCCTCCCAGATTACATGGTCACCATGCGAGAAAAACATCACCCAGGAGATTTGATTCGCGTGTTACCACAATGGCAATTGCCTATGATTCCTGTTTACCTTTTGTATCCCTATGGGAGTTTGCCCAAGCGTATGTCGGAATTTTTGCACCATTTCCGTAATCGCACCCGTGATATTTTGGATAAGCAAAAATCTCAATAAGCCATCACTGCTCCACTAATAAGGTAAAAAGGAAGCCAAATTGGCTTCCTTTTTACCGCACAAAGACCTTATTCGCTCACTTATTGACAAGCAAAGCTCGCCGCACTTTCTGGGTCACCCTTACCATCATAAGTGGCTACGGTTGGGAAAGGGCACAAAGGGCGAGTACGATCGTCAGACCAATCCGTCGGTAACTCTTTGTTGACACCGCCAGGATTATTGACACCGCGCGCAGAAGCAATGACTTGCTCAGGCTGCACACCCTTTTCTACCCAATTGACCAGAGGCGTTAGCATGTCGAATTGATCAACCGACTGACCGCCACGGCAATGAGCCATGCCAGGTACCGGATAAAATTGCGCGAATTGCCCAGCCTTGCCTTGATTTTCTTGATCGAGCGCTTGATACCAATCTTGCGTATCTTGCACCGAGAAAATAGGATCGGAGACACCGTGATAGACCATGATTTTGCCACCACGGTCACGCATCACGCTCATGTCTTGCGGATTTTGCGGTGTCATGAAGCTCATACTGGCTTCTTGATAGATCCCTTTTGTGGCATAAACTTTTTTCACTAGCTCATCGATATCCGCATTGAATACGTATTCTGGGCCATTGAAATTACGAATGCTCAGATCTTTCAGTTCCACTGGCGGCGTTTGAAAAATCATGCTCACCGCTCCAGAATCACGTTTGATTGGCGCACTGTATTCCCAGTTCATTTGGTCTTGATTACTGATGCCCACATCGTAAGGGAAAGAGGCGTAAACCCGTTCACCGTTGAGCACACGAGGGCCATCAAAAATGGTAGCGACTGCGGTTTTTTGCTCTGGGGTCAAACAAGTACCATCACGCCCAGCGGAGCAAGAAGGAACGTCTCTGTCTAAATCAAATGCGCTATGGCAAGCATTGTAATCTTGCACCAAACCATCGTTTAAGCCGTCCAAAGCATCACATTGTTGCAACACTGCTGTGGAGACCAATTGGCGTTCTTGCATGGTAAAAGCGGCGCTTAAATCCTTTTTTGTTGTGCCCGGTACCGATAAATAAAGCTGCGCTCCTGCTATATTAGCCACTGCGGCTAAAGGCAAACGATAGCCTGGCGCGCCCACTAAAAATCCATCGTATTCATCGGCATAACGCGTCGCTGCAACCATGGCATGTCGTCCTCCATTGGAGCAACCCGCAAAATAACTACGATCTGGCGCTTTGCCATAAACTTGTGACACCACGGATTTCACCATAGGCGTCAAGCTTCCAACCGCTTGATAACCGTAATCTAAACGGGCTTGAGGATCATATCCAAAAGTTGGCAAAGGACGGTCATGTCCAGCATCGGAACTGATCACAGCGAAGCCTTGATATAATGCATTGGTGATTGGCCCACCTGCAAAACCGCCTTCAGCTGCTCTGACGGTTCCATCTATGCCACCATTGGCTTGATACAATAGTCGACCATTCCATGTTTGAGGCAAACGAATTTCAAAACCAATAGCGTATTCTTTACCATCGACAAGACTGACTCGTCGATTCATTTCACCTTTCACCAAACAATGTTCATCAATAGCTTTGCCTGCTACCGACATATCACCTTTGGCAACAGATTCTACCGAGAAAATGCTCGTATTTTGATAAGCAAGCTGACCGGCAAAGGCTTCACATTGTTGAGTTAACTTTTCGGGAATCGCTGAGCTCAATTGAGTCAGTGAGGATGGGGAGCTTGAGCAAGCGGTCAGAAAAACCGATGAGACCAGCGTTACTAACAAAGTGTTAGATGCGAGATTACTTTTCATTATATCTCCTTGTCGCCATTTAGGCTTGTTATTGTTGTTATTTTCAACAATAAGAATATATAACGACTCCTATTTTGCAAATGAATGGTGATGTTTATCTTCCGTCATCATCTTAAAAAAACGCCCATAGGCTTATTAATCCATCCAGCTCGGGAACCTTCTAATCACAAAATGGGTCAATTGAAATGCGAACTGCAAAACCATTCATCTAAATGTAAATAAATGAAAATATGCTTTATGGGTGTAACTGATAATCCAATAATCTCCGGCAATATCGCTCAATTAAAAGCCAGAGATTGCACGCAGGGTTGTTTTCTGGACTAAGTCAGGATTGATAAATGATCAACAAGCCGTTCCGTTGTGCCGCTCTGTTTTGCATCAGCACCGCCTTGGTAGCTTGTAGTAGCTCACAAGAAAGAGTGAATTACGCGGATCTTGCGCAGCAAGCATTCGACAAAACTGAGGTACAAGCAGACCAATGGCAAAACTTGGATCAAGCGGGTGAAATCAGCTACCTTACCGATCTCATTCAAAGTGACGAATTAGATCTACTGATCAAAGAAGCCTTAGACGCCAATCCAAGCCTGCAACAAACCGCCTTAACTCTCCAAGCCAGTTTGTGGGAACTGAAAAAATCTCATGGTGCGAATTTACCTTCCGTGGATGCCAGTTTTGGTGTCAATGAAGAGCAAGACAGCGACACAAGCTATTCGGCCAAAATCAATGTCAGCTGGGAATTGGATTTATGGCAGAAGCTTGCCAATGCCGAGTCAGCCTCAGCCAAAAGTCTGGCCAGCGATGAAGCCTTATATCAATCTAGCCAAGACACACTCGTGGCCAATGTCATGAAAACATGGCTGTCTTTAACCGCTAAACAACATGCCATCGAAATAGAAAGCAAACGTCTTAGCTTATTGGAAGCCAACGAACAACTTATTGTTAAACGTTTCAAGAACGGTTTGGACAATTTAGAAACCTTGGACGAAGCCCGCACCTCAACGTCTCAATCCAGAGCAAATTTGGCACAATATCGTGAAAACCTAGCCATTCAGAAACGCGAACTGCAAACTTTATTAGGGCGTAATACGCCGCTGATTCTATCTGCTCAACAAGAATATCCAGACGTCAGCTATTCCCTAACTGGCTTGCCTGAACAAAAACTGCAACGCCGTCCAGATTTAAAATCCGCCTATCTCACCATAGAAGCCGCAGATTTAAACACTCAAGTCGCCTACAAAGACATGTTGCCTTCTATCAGCTTGAGCGCCGCCCTGTCTGATGCCGCAGAATCGCCTAGAATGGCATTATTTACCTCGCCTATTTGGAGCTTAGCGGCGCAATTGACTCAACCTCTTTATCAAGGTGGCCAATTAAAAGCGGCAGCAGAAGTGGCCAAATTGAAAACAGCACAGGCTTTTCAAGCCTATCGTGATACCTTATTGACAGCAGTAAACGAAGTCGAAGACGCCTTGGGACAAGAAAAAGTGTTACAGCAGCGCTTAAAACACATTCGCAATGCATTACAAAGTTCACGCAACAATTTGACCCAGTATCAAACCAAATATCGCAATGGTTTAGCGGAACTCAGTGACTTAATCTCCGCGCAAACCACCATGTTTGATCTTGAAGCACAACTCGATGAACTCATCTACGAACATTTGGCAAATCGAATTACCTTGGGACTGGCATTAGGACTTGGAGTAAAACCAGAATGAAGCAATATTCACGCTGGATAGTACTAGCATTATCAATTGTGGTGGCGGTTGCCAGTTATTTTTACATAGACAGCAAATTCAATACGGATAATTTTGCCGAACAAATGGAGGCGGGACCTGGTGGCCCCGGAGGACCACCAAGGGGAGGCCCTGGTCCTGCCCCAGTACCAAGCGAGTTCAATTCCCAATTTGAAACTGAGGAGGATGACGAAACGGCAGTAAAGGTCTCTGTCATTAAGGTTCAATCCGGCGAGTACGCTCCCATTATCCAAGGTTCTGCGGTGACCGCCCCACGCTACTCTCTTACCTTGACCAGTCAAGTAAGTGGTGAAGTCATTGAAATATCACCACAATTAGAAGCGGGAAAACGCGTCAAACAAGGTGACGTATTAGCGATTTTGCGTAATCGTGAATTAAACAGTGCAGTTGCCAGTGCCGAAAAAACCTTAGCCAGTGCGGAATTAGCCTTAAAAGAAGAGATTCGCCAAGGCGATCAAGCCAAAGCCGAATGGCAAGCAGCCGGTTTCACTGGCCAACCGGAATCCGATCTGACATGGCGTATCCCCCAGTTGGCCGAAGCCCAAGCGGAAGTCAACTCTGCCAAAGCTGCCCTTATGGAAGCCCGTGACAATCTACAAAACACCAAAGTGCTCGCGCCTTTTAACGCCTTGGTGACTGACCGAAATATCGCCCCAGGCTCTTATCTCAGTTCCAGCAGCGAAATCGCTACCTTGTACAGCACGGATCGTGTCGAAATTGCCTTAGAACTGGCCAATTCAGATTGGGCAAAACTGCCTAATGCTGCCACGCTATTGGCCGGCGATTGGCCCGTTACCGTGCGCAGTATTGATGACAGTCAAGCCAACTGGACAGGCAAGGTCATTAGTGTTGGGCAACATATAGACTCGACAACTCGAATGCGCAGCCTTACTTTGGCAGTGGAAGCACCATTAGATCAAGATATCCCCTTATTGCCTGGCGCTTTTGTCACGATTGAATTACAAGGTAAAACACTGAAAAATCTGTGGAAGTTACCAAACTCTGCCCTCAGCCAACGGGGTGATATCTGGTTCCTCGACGAAGACAATCGTCTTGATTATTTTCCCACAACGCCATTGTTTGTCGACACAAAATACACCTACATCTTAGTGCCGGAAGCGATGCGGGGGCAAACCTATTCCGTACTAACTAAGCCTTATAACAGTTACCAGAAAGGCACCCTAGTTGACGCCATAGAGCAAGGTGAAAAATGAGTCCAAACGATCAACAACGAGGCATCATTGCTTGGTTTGCTGGTAACCCAGTGGCTGCTAACTTACTGATGATTTTTATCATTACCTTAGGGGTGATCAACGTAGGTTCGTTAAGCAAAAAGAGTTTCCCGACGTTACCACCAAATGGTATCGATATCGATGTCAGTTACGACAGTGGCTCAGCCAAAGCCACCGAAGAAAGTGTCACCATTTTGATCGAGCAACAATTAGAAGGCTTAGTTGGCATCAAAAATGTCATATCAACGTCCACCAGTAGCGGTAGCTCGGTCAATGTTGAAATCAAAGATGACTATGACCTAGATGAAGTCTTCAGTAACATAAAAGACAAAGTAGACGAAATCTCTTCTTTTCCCAGCGACGCAGATCCAGCAATTATCACCAAAGACACGCGTTCAGAATTGGCCATTATTATTCAGCTGTTTGGCGACACTGACCGTAGAACCTTGCAAAAAGCCGCTTACGACTTAAAAAACGATTTATTACTGGATAAGGAAATTAATTCCGTCTCCATTTCAGGTTGGCGTGATCCCAGCATGTTGATTAAGGTTGATAAAAATAAGTTAGAAGCTTACAACCTAACCTTAGCGGACCTCAGTACTGCGATCAATGCCGAGTCTGCCAGTGCCTCGGTTGCCACCTTGAGCAACAAAGACTTGTACCTCAAAGTCAGCGCGTCTGAACAAGCCTATTTCAAACAAGCATTCGCTCGCATCCCAATCAAGACCACAGCCAGTGGAGCAGAACTCCAACTTGGTGACATCGCCAATATCCAAGATGCGTACGACGAAGATGACTTCGTGTTGTCGCGCTTTAATCAACAAAACAGTTTATCCCTGCGCATAAACACCATTGGCAAAGATGACATCATCAATACGGTTGAGGCCACTAAGAAGCGAGTTGCAGCATGGCGAGATACGGGCAAATTACCCTATAAGGTTGAATTAACCACTTGGAATGACCGCAGTGAATCCATTAATCAACGACTTGAATTGATGGTAAAAAATGCCTTAACAGGCGTCCTTTTGGTCTTTGTCTTACTGGCGGTTTTTCTCAACATTACGGTGGCCTTTTGGGTGGCCGCAGGCTTACCCTTTATCTTCTTCGGCACCCTCTTCCTCATGGGCACCAGTCAAGTCGATTTAACGCTGAATTTGATCACCACTTTTGGCTTTATTCTGGCTTTAGGCATTGTTGTTGACGATGCCGTTGTGGTGGGTGAAAACATTTATTCTGTGCGAGCGCGAGATGGTGATACGCTGAATAACACCATCAAGGGCACCATGGAAGTGGCCGTGCCGACTCTGTTTGGTGTCTTCACCACAGTAGCGGCTTTTTGGGCTCTCTCTAACATTGATGGTCGTTTAGGCAAAATTTATTCGCAATTTGCTCAAGTAGTGGCCATTTGTTTGGTGTTGTCCATCATTGAATCCAAAATCATTTTGCCTGCCCATTTATCCCACTTAAATACCCACAAAGCACCAGCTAAGAATCTCATAGCGAAACTTTGGGGCATGGTGCAAAAAGGCGCAGACGATGGCTTGCAGTTTTTCAGTCAGCGTCTCTATAAACCCGCTATCGAATTTTGTCTAAACCACAGATACGCCATGAGCTTGGTCTTCATTAGTCTATTTGCTTTAGTGATATCTATGCCGCTGACGGGAGACATTCGCACTAGCTTTTTCCCGCGTATTCCGGGTGATACAGTACGAGCCTCTTTGACCATGCTAAGCGATGCCAGCTATGGTCAAACCGAAAAGGCCTTGATCGAAATTGAACAAAACGCCTATCAAGCAGATAAGAATTTAACGAAAGCGGCCCATGCCGAATTAAGCGCTAAAGATGATTTACCAAACCATTATTTAAAAAACATTGAGACCTATAGTTCCAGCGATCAATCTGGCAGTTTCCGCGTTGAATTGGTCAACGGAGCGCCCTATTCTTTGACCCAGTTTTCCACCGAGTGGCAACGTTTGGCAGGTACCCCTGAAGGGGTGAAAAGTTTGCGCATTCGAAACAGTCAAAGTGGTTCCATCGATGCTCTCAATGTGGAACTCGCCAGCGCAAATGCCACATCACTTGACGAAGCGTTAAATGCATTGCTTGAAGCCTTGAATAAAATCCCTGCCGTGACGGGTATCGAAAAGTTCGACACACCACCTGAGTCACGCTTAGCGCTCAGTTTAAGTGAACAAGGCCGTCTATTAGGATTAACCACATCAGAGTTAGCAAGCCAAATCATCAGTAATTTTGATGGCACTAAAGTGCAGACATACCAAAGAGATAATGACGAAATTGAGGTACGTATTGGCTACCCAGAAGCGCAGCAAGAATCTCCAGCGGCCATTATGAACACTAAGATTACACTGGATAACGGTTCACGTGTTCCGCTTGATACGGTAGCAAAATTGGGTCAGATTGAGGTACAAACAGACATTATACGCATTGATGGCAAGCGCTCATATTATCTATCAGCCGAAGTCGATAAAGACATCATGTCTTCTACAGAAGTGGTGAAATTGCTTCAACAATCGACAATGCCGAACATTAAAAAGCAATTCTCTGAAGTGGACTTTACTTTCTCGGGAGAAGCAGAAGAGCAAGCGGAAACACAATCTTCTTTGTTTAAGATGTTTATGTTGGCCCTCTTGATCATCTATGCCCTACTGGCCATTCCATTGAAGTCATACAGTCAGCCTGTGATCATCATGATGGCCATCCCTTTTGGTATCATAGGTTCCTTACTCGGTCATTGGATGAACGGATTGGCCTTAAGTATCTTCTCTTTGAACGGCATTTTGGCATTAAGTGGTGTGGTGGTAAATGACAGCCTGTTGCTGGTGTCTCGTTATAATGATTTACGCCAAGAAACCATCCACATTCGTCGTGCCATCATCATGGCATGCCAAAGCCGCTTGCGTGCCGTATTATTAACCTCTTTCACAACCTTTGCCGGTCTTGCCCCCATCCTGTATGAAACGTCACGTCAGGCCCAAGCCTTGATTCCTGCGGCAGTCTCTCTTGGCTACGGTATCATGTTTGCTACTTTGATCACCTTAGTCCTAATGCCTATACTCTTAATGATCAAGGAAGACGTAGAAGCGATTATTAAACGACTAAGACAAAAATTAACACCTTCGACAGACGTACAAACCCAGTGACTCTTTTACCCAAAGAGGCAGAGCCAGTGGCAGCAAAATACATCCCCTAATGCCGAATCAGTATGGGGGATGAATGTCGTTTGGTGAGCTTGATAATAACAACAAAGAAACAATCGCTTTCTATCAATAGTTAAAAAGGTATTTACCCGTTCTGCTTATAAGGGGAAATAAACAGTATGATAAAACCTATTGTCATAGCGGCTTGTGTATTATTGGTTAGCCTACAAATGTCTTGTACGACAAAAGGGGCTTATGAAGCCTTTCAACAAAATCATGTGTCTGCTTGTCGTGATTATCGCGGTCAACAACAAGAGGACTGCTTAGCAAACCACAATAAATCGTTTGAGGAATACCAAAGAGAACGAGGTAATGACTCGGAATAGGAGCATTTACTCAAAAAAATCGATTATTTTTTAACTTTTTTCCTGCCTCATACTGGATTGATATTCCTCAAATGCCAGCAGATATGAAATGCCGTTGCTTAGATGTAAAAAATCATTAATCTATAGAAAAATAATTCCATCATAAACCTAAAAAAGAGAACAAAATGAACTTAGATAGCATAGATTTGCAACTTCTTGCCTTAATTCAAAGTAATGATAGTATTTCCACAGAAGCAATGGCTCAGCAAGTAGGCTTATCCAAAACCCCTTGCTGGCGACGCATTCAGCGCTTAGAAAAGTCTGGCTACATCAAACGCCACGTGGCTTTATTAGACGCAGAAAAACTGGAACTGGGGGTGTCGGTTTTTGTTCAGGTAAAAACCAATCAACACGATGCCAATTGGGCAACTGAATTTGCTCAGGTGGTTTCTCAATTTCCAGAAGTTGTGGAGTTTTATCGCATGGCGGGTGAATACGATTATTTACTGCGTGTTTTGGTAAAAGACATTCCAGCCTATGACCAATTTTATAAACGCTTAATCAGTGCCACTGCGTTAACAGACGTCACTTCCAACTTCGCTATGGAACAAATCAAATGGACCACGGAGTTACCCTTACCTCAGCTTAAAAAAGCCAAATAAGCGGATAAGAGGTCAAGTCTGTCAATCAGGGCCAAGGACCTCGACATGTTAACGACAGACTCATCCTATATCAGTCATCTTGCTCCCTCTTGCCATACAGCAAAAGACCATTCAACCCCTTCGACTATGCTTTTGTTAGAAAAAATTCGACAGGGCATTATTGGCGCCGAGCAAAACATCCTCACGCCCTTCGGAGAACGCAAACTTACCTACGCGGATTACACGGCCTCTGGCCGCAGTTTGGATTTCATCGAACAGGCGCTACAACAGGCCATGCCTTTCTACGCCAATACTCACACCGAAGCCAACGCTACCGGTATGCAAACCACGGCATTTCGTGAACAAGCTCGAGAGGAAATTCGTCATGCCGTGAATGCCTACCCTGAAGATCTAATTATTTTCTGCGGCAGCGGAGCCACCAGCGCCATCAATACCTTGATTTCTCAACTTGGATTGAGACATTTAGACGCCACCGAAAAAGCACAAACACGCATTCTGATTGGCCCTTATGAGCATCATTCCAATGAATTACCTTGGCGTGAATTGGCGATTCCTGTGATTCGTATTCAAGAAGGTAAACAGGGTGGCGTATGCTTACAAGACTTAGAAAACCAATTGCAGCAACATCAAGGCAAGCGTCTCATTGGCAGCTTTAGTGCCGCTTCGAATGTCACTGGTATCCTTTGTGATCAAGATGCCATCACCGAGTTATTGCATGCTTATAATGCCCTATCCTTTTGGGATTTCGCGGCGGCAGCGCCCTACGTAAAAATCGATATGAATCCTGAGCAATCGCCTGAACATCGCAAAGACGCCATTTTCTTCTCCCCACATAAGTTCATTGGCGGCCCTGGCACACCGGGCATTTTAATCGTCAAAAAGCAGATTATTAACAACGTCCAGCCGAGTCATATTGGTGGGGGCACTGTGTCTTTCGTGACACCAAATGATCATACCTTTTTACCCATTGGTGAACGTCGTGAAGAAGGTGGCACACCAGCGATTTTAGAATCCATCCGCGCAGGTTTGGTCTTCAAACTCAAATCCTTAGTGGGCGATGAAGTGATCCAACAGCATGAATACCAATTCGTTAAACTCATTGATCAACATTGGCAAAACAATCCCTCAATTGAACGTCTTGGTCATTCTAGCGCCAAGCGTTTATCCATTACGGCCTTTCGTATCAAAACCCCGCAAGGCTATTTGCATCATGGTTTTGTCACCGCATTATTGAACGATTTGTTCGGTATTCAAGTGCGAGGCGGCTGTTCCTGCGCAGGGCCTTATGGACATGCTTTATTGAATATTAACGAACACAAATCTGAACAAATTCAGCAGGCTCTAAAGGCAGGCGAAAAACTCCTAAAACCGGGCTGGGTGCGCTTCAACTTAAATTATTTTATCAGCCAGCAGGAAGCTGAATTTATTCTGCGAGCCATCAATTTCATCAGCCAACAGGGTCTCATTTTTTTGCCTTTTTATGCCTACGATCAGCATAAGGATTTGTGGCTTTTTCAAGGCCAAAAGAGTGACGCGATGAACTTAGAGGATCTTTTACAGTGGGATTCGCTTCAATTAACCAACAAGACTGACACCAGAGCCGCGCAATCGCTTCATCACGGTTACGAAGCCTATCTGCAACAGGCAGACAGCTTAGCAAAGACGTTACAAAACCCTCAACAAACAGACTATGTCTGGCAAGCACAAGCTTTTAACCAAGCGTTTGAGCCATTGAGGGATTTTGTTTTGGCGGAAGATCTTAACAGGAGTGCCGAGTCAGCTTAATCCAATAATTCAAATGGCATACCGACACGCAATACGCCAGAACGCACCACATCAGCTCGTAACCCCCCTTTGTGCAGCCAAGCCTTAACCACTTGCGCTGCATTCATCTCTTCAGTCGCTAGCGTTTTCCCTAAAAAGGCACAAGGTTCACACAGCTCAACACCATAAAACTCGGCCTCCCCAATGCGGAAACGCTTACCAACCAGATCGTTCAAGGCGATATCATGAGTCACCACATTACGCCTAGTGTCCGCGAGTTGGATTTGTTGCGCAAAGTTCTGATTGTATTGCGCAATGGCTTCGCTTTCGACAAAGGTAATATTTGGCCCATCACTGCCTTTTTTACCATAGTATCTGTCCCCTACTATGCCTTTACCCGCATCCACTTTTACCGCATCTATTTCAATTTGCGCTTGCTTGGATTGTTTTGCGACAAAAATTGTTTTGATCATATTGCTTTCCCTATTTTAAATTCACCGACATTTTACGATATGGAATGTCACCTTTATAAAAACGCTCACCCGCTGCTGTCAGACCAAAACGCTGATACAAGGAACTGGCACTCTCTCTTGCATCACACCAAAATACTTTAACACCTTTTTGTTTCAGATCCGCAATAATACGCTGCAATACAGATTGCCCAATTCCTTGTCCTTGATAGTCAGCCAATGTGGCAAATTTTCTTAATCTGGCACTTTCCCTTTCAATAAATACCGAGGCGACACATAAGAGTTTTTCATCAAGATACACGCCATAATGCTCACCTGACTCATCCCCATCAACACGACATTCGTCTTGGCTTTTGTCCGGCCATAATACTTGCTGCCGCAAGGCTAAAGTAGCGTCTGCGGTCACTTTTCTAATGCAAAATGACGCTTGCTCTAAAGCCATATTAACCCCTTATAAGGCGCATGTTTCAAGGATGCTAACCGTGACGCTAACGACCCTATGTGAAACTCCAATTTATGACCATCAGGATCGGCAATATAGATAGAATCGCCCTCACTTTGATTCGCTTGCCAGATCGTAAATTCCACTTGTCTGTCTAATAGAGACTGTAGCGTCTGTTCACTCACGTCAAACGCATAATGGGTATAGTCTTTTGCATCAACTTTTGGCTCGCCTAATGATAAACACAACCAAGCATCACCATAAGACAAATAAGCGCCTGTGGCCCAACGCACTTCACCGCTAAAACCAAGCTGATCAATATAAAAAGCCAAGGATTTGCTTAGATTGCGCACTTGCAACGTCAAATGGTTGATTCCTTTATAGGCATCTCTAGCCTGCTCCAAAACATTGTCGTCTGACATCGACGCCACCATGGCATATATCTTAGTGGCTTTTTCAAAATGATTGAGTTGATGTTCTTCAATCCACCAGCGGGCAACCGACATCAAGACATCAGGCTGATCATTCTTATTGGCAAAAAAGGCATAAAAAGACACCTGCACCTTATCACCCTTTTGGCGTATCTTTTCTTCGCATACCGACAGAATCTTCTGCCTAATCGCTAAATTCATTACTCACTTCCCTTCTTTTGATTAGCTATTTTATGCACCCGATTTCTAAATTGAAATCCGTCTATGCGACTAAAGTCTGACTTCTTATTTTGTTCGCCCCTGTTAGATTAGAGATGCGTGATAAAAATAATTATAAGGAGATCTACCGTGTCAGATCATAGTATTAATGCAGAAAAATACTGGCAAGCCAACCTCAGGCTCATCCTCGGATGTCTTGTGGTATGGGCACTTGCCTCCTACGGTTGTGCCATCCTACTACGTCCCATGCTTTCCGGTATTCATATTGGTGGAACGGATTTAGGCTTCTGGTTTGCCCAGCAAGGCGCCATTCTTGTATTTATCGGTTTGACTTTCTTCTATGCCTGGAGAATGAACAAACTTGACGAAGAATTTGGCCTACAGGAGTAATTCAATATGAGTCAATTCATGATCAACTTATTGTTCGTGGGCGGATCATTTGCGCTTTACTTCGGTATCGCCATTTGGGCTCGTGCAGGATCAACAAAAGAATTCTATGTCGCTGGTGGGGGTGTTCACCCAGTATTAAATGGAATGGCAACGGCAGCGGATTGGATGTCTGCTGCCTCATTCATCTCTATGGCAGGCTTAATCGCTGCCGGTGGTTACGCTAACTCCACCTTCCTTATGGGTTGGACGGGTGGTTACGTATTGCTTGCTATGTTGTTGGCGCCTTACCTAAGAAAATTTGGTAAATTTACCGTGCCAGACTTCATTGGTGATCGTTTCTACAGTCGTACTGCACGTTTAGTGGCGGTGGCTTGTTTGATCATAGCCTCGGTAACCTATGTTATCGGCCAAATGACAGGCGCAGGTGTTGCCTTCTCGCGTTTCCTTGAAGTCGATAAAAACACTGGTCTGACGATTGCCGCTATCGTGGTATTCTTTTATGCGGTATTAGGCGGTATGAAAGGCATCACTTACACGCAGGTGGCTCAGTATGTGGTTCTCATCATTGCCTATACCATCCCTGCGGTATTCATCTCCTTACAACTCACAGATACTTTCCTACCCGCTATAGGATTATTCTCTACCCACACTGAATCTGGTATGCCATTGCTACAGAAACTAGATGAGGTGGTCAGAGAGCTGGGCTTTAGAGACTATACGGCGGATGTGGACAACAAACTCAACATGGTACTCTTCACTCTGTCTTTGATGATTGGTACTGCGGGTCTGCCTCACGTGATCATACGCTTCTTTACTGTGCCAAAAGTGGCTGACGCACGTTGGTCTGCTGGTTGGGCATTGGTATTCATCGCTTTATTGTACCTAACAGCACCTGCTGTTGCGTCTATGGCGCGTTTGAATCTAATGACAACCATTTATCCATCTGGCCCTACCGAACAACCAATTGAGTACGCTGAGCGCCCTGATTGGATTCAAACTTGGGAAACCACGGGGTTGATCAAGTATGAAGACAAAAACGATGATGGTCGTATTCAGTTCTACAACGATACGCCTGCCTATGAAGCTGAAGCGACAGCACGTGGCTGGGAAGGTAACGAGTTAACGGTTAACCGTGACATTCTGGTGTTAGCGAACCCTGAGATCGCGAATCTCCCAGGTTGGGTCATTGGTTTAATTGCCGCCGGTGGTCTCGCCGCCGCATTATCAACGGCAGCCGGATTATTACTGGCCATATCGTCCGCGGTAAGTCATGACTTAATAAAAGGCTCAATCAACCCCGATCTCACGGATAAAGGGGAATTATTAGCCGCTCGAATATCCATGTTTGTCGCCATTATCGTTGCAACCTATTTGGGTATGAACCCACCCGGGTTCGCCGCACAGGTGGTGGCGCTGGCCTTCGGTATCGCTGCGGCCTCAATTTTCCCTGCATTGATGATGGGTATCTTCTCAAAACGTGTTAACAGCAAAGGCGCGGTAGCGGGTATGCTAGCAGGTTTGATTGCCACCTTGGTTTACATCTTTACCTTCCTAGGTTGGTTCTTCATTCCAGGCACTGCCACTCTGGCTAACACACCGGATAATTGGTTATTTGGTATTTCACCTCTGTCCTTCGGAGCAATTGGTGCCATTATCAACTTTGCTGTCGCTTTCGCGGTGTCTTCTATGACAGAAGAACCACCACAAGACATCCAAGACTTGGTTGAAAGTGTGCGCTACCCTCAAGGTGCTGGCAAAGCCGTCGATCATTAATCGATCCATGCCATAGCCTATCAAGCCCCGCTTCATGCGGGGCTTGATTTCCTTATAATAAAAACATTCATTAAAGGAAAAAAATAAGATGATTTGGGAACTTGTTGCAACGATTTTTGCTGGTCTTGGTGGTGCAGGTATCGCGTTTTTAATACGTAAACTGTCGAAACAAACTGCCCCTAAATGGCTGGTACCCGTGTTTGCTGGTGTCTGTATGCTAGGCTTCCAAATTCAAGGCGAATATGACTGGTATGATCATCAAGCCAGTTTGCTTCCAGAAGGCGTAATCGTGGTGAAAAAGGTACAAGAAGAAGCACCATGGCGTCCATGGAGTTATGTTTTCCCACAAACTATGCGCTTTATCGCTGCTGATGTAGCAAATTCTGCGCAAAACAAAATTGATCCCAACCTGATTCTGGTCGACCTGTACTTTTTTGAGCGCAGAACACCTGCCAAAAGAGTTCCACAAGTCATTGATTGTTTACAATCAGCCAGAGCCGATTTCACCAATTCTTTCAGCGCAGAAAGCGGCTCCCAAACCAAATGGCATGCATTGGGAAGTAACGATCCTCTGATTCAAGCTGTGTGCAGTTAAATGCATAAAGTCGGCTAAACTGAACCGAATCCAACATGACTTGAACAATATCGTCTTGGCAAAAAATGCTTAACTGCTCATACTTGCCGCTTTGCATTTAAATAGGCAAAGTTGTTGTTATGAAAATCAGTCAAGCAGAGCGTGATGCGGTGTATAAAACCATTTTTGCCCGTCGCGATGTGCGTCGAGAATTTCTTCCTGATCCTATTCCTGAAACCGTATTGAAACGTATTTTACTAGCGGCCCATCATGCCCCCAGTGTAGGTTTTATGCAGCCTTGGGATTTCATTCTTGTAACCGACAAAGTTTGCAAAGCCAACATCAAACAAGGCTTTTTACAAGCTCATGCGGAGGCCGCTGAGCTTTTTCATGGCGACAGACGCAAACAATATCAATCTCTCAAGTTGGAAGGTATCGAAGAGTCCCCATTGGGTATTTGTGTCACTTGCGACCGAAATCGCACTGGTTCTGTGGTACTTGGACGCACTGCGAAACCTGAAATGGACTTATTCAGCTCGGTCTGCGCGATACAAAATATATGGTTGGCCGCGCGTGCGGAAAACATTGGCTTGGGCTGGGTAAGCATTCTGCACGATGATGTTTTGCGAGAAAACTTAAACATCCCAGACCACATCGACATCATCGCCTACCTTTGTTTGGGCTATGTTGAGCAATTTCATGACACACCAGATCTACAAAGAGCAGGTTGGCTGGAACGACAAGACATATCCAACGTACTGCATCAGGGGAGTTGGGAAGATAAAATTAATTGATGAATTTAATTCACCTATAAGGGTATTTTTTATCGTTTGTCTTCTCTGTTGACTCTACTTATCATTTCTACATTGAAACAATTCATTATCTGCAAGCCAAAAGCTTGTAGGAGAATCAAAGAGGACGAGACTATGAAAAACCAATCTGTATCTGAATTAATAAATAATGTTAACGCTGCTTACCTAACTGACGCAGACGTTCGTATCGCAGTTGCTCGTGCTGAGCGTGCTGAATTTATCGTTGCCTCTTTCACGACTGTTGGTAAAGCAATCTCAACTCTTGTTGCAAAAGTAAAAAGCGGTTCTGCTGTTTCTGCTCAACACGCGTAATATCAGCGCAAAGACCTCAGAGTAAGCGCTCTCTTAAACGAGCAAATGGCTTACTCCTAGCGGAAAAGGCGCTAAAATAATAATCTATAGCGCTTCCTCACCTTTCCTTATCCATCATGGTTTATTCCATGTCTAATCAAGACTGTCATTCAATACAATTAATTCCAGCCGCTTAATACATAGCTTGTAAACTTCGGTCTCTCTCACAGTATCAGACGTTAAAGAGTCATCATAATTTGAAGCCCACCAAAATCACGGCATAGTATAATGATCTGTTATCAATACAAACGTTCCATCACAACCGTTTTAAAGAAGCACTTCATCTCATTAGCTAACTTAATTCACAGACAAGAACATGCCAAGCGCGGTGCACAAACAGGGCTGATCACAACATCAGACAATCAAAAATCCCCGCCATATAGCAGGGATTTTGTTTACTTCTTTATGGCGTCATTTCATTCTAATCGCGTGATCCACCCAGAATGAAGGCCCTTTTATTTTCTGCTTTGCTGTCGGAAACGTCGATTTCAGCCACTGTTAACATAAAGATTCGGATGAAAGATCCTAAACAATACTTGAGCCATGTTGCTTAGTATGCCCAAAAGAAACGTCGCCTACTGCCCAATTAGCGATAACAAGGAATCCCCCACCCTGTTTTGCCTCATGATGATTGCTTACAGCATCAACTTGATTTAATTCCTGTCTTCATAAGCGCCCAAATCTGGCGCTAAACCGCTATAGGAATAACCTATGTTCTGACCAGCATCAATCAAATCACTACCGCTGACCAAACGCAGAAAATCATTTACAGGGAGATTGCCATCAGTATCTCGATCTGCGGACGCCAACGAGGTAACAACACTTTTAAAGTCATCAGAATTGGCCGTTACAGGTAAATCCCAAGAATTATAAGCAGAATCAACCTCATGGGTGGTCACCTTAGCGAGTGCCATCCCTGAACCAAAGGCAACATTATTTCTTAGATAATGATTCGCCTCACCGACGTCTGCTAACATATTGAAATTATATGGATTATTAAAAGCAGTATTGTTTATGAAATCGAGGCCACCAGGATGATGGTTCGCATAAAAGCCGTTAATTCGATTACCAAAAGCGATATTGAATCGCACTAAATGGCGAACTACATTCTCAGGAAAGGTACTGACGTCTAACCCCCAACCGCCAGCCTTGATGCCTGTGCCATTGCCCGCACCGATAGTCGTATCAGGGATATAGCCATTATGAAAAGCCATTGAATATTCTACCGTACAGGTTCCTTCTGCGCGGATAAAGTCAAAACCGTCATCACTGTTTGCCCATGCACGAGAATAGCGGAATACATTACCGCCATCATTTGAGTGACACCCAAAACCATCAGCATTTTCACCACCTCGGTCTGGGTCATAGTTATGATGAGAATCCACGTTTAAAACAAGATTGTTCGCGCCATCCGCAATAAACAATCCTGGACCTTCATTGTGATGAAGATTAAGGTTTTCAAAAATATTATTATCAGCACCGTTTTCGACACGAATACCCCATGACTCATTGACGTTAGTAATCACCTGTTGCACGTTTTTGATTTCGATTCCTTTAAAATGCAACCAATCAGCCCGAACACTAAAACCTCGAATCCGCTGGTAAGGTTGGAATTCGGAAAAATCAAAAACAGGGGTTTCACCGGGATAAGCATGGTATTTGATTGACGCATTGCTCGTACCGCTCTTATGAAATAACACGCCAATACCGTCTGCATCCGTATTGTCGTCAAACCAATAAGTACCACCTCGCAAATAAATTAAGTCTCCTGGGGAAGCGTTTATTTGTGCCTTTTCGATGGTTGCAAAAGGGGAATATATTGAACCATCACTCATGTCATTCCCCCACGGAGCAACATAATAGTCGCCATCATCACCATCAAAAGCATAAGAGGTTTGCGTCAATACAAGGGCAATCAGCACAGTGATCCAGTGCGCTTTTGAAAATTTCATAATGATATCCTTAATCTCATTCTTTAATAACTCACCTTGATATTCGGCATCCAAATAAAAACCGCTATATCTGGTAGAGGTAAGAGAAGCAATTGGTCGTTTCAAACGTAAATCGAACAATAAAACCTAACATCATAAGAAAAGATAGCAGATAGAATAAAAATAAAATGGCTATTTATTAAAAAAGAAACATGAAATCATAAAATGCAAACTGGCATGGCCATCCAGACACATCATGAATTGAGAGACTTGTAAGTGAAGAGAAAAAACGCTCCTTCCTTTTATTGCTTCTATCTGGAGACATCAAAGCATCCCTTCTGGGTAGATGAGTTACTTACTATAGGAAGCAAACGGGCCTGTCGTACTAGAAGATACAGCCAAATCAGAAATAAACCTATTTCGTAGGGTTTGCGCGCTATAAAATTTGTCGCTGGAGCGGCTCGTACTAGACGTACTTCTTCATGGTTGATGACAAAAAAATCAATTGATGAATTTAATTCACTTATGTGGGTATTTTTTATCGTTTGTCTTCTCTGTTGACTCTACTTATCATCTCCATATTGAAACGAATTCATTATCTGCAAGCCAAAAGCTTGTAGGAGAATCAAAGAGGACGAGACTATGAAAAACCAATCTGTATCTGAATTAATCAACAATGTTAACGCTGCTTACCTAACTGACGCAGACGTTCGTATCGCAGTTGCTCGTGCTGAGCGTGCTGAATTTATCGTTGCCTCTTTCGCGGCAGTTGGTAAAGCAATCTCAACTCTTGTTGCAAAAGTAAAAAGCGGTTCTGCTGTTTCTGCTCAACACGCGTAATATCAGCACAAAGACCTCAGAGTAAGTGCTCTCTTAACGAGCAAATGGCTTACTCCTAGCGGAAAAGGCGCTGCATTTCTGACAGCGCTTCCCGTTTCTTCACTTCCTTTCTAAATACGTCACTGCCTTTATTAGTAAAGAGATTCACAAGTAGTAGCAGGATTCACAAGCTGCGATTTTTGTCTTCACAATAACCTGTGATTTTGTTTTGCCAATCGCTTTTCCAACCCAGCAAGACCATCACTTCCACCGCAACAAATAATGGACCAATTACTACCCCCGTTATATCGTCCAAAAAAGCCGGTTTCTTACCTTCAAAGTAGTGGCCAATAAACTGAAAAAGCCAGACCACAACGAACAAACCTATACCTGAAGTCAACCAAATCAAGGTACTTTGACTGGCCACCTTTTGTGCCCCCCACAAAAAGATGACCAATAATAGGGTCATGACAAGTCCCACAATTCGGTGTAAACACACATAAAACAATGCACTGGCCGCAACCAAAATAATTGCAGGCGTGAAGGTTTGATCAAAAAAGGTAAATTGTGGACGAGAAAGTAGCACAGCGATGGCAAACACTATCATGGGAATACCAACAAAATGTGTGTTCACATTACGCCTGTCTTGATGATAAGAGACATATTGCGACAAATGATCTACTAAAGATTTCATCATGCACCTCTCATTTATTCTTGTTATTGAAGATACTCGCCACAAAGCAGCGTGACTTCCAGACTAATCAAAATTGCCCACAGAATCTAGAGCATCATCCATCGCTTTAAGCAGCTTGCTAACGCAAGACATTATCAATTAGACAAAATGAAAGAGTTGATCCTAGCCGGCGCAATATTAGATAACGTCTTGCAATCTGGTCACACAAGAACTTTCACAACCTCCTAGGCTTACAGCAAACAAACTGCTCAGACGAAAGCGGAACCTTATCAATAAATAAAACATGCCTAAGCCAGAAGAAAATCAGTGCTACACTGAAATGCAAAAAACTGTTGGTAAAAACAAGGCAAGCCGAAGCTTTACTCTTATGCCAATAACCCCAGATGATATAAAGCTAAGGACTATAGTGGCAGAAAACAAAAACGGCTTCCAAGGAAGCCGTTTTTCATTTATCAACTCATTTTTAGGGGGTTAATGTTGGTGACCACCCGCGCCATGAACATGGCCATGTTCCACTTCTTCTGATGACGCTTCACGGACTTCAACGATTTCCACGTCGAAGTTTAATGTCTTACCTGCTAATGGGTGGTTACCATCTAACATGATGCCATCGTCTTCTACACCAATTACCGTCACTGGTTGTTGACCACCCGGTGTTTGTGCCATGAATTGCATGCCCACTTGGATATCATCCACCCCTTGGAAGTTTTCCGCTGGCACTTTTTGAATCAGTTCTTGGTGTATTTCACCATAACCTTCTTCTGGTGATACAGAAACTGTCATTTTATCGCCTGCTGCTTTGCCTTGAAGGGCTTTGTCTAGACCATCAATGATATTTTGCGCACCACTTAAGAAAACAAGTGGCTCTTGACCTGAAGAGGTATCCAGTTGCTGACCTTGATCATCGGTCAATGTGTAGTGCATGCTCACAACGGTGTTTTCAGAAATTTGCATTCTATTCTCCAGCTTGGAATAAGTTTAGGAACGAGCGCTTGATACAAGCAAATTATTTTGCGATGACACCGCCACAACACGAACCCGAATTTTTTGCGATCACCCTCTCATTCAAGAATCACCACAAACTAGATCTTGGTACGCTTATTGGTTTTTAAAGGGTCGTCAGACAAATATATCTTTAAAAAGCGACAATAAATCTACACTAAACAATGTCATTGCTCATTTTTTGTAAATTGGGAAAGATCTAATGTATGTGAATTCCCCAACCAACTGATGCCCTGGGTATGATCGATGTACTCATCCCCTGTTAAAGGATGCACAAACACATCCAAGCTTTGACGGTGAAACATTAGCCAAGGAATAAAGTCACCAAAAGTCTCAGCAGCAAAGGATAACTGACAACTCCACAATGGATGTGGCCCTACTGGTTTTTGATGAAAGCGGCCAATGCGTATCTCAAATAACCCTTGCGCTTGTTTGGCAATCTCTTGTGCCATAAGCAGGCCAGCCTCATCCTGATAATAAAGATGTGCGTGATAGGCTTTCACCTGATAATTTGAAGCGAGTGACATGATGTTTTCCTCTGTACAACATAAGGTCATTTTAGCATGCCTTTTTAAAAGCTGAGTCATAACACGACCTAAGTCTAAGAGGCATGGTCCTAGAAGTATGCTACATTGACCTAAGAAAAATAAAACACTGCTTTATAATCAGGTGCTTAGACCATGACGGTTTTCTGGATTCTGCTGGCCATTTTGTATGTAATGGGGTTGTTTTGGATCGCATTATGGGGTGATAAAGAAGGCCCGTATGCGAAAAAGCTCACCCGCCACCCTGTGGTTTATAGCCTCTCCCTCGCGATTTATTGCACGGCTTGGACTTTTTACGGCGCCATTGGCGAAGCCACGCGCTCTGGTTGGAGCTATCTGCCCATTCTGCTTGGTCCAATCCTCTTGTATCTGCTTGCTTTTCCTTTACTGCGTAAGATGATCAACATAAGTCATAAGCAGAATATTACTTCTATCGCTGATTTTATTTCCTCTCGCTACGGTAAACGACCTATTACGGCGCCCTTGGTGATCTTGATTTGTATGCTGGCAGTGATTCCTTATATTGCATTGCAATTGAAAGCCATCGGCTCGAATTTTGCCTTATTCGTCAATCAAGGTGAAACCTCAACGCACTTAATTGTGTTGATTGCGACGTTATTAATGGGCATTTTTGCCATGCTGTTTGGCACGCGTAAGGTGGAAGTGACAGAGTATCGTTCAGGAATGATGTTGGCGATTGGCGCAGAGTCCTTATTCAAACTGATTGCCATTATCGCAGTGGGGTTAGTGGTTCTGATTATGGTTCAGGATGTGGATCTAACCACTATTCAGGATAAGGTAAATGTTTCCGTTTGGCACCCAGACGCCTTTTTAACCTTCCCTTTTTTAATGCAAACCTTTATGTCTGCCGCTGCGGTGATTTGTCTGCCTCGCCAGTTCCATGTCACAGTGGTGGATCACCAAAATCAAGATCAATCCAATATGGCGCGCTGGATGTTTCCTCTGTATCTGGCCATATTCGCCGTTATCATTCCGCCTATTTCCTTTGCCGGACAGAGTTTATTCAGCAGCGACATTAATCCTGATACTTATGTCATTCAGTTTGCCTTGATGTCAGATTATCTGCCCTTACAAATGCTCATTTTTTTGGGGGGTATTTCCGCCACCACAGCCATGATTATTGTGGCAACCTTTGCTTTGAGTATCATGATCAGCAACGATGTGATTCTCCCCTTGATGTTGGCTCGAGCCAGCGCTCAACATCAAGCCTTGCCCTTATATCGACGACGTATTCTGGTTATTCGTCGTCTGGCCATGCTGGGCATACTAACCTTATCCTTTCTGTATTATCAAAAGATGGCCAATCACGAGTCTTTAACAGGCACAGGCTTACTGGCTTTCTCATTGGTTTTACAATTGATGCCTGCCGTATTTGGCGGCTTGTATTGGAAACGAGGTCATGCTTATGGGGTATACACAGGGCTAACGTTCGGCTTCATCAGTTGGATGCTGATGATGATGCTCCCCCTAAGTGGCAACATAGAATGGGACATGGCCAGTGGACAATCTCGCTCGGAGCTCATCAGTTACGGCGCTTTTATTAGCCTTATTACCAATGTTTTTGGCTATGTTTTAGGGTCTTTACTGTCCACCGAAAGACTGATAGATCGTATTCAAGCCACGGCTTTTGTCAGCCCCACTACCGAGTTAGAAAAAGGCTTTTTTAAAACCAAAAGCAAAGCCACCAATGGGGATTTGCTGGTCTTATTGGAAACCTTTCTTGGTAAACAAAAATCTCAGCAAGTATTGAACAATTTTGAGCAATACTATGATCAAAGCATTCGCCAAAGTGAACAACCTAGCCGTTTGTTTATCGATTATTGCGAACGCATACTTGGCGGCGTTCTTGGAGGCTCTTCAGCACGCACCATCATTAATTCCATCTTGGTGGATAAACACATCAAGGTGGAAGAAATGATGACCTATCTGGATGAAACCACCCAAGCCATCCAGTTCAGTCAGAATCTGTTGTTTGTTTCCATGGATAATCTTGATCAAGCAATTAGTGTTGTCGATAAAGAGCTACGAATAGTGGCTTGGAATAAAACCTACCTACAACTCTATCCCTACCCAGAAGGTATGCTCAAAGTGGGTTTACCAGTAGAGGAACTGATACGTTACAACGCACAACGAGGCGAATGCGGTGTGGGAGAAATTGAAGATTTGGTCAATAAACGACTGGATCACTTAAAGACAGGCACCTCTCACCGTTTCTTGCGCCGTCGAGCCAATGGCCGTGTCATTGAAATGGTGGGTAACCCATTACCAGATGGTGGTTTCGTCACCAGTTTTACTGACATTACGGAACACATTGAAAGCCAGCAAGCCCTGAAGGAAGCCAACATTGATCTGGAAAAGCGTGTTGAAGCTCGCGCAGAAGAAGTACAAAGTGTCAATGTGGAATTGTTGCAAGAAATTAATCGTCGTAATAAGGCGGAAAAAGCCCTATTGGACGCCAAAGCCGAAGCCGAACAGGCAAATGCCTCAAAAACAGAGTTTCTTGCCTTAGCCAGTCACGATATTTTGCAGCCACTCAATGCCGCCAAACTCTACATGGGCATACTGAACACCACACAACTGGACAAGGACACCAGCCAAATTATTAACAATTTGTCCGATTCGTTAGAATCAACTGAGGCACTTATTTCCACTTTATTGGAAATTGCTCGTCTCGATCAAGGTGCCATTCAACCTAAACTGGAAAGCTGTGAATTGGAACAGATTTTGGCTCCCATAGTGACAGAATTCGATGTCATTGCCGCCAGTAAAAACATCCGTTTCGATACTCGTATCCGTGCTTTTCATGTCTATTCAGATCCTATTTATTTGCGACGAATTATCCAGAATTTTGTTTCAAATGCCATAAAATACACGACTAAAGGTCGTGTGCTATTAAGCGTGCGACCTTGCAACAAACAAGTTCTCTTACAAGTTTGGGACACAGGCATAGGCATTCCTGAAGCGGAACAAAGAAAAGTCTTTGACGATTTTTACCGTTGGGAAAATACGCAAGAGCCAGGCATGGGATTGGGGTTAGGCCTAGTACGTCGGATGCAAAAACAGCTCGGATTAGTCACCAAAGTGCGCTCTGTTCCTAATAAAGGAAGCTGTTTTAGCATTCAGATTCCCATGGCCATCAATCAAGCCCGCCCCTCTCCTGCTAAGCTAAGTGAGCAGATTGAAAAGCCAAACGAGACGCAACATTGTCGTGTCTGGTGTGTCGACGATGATGAAAACAATCTTGCCGCCATGTCCAGCTTACTGACTCATTGGCAATGCGAATGCCATGGTTTCCGAAGTTACGACGCGGCTCTGGCAGCAGAGGGAGAAGCAGAACTCTTATTGGTGGATTATCACCTGGATGATGACAAAGAAGGGCTCAGTTTGATTCAAGCACTAAGAGAAAAAGCCAACAGAAATATTCCCGCCGCCTTGTTGACGGCGTCACGTGAAGCAGACCTTATTGAACTATGCAAATCACGTCAGATCAGCTATATGGCCAAGCCGGCTAAACCGGCTAAATTACGAGCCTTGATACGCCATGTACAAGACTCTCAAATAAACCATGAAGCGGGAATGTTGTGATTTATTGCAGTCCACATCCCGCTAAAACTACGCCACTAATGGCATCAGCAATACGTGTAAGGTCTTCTTCACTGTAGCTGTCCTTACCACTCAAAGCTAAGACTTGCGCCTCAAAGTCGGCATAGTGTTGTGTGGTTGCCCAGATCATAAAAATCAAACTAGCAGGATCGGTCTGACGCATTTTTCCAGCCGACATCCAAGCTTCCAACAAGGCCACTCGAGAAGCAAACCATGGACGTAATGCTTCTTTTAAATACTCCCCAATGTGATTGGCACCACTGATGACTTCCATGGCAAACAAGCGCGATGCAACGGGTTTCTCGAAGCTGTTCTGCAATTTTACTCGAATGAAGCTGTTCAACACTTCGGCAGGATCATCTTCCACTGTGGCGCGATCAAACACGTCATTCCAGCCCATTAGGGTTTGATCCAATACTTGCTTGTATAAGTTCGCTTTCGATTGAAAATAATAAATGATATTCGGCTTAGGTAAACCTGCTCGCTCCGCTATGTGTTGCAAACTGGCGCCATTATAGCCTTTTAAACCAAACTCGACTTCTGCTGCATCCAATATTTTAATGAAGACTTCTTCACGATGATTTTGACGCTTACTCATTGGGGGTCCTTAATCTGCTTCTTCCTTAACGAAAATACCTCACTACTTCCTTCCTAGAAGTGTAAAATTCATCCTATCAAAGTAGCTAAGCTAATCGCCCAATAAAGCCGTCAGCTCTTCGGCAGTCGATAACTTGCCTTCATCTTCGATATTTGGAAACACCGCCACGGTGATTTTATCCATCGCCAAACTCGGCAACCATTCTTGCTTAAAAGTCGTCAAAGAGACCGCCACGGGCTCACAATCGTCCCAATCTTCAATGGCCCACTGACTAGCAAACTCAGCATCAGGCCAAACCATCACGCAATCGCCTTCGTCAGTTTCTACCATCACAAAGCCTTCTTCATTACTTAAACTCCAAACCTGCTCAGTCGCTTTAGCTTGTTCAATAAAATAAGCTAGGCGTTCACTGTCAGGCGAAACCAGCAGTTGTACGCGTTCGTCCATCGATAATTCTGTCATCTATTTGGTCTCTTATTCTGTCTAAAAAAAGGCGACTTCTTCCGCTGTGAGCACCCGGTATTCACCAAGCTGGAGGTTTTCGTCTAGCGGCAAAGGACCAATTCGATCACGATGCAATTGTTCAACCTTATTACCTACCGATGCTAACATGCGTTTCACTTGATGGTATTTACCTTCTTGAATGGTAAGGTAAATTTCCTTTTCGGTTAGCTGCTCAACCTTGGCTGGCTTGGTTAACTGACTTTCACCCTTTAGCAAGACACCCGCCTCAAGCTGGTCAATGGCTTGCTGCGAAATCTCATCCGCCAGCTGCACATGGTAACGCTTTGGACAAACATGTCTCGGCGAGGTGATTCGATGTAACCATTGGCCATCGGTTGTCAGCAACAGCAATCCTGTGGTGTCTTTGTCTAGGCGCCCCACTATCTTCAGCTTTTGACCAAGGTGATTGGGCAATAAATCCAACACAATCGGATGTTCAGGATCTTCGTTGGCACAAACATAACCAGCCGGTTTATGCAGTAAATAATAACCTTCACTCGGCCAGGCCAATAACTCACCGTCTAAGCAGACTTGATCGCTTTTTTGCACTGTGTAATTGGCTTTTTTTACTACCTCACCATTGACGGTGACACGGCCTTTAGCGGCAGCAATTTTTGCGGCTTTGCGCGCTAATTCAGTAACATGGGATAAATAAAAATCGAGTCTCAAAAAAACGGCCTACTGCAATCAACTAAATACTTCATGACTGGTTTCTATTTCTTTATAAAAGAAAGTGGAATTATGCAACATACCATTGGCACTACGGATATAACCAGGGACTTCACCAAACGGGATATAGCCCATATTAACGTACATATCATGTGCGATATCATCACTGCGAACTTCCAAGATTAATAACTGACGTTGCATGGCGGCAGCAACTCGCTCAACCCCTTGCATCAGTATACTCCCTAGACCATTTTCTCTTACTTGAGTATGCACCATCAGCTTTTCCACATCACAACGATGCAAGGCGTTGGCTTTAGGAGACATGGCAATTTGCACACTGCCAACCACTTTACCCTCTTCACGGACCAGTAATACTTGACGAGAATTTTCCTGAAGTTCATCGTTTACAGAGGTCCAATAAGCTTTTGCCTCTGGCTCACTCATTGGCGGTAAGAAGCCTATGGGGGCACCAGAGTCCACCGCATCAATTAGCAATTCAACCAAATCATCTAGATAAGGATTAAGGTTATCAACCTTTAACAGCTCCAAACTCACATTTCCTTAGTTTTCTCATTTGGCGATATGATACCCGAGCACCTAGATTTATGAAAACATTAGGTCAGATATATAAAAAAATGTGCCTAAAAAAATACAAAGCCGTGCCGAAAATACAAAAAAGCGGCTCAATACCGCTTTTGTTATTTCGAATAAGCGCCTTTTACACGTTACCCATGTAGCGTCCAGGTTTATGATTCACAGCAATGATCATATTAAGGGCAATTGCACCAATGAAAGACACAGCAATCAGCCAAAAATCCACCACAAAGACAGAAGCTAATACTATTGTACAATCAATGGCCATTTGGAATTTACCCATGGAGATATGGTATTTTTCTGACAGGTAACGAGCCAAAATATTGACCCCACCTAAACTGGCGTTATGGCGAAACAGCATTAAGAAACCAACGCCCATAAGAAAACCCCCCGTCATACTAGCGTAAACAGGATCAACCGATTCAAAGGAAACCAACATTGGCGTTAAATCTGAAAAAGCAGACACGCAAAATACGGCAAAAAAAGTCTTCAGGGTAAAGTTCCAACCAAAATGCCATATTGCCAATAAATAAAAAGGTAAGTTGATCAAGAAAAAGGCCTGACCAAAGGTCAATGAGGTCGAGTATTGAATCAGGAAGGCTAAACCAGCTGAACCACCTGTTAATAGGCCAGCCTGGGTGAATAAATTCACACCCAAGGCAATGATCAAGGTGCCAATTAACATGGCTTGAATATCTTCCGAACGGGTATGCTTTTGAACTTCTGGTAACTCTTTTTTTGGTAAATCTGCTGTCGACATGCTTATCCCTTGAAAATTTGCAGATGGAACAATAGGCGGGATTTTAGAGAAAAATAGAAATCAGACCAAGGGCAATCTGACGGATAAAAAACGACTTATTCAACTATAGTGTCTAGAATATTAGACACTCAATGCAGTTTTGGTTTTTGTGCGCAAATACGTCCAATCACCTTCCCCATTACTCGTCGTGGCGATACCCAACCAATGCGCTCTGATTGCAAGCTTTGGTTATTTTCTCCCCCCAGCCATAACTGGCCATCAGGGGCTATATGTAAGACTTTTTTTACGATAAAACCGTACAAAGCATGATCAACCACCACCAATTGTCCTACTTCAAGCTTTCTATACCAACGACTGATAAAGACAAAATCCCCATCGTGAAGGCTGGGTGCCATGCTTTCTCCCTGCACTTTAATGAAGCGAAACATAAAGCCTCCTTGTACCCTATCTAAAGCATAAAATAGGAAGGAGAAAATTTTCTCCTTCCTGATTGTTTTACCCTTTTAGGTCTGGATAAACCGTATCCAACATGGGTGGATATGGGCAAGCAGCGGTATAAGTCGGCACACCTTTGGTCAACCAGAAAGCCTCAGCAAATTGATTGACTAAAGCCACAAGCTTTTCCCCATCTTCTCGACTGATTCCTTGCTTGCATTTTGATGCTTGCAACATAATGCTATGAGTCAGCTCATTGGCATTTGGAATCTGCTCAAATTGTGGCGCTTTGAAATAATCACCCCAAATAATGCGAACGGCTTCTTTTACTTCAGTACAAGCGGACTCTTTCTCACTCACTAAGCGAGAAATTTGCGCATAATCGGCAACGTTTAAATCGCCTTTGTCTTCAATTTCTTTAATTAAGTCCAGCAGGCGAACACAGCTTAATGCCGCTAATTGCGCAGTAGATGGATCGTAGATTTTACAAGGAATATCACAATGGGCTTGAGCCGTTTGAAAGCCAATTACCTTGTCCAGTACATTAACCAGATTATGCATCATGATTGTTATCCTCCTGCTTAGAATTTTTACCTCGGAAAACTTGTTTGTATAGCAAGCCACCCACAATCACACTGGCAATTGCTAACCAAGTTAGCATGTGAATCAGTTCACTAGACCAATGAGTATGATCATGACCAGGATGTGCCAAGGCTGTTGAGCCGATAAGAGCGGAACAGACACTGACAACAATAGTGAAAAAAGTAGATTTCATATAGATATCCTTTTAGTAGAGCAATTTAATGACGTACCATGACGCCCTGACTGGTAACAGCATTTGAAATAGAACGCATTAGCGCCTTACTTTGCGCCACAACATGTTTGCTGTGACTTTGTGAAAACAGCTCCCATTCAAAACGAATATGGGTAGCGGTTCTCATAATGAGGCCGCGCTGCTCCTCGTCCACATCTGAACGAACAATAACGGCCTGTAAAAAATTCACTGCATTTTCATACTGTGTATTCGCTGACAAAAAATCGCCAAGAGCAGTGTAAGATTCAGCAATGTTTAAAAAGCTCACTGCCGCCGCCGCAACTGCAGATTCTGCATCTTGGTGGAAGTTATCATCAAACTCACACTCTACTTGGTGTAAAGCTTGTTGATTGAGTTCTACAGCATTGGAATATTCATGATTTGAGTAAGCTTTATTAGCTTGTCGTGTTAAGCGTTCCCAATTTTGCATTCTTTCCTCCACGGCAGTGATTGCCAAACGAAACTAATGAGAATCATTATCGTAAAAGAAAAGTTAAAAATCCAGCTTTTTGAGAATAAATCTCATTATTAAAAATGCGCGTTATTTTTTGTCCATAAAAAAGGCCCACTTATCAAGTGAGCCTTTACAAAAAAGACACTTTGAAATCTATTGAGTCTGTCTTACCATTCAATGCCTGCTTGCGCTTTCACACCGTTGGCAAAGGCATGTCTTTCGTTGGCTATCTTACTGTGAGTGTCCACCGAATCTAGAAGCACACGTGGTGCGGTTCGCCCTGTCATCATCACATTTTGATGTGTAGGTCGAGCAGCCAATACGGCAATCAACTCAGCTTCATCAAGGTAACCGTATTTGTACATGTAAGTAATTTCATCCAATAGAACAAAATCAATACTGGTATCCATCAACATCTTTTTAGCCAACGACCAAGCCAGGTTCGCAGCCTGTTGTTCTAATTGAGGGTCACGAGTTTCCCATGTAAAACCATGCCCCATCACATGAAAATCCACACGCGGATGTTCGCCAAAAAACAATTGCTCACCTGTGGCTTTACGGCCTTTTATAAATTGAATCACACCACACTTTTGTCCATGACCCAGTGCACGCGCCATAGTACCAAACGCGCTAGAGCTCTTCCCCTTGCCATTACCGGTCAACAAGATAGTCACGCCACGCTCTTCTGTCGCCGCTGCAATACGTTGATCGACCACCGCTTTTTTCTTTAACAAACGAGCTTGTTGCTTTTCTTCTTCGGTTAATTGCTGTGACATGATTGATATCCTTAACGCTTTTTATAAAGTAGCCAACTGGGGTAATACAGATCTTTATGGATCGCAAAGACCCTTAGTATAAAGACTAATAACACAGCGTAAATCGAGTTAAATTCATGGAAAGGTATGTTTTTTTGAAGTAACACTAACAAGAGCGCACCAAGAAAAGCGGGGGTAGCATAAAACTCACGCCCTAGAACCAAAGGTGGTTTGTGACTCAATACATCACGAATAATGCCACCAGCGATTCCTGTGATCACCCCCATAGTAATGGCAATAGTAGAAGGAAAACCAAGTTCCAGTACCTTTTCTGTCGCCACTACGGTAAATAAGGCCAAGCCGAACGAATCAGCATAGTGAAACACTCTTTGCCTATCTTCAATAAGACGCACTGCAAAAAATGCGGCAACCGACGAAAAAAATGCCACCCAAAGATAAGAAGTGTCTTTTACCCAGTATACGGTTTCCACACCAAGCACTGTGTCTCTTATCGTACCGCCACCTAATGAAGTGACCATGCCAAGAAACACCACACTAAACAGGTCCATGTCTTTTTTACCGGAGGAAATAACCCCTGTGATGGCAAATGCCGCAATACCGAACATGCCCAAAAGATATAACAACATGTTTTTATCTCTATCATCTTTGTAGCTTGACGAGGGTCAAAGCCAGTTAATTGTACATTTCTCTAACAACCGTCAACGACTACTGCCAGTCACCCGCACCTAAGCGCTTCAACACTCGCCAGTCACCCTGAATATCCAATTCCGTCACACTGGTAAAAGCCACATCGATACGAAAGCATTTGTCCAATGGCCATTCACACAACAGACTGACCAACACCTTGATCACACCAGAATGCGCGACCAACACACAAGCCTCCATGTCCTCATCCTTGATGCTTGACCACCAGTGCCAAACGCGATCGGCCACTTGCTGTAAACTTTCCCCGTTATAAGGATTGGCATTCACTATGTCATCAGCCCAAATATCCATCTCTTGCCTAGGAATATCGGACCAAGTGAGTCCTTCCCAACGACCAAACCCCAGCTCTTTCAATGCCGCTATGGAATGAGATTTTCCCTCACTGAGATACTCTGCCAATTGTGCCGCTCGGCTTAAAGGGCTGTGATAACAACGCACCTTATCTTGATCGTACTCTAGTGCTAAGGCTTGCTTTAATGCCTGTGCACCTTGCTGCCAACCTTCTAACAAGGGAACATCTTGATCACCGTAACACAAGCCTGGTATTACATCGGGTCTGGGATGACGAACTAGATACAATTTCACGCAGCAAACACCAGCAAAACCGCAATCACAAAAATTTCTCCTAGTTGCTCACTGGCACCTAAGGCATCACCATTAAACCCTTGAATTTTAGCGTTAAGGTACTGACGCATCCCCAGCAACAATAATCCAGCAAACAATGCTGCTAAAAGGATTTCCACGAGACTTAACGACAAGATAGCAATGATGCCACAAGGCAAAAGAGCCACCAGCCACTGCTTCACATCAAAGCGCGAAATCATACTGCTGGCCTTGCTTTGCCCGATCGAAACATAGTCTAAACAATGCATTAACAATAAAGGAAACATGCGCGCCAAGATGTGCACTGCGCACCAAGCCGAAAGCAGATAAATTAAGCCAAGAAAAGACTCCGAGCCAGTACTCAATAGTTCAGACAGCAACAGCCATTTCAACGTCAAGCTAAACCAGATCCCCAAAGCAGCAAAGCTACCGAGTCGAGAGTCTTTCATTATGGTCAGACGTTGTTCTTGATCCCAACCGCCCACTAAGCCATCTGCGCAATCCATCAAGCCATCTTCATGAAAGCCACCGGTTAGCAACACAGCAGTAAGCAACATACAAACAGCTTGCAGAGACGTTGACCAGTCAAACCACAGAGGCCAAGCGCTTAGCAAAGCAACAACTAAACCCACCCAAGGCAAAAAGCTCAACGCGGGCACATGCTCAACCTCGTCCTCCCAATCCACTTTTAATGGGATTCTTGTATAAGTCACCAAGCTGCGCTTAAAGCCTTGCCAATAAGCATTTGCAAATGGATTTTTCATCGAATCTCAACCTTAAAAGCAGTAAAGACGTTATTGATCGCTGACGCCTGCGCTTTCAAAACTGGCCATATTGGCCATAAAAACACAGGCACTTTGTATCAAAGGATAAGCTAAAATCGCACCTGAACCCTCGCCCAAACGCAAGTCTAGAGACAAGATGGGCTGAGCTTGCAGATGCGCCAAGAGTTTTTGATGAGCTTGTTCGTTAGATTGATGAGCGAACACGGCATAGTCCTTCACCAAAGGGTTCACCTTGTGCGCAAACAACAAAGCCACAGAACAAATAAATCCGTCCACCACAAATGCTATATTGCGCGACGCAGACTGCAACATGGCTCCCGCCATGGCGAGAATTTCAAAGCCACCCACTTGCATTGCCAAGGTTTCAGCATCCCATTGTTGAATACTTTTCCCAGTTTCTGACTCTGCACGTTCTAAAGAGGCTTGAATCACGTTAGCTTTATGAGACACACCCGCTTGATCTAATCCGGTTCCGCGTCCAGCTGTTTGTTGAGGGGACTCACCCAACAAGGCCGACATCATACAAGAAGACACACAGGTATTGCCTATGCCCATTTCACCAAACATGAGCAGGTTGCAACCTTCAGCGATGGCTTGATCCACTTCCTCAATGCCTGCCTGCATGGCCAACACTACTTGCTCACGGGTCATAGCTGCCATCTGACTGAAATCTTGCGAACCATGAGCAACCTTGCGTTGTGACAACAGAGTATGTTCTGCAATATCGCCTTTCACCCCTACATCCACGACTCGAAGAGGCACATTGTGCTGACGGCAAAACACGCTAACAGCGGCGCCGCCCATCAAAAAGTTCATCACCATCTGCGGCGTGACTTCTTGGGGAAACAAACTGATGCCCTGATCCACGACACCATGATCGGCAGCAAACACCAACATTTTGGCATTGTCCACCTTGGGTTCAAGAGACTGCTGAATTCGCCCCAATTGCAACGCCAAACTTTCCAGTTCTCCAAGCGAACCTAGCGGTTTGGTTTTGGTATCAATTTTGAGCTGTAAATCAGCGTCTAATACGGTCTTTAATGGGGTAATCTGAAACGTCGGAAGCACCTGTCCACTCCTTAGCGACTGGCTTTTTCTGCACGTTGGCGAACCACTTCGTACAAGCAAACACCGGTCGCCACCGAGACGTTCAAACTAGACACCACACCAGCCATAGGTAATTTCACTAGGTAATCACATTGCTCACGAGTTAAGCGACGCATGCCCTCGCCTTCTGCCCCCATGACGATGGCCGTCGGAATGGTTAAATCCTGATCGTAAATAGTATCTGTGGCTTCGCCAGCGGTGCCAAAAATCCAAATACCCTGATCCTGTAACTTTTTCATAGTACGGGCCAAGTTCGTCACGGCATACACAGGCATACTTTCTGCGGCACCACAGGCAACTTTGCTCACGGTTGCATTAAGAGGCGCAGAATTGTCTTTTGGCATAATCACCGCATGCGCGCCAGCCGCATCGGCACTGCGCAAACAAGCGCCAAGGTTGTGCGGGTCCGTGACGCCATCCAGAATAATGACCAAAGGCGTTTCATCCAACCCTTCAATATAAGTGTGTAAATCCGCTTCGTTACCCGCTTTGGTCATGGCGGTATAAGCGACTACCCCTTGGTGAACAACACGCTCTTTGGTCTTGCTAAACAATTGGTCTAAATCACGACGCGGCACTAGGCTATAACGCACCTTGTGTTTTTTACACAAGCTCATCAAACGCTGTGTTTTCTTATCATCGCGACCTTCCTGAAAACGTACTTCTTTAATACGATCAGCTTGTTGCGACAGGGCATTTTCAACGGCATGAATGCCGTATATCCACTCTAAATCTGACATGAATGTGTCAATTCTCTCTGTTCTATTTTAATTTGTTCAATTATTCACTAGCACGCGACTTAGCGTTGCTTTTTTTAGCCTTTTTTGGCTTTTTCGCTTTTGCCTTGTTTGGCTTTTTGGCACTCGAAGCAGACCCTTTTGCTTTAGCTGATTGGGCCGTTTCCTTCTGTCTCACTCGTTTGCCTTTAGAAGGTGCTCGACGCTTTTTCGACTTGGTTTTTTCGCCGCTCTTGTCTTCCTGTTGAGGGTCTTTTTTCGGCTCCGTTTTCGGCTTAGAGCGACCACCCAATTCAATCGGCGGCAACTGAGCCAATTGCATTTCTAACTCAGATAAGTCATCTCGCTCTACCTTTTTACGAGCCCTCGGTGCGGAATCATCCAAACTCAAATCTATCTTACGTTGCTCTAGATTGACGCTCGCCACACGTACTTTCAAGCTATCGCCTAAACGGAATACTTTGCCAGTACGTTCGCCAATGATGGCTTGATGCTCAATATCATGGACAAAATAATCCTGTCCTAACCCTGAAATATGAACCAAACCGTCTACAAATAACCCTTGTAGTTCAACGAAAAGACCAAACGGTGTCACCGCGGTGACAACACCGTCAAAAGCATCTCCAAGATGTTGTTCTACATACTGGCATTTTAGCCAAGCTTCTACATCGCGGGTGGCTTCATCAGCACGGCGTTCGGTTAAGGAACAAGAATCCCCTAAACCATCCATATCAGCATGGTCGTAGCCGTAAATTTTCTTCTCTTTTAAAGAAGGACTGCCCGCCACTCGATGGGCTTGCGATACTTTTGGTCGACCTTCACCACGAATCAGATAACGAATTGCGCGATGCACCAACAAATCCGGATAACGACGAATCGGCGAGGTGAAATGGGTATAGGCTTCGTAATTCAGACCAAAGTGGCCCATATTATCCGCTTGATAAACCGCTTGCGACATAGAACGCAGCATCATGGTTTGGATACTACGAGCATCCGCGCGGTCACGAATTTGCTCTGCTACTAAGGCATAATCGGCAGGGGTGGGTTTTAAACCACCAGGTAATTCCAAACCAAGCAAACCTAAGTAAGTTCGCAAGGTCATTAAGCGATCTTCTTTTGGCCCTTCGTGGACACGGAATAAAGCCGGTAAATCCGCTTTAATCAACAACTCAGCTGCCGCCACGTTAGCACACAACATGCACTCTTCGATCAGTTTATGGGCATCGTTGCGTTCAACAGGCACTATGTCTTCAATCTTAGCGTTCTCATCGAACACCATACGTGTTTCGACGGTTTCAAATTCCATAGCACCACGCTCATCACGGGCGCTTTTTAGTACTTGATACAAACCACTCAAATCATCAATGTGCGATACTATGCCCTGATAGCGTTCCCGTAACGCCACGCCTTCTTCTTCCGGTTCAGCAGCGATCATTTTCGCCACCTTAGTGTAGGTCAAACGTGCATGAGAACGGATTAACCCTTCATAGAATTTGAAGCCGCGCATCTTGCCTTTGCTGGTCAGAGAAATCTCCGCCACCATAGCCAAACGGTCAACATCTGGATTCAATGAACACAGTCCGTTCGACAAAACTTCTGGCAACATTGGTATGACGCGACCTGGGAAATAGACCGAGTTACCACGTACTATGGCTTCTTCGTCCAGGGCCGTGTCTTTTTTGACGTAGTGAGATACATCGGCAATGGCAACAAACAACTTCCAACCGCCCGGCGTTTTCTCACAATACACAGCATCATCAAAGTCACGAGCGTCTTCACCATCTATGGTCACAAATGGTGTTTCTCTCAAGTCCACACGATGGGCTTTGTCTTCTTCTGCTACTTCCGTGGTGAAATGCTGAATCTGTTGCTCCACTGCAGCAGGCCATTCGTTAGGAATTTCGTAACGGTGCATGGCCACTTCGATTTCCACACCAGGTGCCATGAAATCGCCTAATATTTTTTTCACTAAGCCCTGTGCAGCTTGTCCGCGATCAGCATAGGATATAATTTCCACCAGCACATATTGCCCATGTTTTGGTGACAGACCGGATTCTTTGGTAATCAACACATCTTGAGAAATTCGTGGATTTTCAGGGGTCACAAAAGCGGTTTGGCTTTCTTGGTAGTAGCGACCAACCAACTGCGTATGACGGCGCTCAATGACTTCTACGACAACACCGTCCAAGCGACCTTTAACGCTGCGGCCAGACAAACGCACTTTCGCCTTGTCGCCGTCCATCACACTCATCATTTGTCGTGCGGACAAAAAGATATCGTCGTCGTTTTCTCTCAGTAAGAAACCATGACCTTCTTTGTTGCCCTGCACATAGCCTTCAATTAAGTCGCTTTCTAGAATCGGAAAGTATTCATTGTTGGCATTGGAATTTAGCTGATGATCACGACACATGGCGATCAAACGCCGGCGCAAGGCTTCAATCTCGTCCTCTCCTATTAAAGAGAATTCGTCACAAAGTTGCAGATGACTAAAAGGTTGGTTACGCGTCGCAAGAAATTCTAGGATAAATTCACGGCTGGGAACGGGGTTGTCGTATTTTAAAGCTTCTCGTTGAAGATGTGGATCGTTAATTTTTTTACTCAAAGTAGGCATATCCTTGGTTATTCAGTAAGACATCCTGTTTATCGCTCACCAATATGAACATCTTACTATTGAGAATGTGGCATATTCGTTAAAATTAAGGGATTCGGAGCCACATAAGTTATCGATATTATAGAGTATTCTCAGCGAATACTCTCTCTTTTGCGGCGTTTCTATTTATTATCTGCACACTCCGCTTGACCGCTTTGTAATTTCACTACAAATGCGACAAAAACTGCCTATTTTTCAGTCGATTATCCATAATCAAATTAGTAAGCCAAAAATAAAAACATTGATTTATGACAATTTTTTAAACAAAAAAAACACCAAATCTAAGCTATACATCGAATAATTCGATCTATTAAGCCATTTTTCTCAGTGTCTGTGACGCTCCAAATTCATCTCCGCCATGACTTTGGTGGAAATTTCTTCCACCGACAAACGCGTGCTATTAAGAAATGGTATACGTTCTTGACGGTATAAAGACTCCACTTCTTCGACTTCATAACGGCATTGTCGAAACGAGGCATATTTGCTTTGCGCCATGCGACCAGTGCGAATTTCATGCAAACGCTGCGCGTCTATGGTGAGGCCGTAAAGCTTCGTTTTATGGGGTCGTAATACTTTGGGCAAGCCCGCACTGGAGAAGTCATCTTCTGTGATTGGATAGTTGGCGGCACGAATGCCATATTGCATGGCCAAATACAAACTGGTGGGCGTTTTGCCTGAACGTGACACCCCTAATAAGATGATGTCAGCTTCATCAAAATTCTTAATAGAAGCCCCATCATCATTGGCTAAAGCGTAGTTAATGGCATCGATTCGACCATCATATACACCCGCTTTCATACCGTGCGCTTTTTGTGCTGCGGGCTGCGCTTTTACTCCTAACGCCTGCTCAATGGGTGACAACATGTCACCAAAAACATTGTAACAATGGCAATTGCAGCTTTGTATTATGTCTCTCATGAAGGAATCCGAAATGGTATAAAACACCAACACGGACGCTCCTTGCAGCACTTCGTTATCAATCTGCTGCTTCAATCCATTTGCCTGATCTTTTGTGGTTAAAAACGGCACACTTTTGGTCATTATATCGACATCAAAAAAGGACAACATAGCAGAACCAAACACCTCAGCCGTGATCGCAGTACCGTCGGAAACAAAATACACTTTCATGTCATTTTTTCTCATTTTGTTGTTATCTAACGACATCCGTTTTTTCGATTGAAATAAAACTACATCGAATAATCGATTTTATTCAACGTATCCCAGCTACATACAATGAACTCATAGTGTTGCCTTTGACAAGCCTTAAATCATGAGCCTGAATCATGACGTAGTCACTTCACTTTTTGTTCTGACGAGCCTATTTACTCGACAGCATTATGAATATTAAAAGCCTAATTTTCGGAGTCTCTTGTGAACAAATTCATTAAGTGGTTTAAAGATCTTCGTTTAGAAGATGTCGGCCAAGTTGGCGGTAAAAACGCCTCTTTGGGTGAAATGATTTCCAACCTGACAGACCTTGGTATTCAAGTACCAAACGGTTTCGCTACGACTGCTTATGCCTATCACACTTTCTTGGCAGAAAGCGGCTTAGAAGAGAAAATCCATAACATCTTAGACAGTTTAGACGTAGACGACGTACATGCTTTAGCGGAAGCCGGTGTCAAAATTCGTAATTGGATCGAAGAGGCGCCATTTTCCGATGAATTCAATCAGGAAATCGAGGCGGCTTTTAGCGAACTGTGCGAAGACAATCCTACAGATACTTCCTTTGCTGTGCGCTCTTCCGCAACGGCGGAAGACTTACCTGACGCGTCGTTTGCTGGACAGCAGGAAACTTATCTAAATGTAAAAGGTTTGATTGACATCAAAGCCTCAATCAAACGTGTATTTGCCTCTTTGTTTAACGATCGAGCCATTTCTTACCGGGTTCATCAAGGCTTTGAACACCAAGGTGTGGCCTTGTCTGCAGGCATTCAAAAAATGGTACGCAGCGACATAGGCGCTTCTGGTGTGCTGTTTACGCTAGACACTGAATCTGGCTTCGACGAAGTAGTATTCATTACCGCCGCCTACGGTTTAGGAGAAATGGTGGTTCAGGGTACGGTGAACCCTGACGAATACTATGTTCATAAGCCAACATTGGCCGCCGAGCGTCCGGCTGTAGTGCGAAAAAGCCTAGGTAGCAAAGCTCAAAAAATGGAATACGCCGCCGCGAGCAGTGATGAATTTGTTAAAATAGTTCCCGTTGAACTTGATGATCAGAATCGTTTTGCATTAAGCAACGAAGAGATTGAAGATCTGGCCAGACAAGCCTGCATCATTGAGCAACATTACCAACGACCAATGGACATTGAATGGGCCAAAGACGGTGTTGATGGCAAACTTTACATAGTACAAGCACGCCCTGAAACGGTTCGCAGTCAGACCAATACACAAAGCATGGAACGTTACAGTCTAAAAGAAACGTCAAATGTATTAATCACAGGACGAGCCATTGGCCACAAGATAGGTACTGGCGCGGTAAAAGTCTTGTCTTCCATCACTGAAATGGACCGCATCCAACCGGGTGATATTTTAGTAACAGACATCACCGACCCAGACTGGGAACCTATCATGAAACGTGCCTCCGCCATTGTGACAAACCGCGGTGGACGCACTTGTCACGCGGCCATTATTGCCCGTGAATTAGGCATTCCAGCCGTGGTTGGCTGTGGTGATGCAACCGAAGTTTTACAAGACGATCAGCAAGTAACTGTATCCTGTGCACAAGGTGACATGGGCTTTGTTTACCAAGGTCAATTGAACTTTGATGTGATCACTTCTGAAGTGGGTAACATGCCGGAGCTGCCGGTCAAAGTCATGATGAACGTCGGCAATCCAAACCGAGCTTTTGACTTCGCTATGCTACCCAACGCCGGTATCGGTCTGGCCCGTTTGGAATTTATTATTAACCGCATGATAGGCATACACCCTAAAGCCTTGCTCAACTACGCGGACATGGATGCCATCTTGCAAGAAGAAATTGATCATCGCATTGCCGGCTACCAAGGTCCGGTGGAATTCTATGTCGATAAATTAGTGGAAGGTGTTGCCACATTGGCCTGTTCTTTCTCGCAAAAGCCAGTCATAGTGCGCTTGTCTGATTTCAAATCCAACGAATATCACAACCTCATTGGTGGCCCTCAATTTGAACCAGATGAAGAGAACCCAATGCTTGGCTTCCGAGGTGCAGCACGCTACATAGATGATTCGTTCCGTGATTGCTTTGCCCTTGAATGTGAAGCCATTCGTCGCGTTCGAAATGACATGGGATTCACTAATGTACAAATTATGATTCCCTTTGTTCGCACCCTAGAAGAAGCACAGCAAGTCACTGAACTGTTAGCTGAACAAGGTCTTGCTCGCGGTGAAAACGGTCTTAAAGTCATCATGATGTGTGAATTGCCATCGAATGCCTTACTGGCGGAAGAATTCCTCGAGTACTTTGACGGCTTCTCCATTGGTTCTAACGATTTAACGCAGCTTACATTGGGCTTGGATCGTGACTCAGGTTTGATCGCTGATAAGTTTGATGAACGCAATCCGGCGGTGAAAAAACTGCTTAAAATGGCCATTTCCGCTTGTCGTGAACAAGGAAAATACGTGGGCATTTGTGGGCAAGGACCTTCCGACCATGCCGATTTCGCAGATTGGTTAGTGGCTCAAGGCATCGAAAGTGTATCGCTTAATCCTGATACCGTGGTGGAAACTTGGCTGCACTTAAATGAAGTCATTGAAAACGCGTCTCTAAACCAAGACGCGGTATGAGTTAACCATCCACCTGAAAAAAATAACAAAGGGTGGATACCGACTGCATCTTAATAGGGAAACCTACTAAGTCAGATTGCCGTTTAATCACGGCTCGTGGCCTTATTGTTGTCACACTCTCGTTTTAAGCCCTGCACTGCAGGGCTTTTTTTATACGTGTTTTTTAGGATAACTGCCAACCTCAAATGGCTGACTGAGTTGTCAGTCACTTATTCCTCTTTATTCTTAAAGCTTTACAAGGGATTGTGATGATTTTGCTTGGTATCTTAAAAGACTCAACTGCGCCATCAGCACAATGGCTAAGATGATCCAAGAGCCAAGGATGACTCCAGTCCAACCGTCCATTTGCCAAAATGGATCCAAGTAAAAGCCTCCTAGACTGGCACCTAGATAATAAAAAACCAGATACAAGGATGAGGCACTGGCTTTGGCTTGTTTAGCATGTCGACTCACAAAGCTACTGGCACTGGAATGACACAAGAAGAAACCAAAACTGTTGATCAATAACCCCAAAATGATGAGCCAAATACTCTTACCTAACGTCACGCAAGACCCCAACATAAAAATGCCAGTGCCCAACATCATGATATGCACTTGTGACCAACGCTTTGCCAATTTTCCGGATATGGCTGAGCCCACTGTACCTGACAAATAAGTTAAGAACAGCAAACCGACATACTTAGCCGATAAATGATAAGGAGCGGCTTCCAATACAAAAGTAACGTAACTGTATTGGTTAATAAAAATGAAAAAGCTCAGTCCACCAATCACATAGCTGGTCACCAGCTTTCGATTTGTCATGTGAGCTTTCATGTTAGATAAGACTTCACTCAATCTTAGAGGTTTAGCCTGAAAATGTTGTGAAGCTGGTAATAAGACATAAAATATCAGCAAACAGATGAAACTGATGGCTGTCATCACCGCAAAGGTTGCTGAATAGCCCAACCATTCACCGACAAAACCACCGATTAATCGACCACCAATGCCTCCCAAAGTATTCCCGCTGATGTACAAGCCCACAGCGACTATCAACGCTTCCGGTGCATATTCATCTCCTAGATAAGCCACGGCAATTGCTGGCAAGCCTGCTAGAAAAAAACCCTGTAAACCTCTTAGTATCAGAAGGTATTCATATTGTTGAACAAAAACTAAACAACTTGTGGTCAATGTAATGCCAACCATGGTCATCACCATAATTCCTTTGCGCCCCAGTGCATCAGAAATGGGACCATAGAAAAGCAATGACAGCCCTAAAGTCAAAGTGGTAATGGTAAAGCTCGCACTGGCTTGTAAGGCCGATATAGAGAATTCCTCAGCAATCATAGGCAGTAACGGTTGTGTAACATAAACATTGGCAAAAATCATGAACGAGCCAATCATTAAGGCCAAGGTGCCACGCCAAAACTTTTTAGTGCCAACTGCGATCACCCTCTTCTCCTAAGACAACTTTGATACTAAGAGCACTATACGCCTGAGCAAAACATCAATAAAATATATCTGACTTATCAAAATCATAAGAGTTATTGATGGATATAAAACCCCTTCGCTATTTGATCAGTATTGCGCGCACTGCCAGCTTTACCCAAGCCGCTAATGAGTTTGGTGTAGCACAACCCGCTGTCAGCATGGCCATTAAAAAACTGGAAAAAGAATTTGGTTTAACCCTAATTCACCGTGCTGATCGCAATATTAGTTTGACCGATGAAGGTAAGAAATTGTTAGTGCATGCGCAAAAAATCGTTCAAGCAACCGACGAAGCCTTACTGGAAATGTCTGAGCTTAATGGCCTAGAAAAAGGCGAAGTGCGAGTAGGCATCCCAAGTATGTTGGGGTCATATTACTTTCCCCCTATTCTGATGGGCTTCCGCAATCAATACCCTAATATTACCTTAACCGTAATCGAAGGTGGCACTTGGCAATTACAGCAAATGCTCGAAAGAGGCGAATTGGATTTAAGTGTCATTGTGGCAGAAAACCTACCCGAAACCCTGGCAGGGGAGCATCTTTTAGAAGAGGAAATGCTGGTCGTCGTAAACGAAGAACATGCTTTTAGCCAACTGGAAAAAATTCCACCGGAGACTTTTTTCCAAGAAGAATTAGTCATGTTTAAAGAAGGTTTCTTCCATCGACGAATTGTCGACAAATTAGCAGCACAAGTTGGCATAAGCCCGAACATAGGGTTCGAAACCAACTTAATTCCTTTGATCAAATCCATCACTCAACAAGGGTTTGGTATCTCCACCATGCTAGCCATGGTCATTGAAGAAAATGAACAGCTTCTTACCCGCTCTTTTGATCCACCAATCTGGTTAGATTTGAACATAGCATGGCGCAAGGACAGCTATCTATCCAAGGCCAATCAGGCTTTCTTAGATTTTGTTTGTCAACACGGCAAAGCACAATAATCTAGTTCGTTTTTACACATTTCGACATGATTTACCACATAAAACCACAAGTAAAATAACCTATAATAAAGTACATATTATCGTATTATTCTGTATGTTAGTTATCCCCCTTGTTTAATAACTTATCATCATTAAAGAGGTCACCATGATTACCAATGAGTTTTGGTTAGAGCGTTGGCAAACTGGTCGTATTGGCTTTCATTTAGAGGGTGTTAACCCAAAATTAGTGGATTATTGGCCTACTCTTACGAAACAAAGTCGAGTATTGGTGCCTTTATGCGGCAAAACCAATGATATCATTTGGCTTGCTGAACAAGGCTATCAAGTCACGGGCGTCGAAATTTCTTCCCTTGCCATCATTGAATTCATTGGTGACAACGATCTGACCTATGAGACTGAGCACAAAGGTGAAATAAAAATTTACCATATCAATGAATTACCCATTCGTTTGATCGAGGGTGACTATTTTCATTTTCAAGAAAACCAATTTGATGCCTGCTATGACAGAGCCGCTATGGTTGCCATGCCCATCGCTCTGCGCAAAAAATACGTGGAACATACCTTAGCAAGATTAGCCGATGATGCCTTCGTGTTACTCATTGCATTGTATTATGAAGGTGATAAACAAGGCCCACCATTTTCTGTTGATGATAAAGAGATAACAGGACTTTGGGGCAATAAAATTCGTAAATTGGCCAATGAAAATCTCATAGAGACCCAAACAGAGTATCGTGACAGTCTTTACACTCTGTATGAAGAAAGTGTTTGGCATATTGATCAAAATTAAACCAACTTCTTCCCCAACAAAGACTATTTACTCAAGTCTTTTTCTGGGATAATGCCGCCCATTACATAAGGTAAAATTATCCATTGTCATAATTCCTGCGGTTCATCTAGCCAGAGCACATCATGATCAAACGACACAAGACAGCAAAACACTTATTTTCCTACCCAGCGTATTGGGCAGAGTGTTATGGTGTTTCACCTTTTCTGCCCACCACTCGCGAAGAAATGGATGCCCTAGGCTGGGACAGCTGTGATGTGATCATAGTCACAGGGGATGCTTATGTCGACCATCCCAGTTTTGGCATGGCGGTATTGGGTCGCTTGTTGGAATCCAAAGGATATCGTGTCGGTATTATTGATCAGCCTAACTGGCGTAATACCGATGACTTTATGCGTTTAGGTCGTCCAAATCTGTATTTCGGTATTACGGCTGGCAACATGGATTCCATGATTAATCGTTATACCGCAGATTTGAAAGTACGTAATGATGACGCCTACACACCTTATGGCAAAGGGGGTAAACGGCCTGATCGAGCCGTAATTGTCTACTCACAACGTTGTAAAGAAGCCTTCAATGATGTGCCTGTGATGATAGGCGGCATCGAAGCTAGCCTTCGTCGCATTGCGCAATACGATTATTGGAGCGATGAAGTACGTCGTTCTGTATTGATTGACTCCACGGCAGACATCTTATTATACGGTAATGCGGAACGCGCCATGTTGGAAGTCACTCATGACATTGCCATGGGCAAAAGCATGAAAGAACTGACCAACATTCGTGGTACCACCATAGTGCGGGATACGCCTCCTGGTGGCTTTACCGAAATCGATTCCACTCGCGTTGATTGGCCAGGTAAAGTTGACAAGATTTACAGCCCATACGAATACATTCCTGAAGGCAAATGCCAGACGGAAGAAGAATCAGACGTAATGCCAATTCGTGTCATCCCAGCGCCTTTACGTCGTGGTGAAAAGCTGGACGCGGAAAAAACTTACATTCGCCTCCCCTCTTTTGAAAAAGTGTCGAAAGACCCAGTATTGTACGCGCACACCTCACGTATCTTGCATTTAGAGTCCAATCCTCATAATGCGCGAGCGCTTATTCAGAAACATGGCAAAAAAGAAATCTGGGTAAATCCACCGCCGATTCCATTGGAAACAGATGAAATGGATGGGGTTTTTGATCTTCCTTATGCCCGTGTTCCACACCCTAAATACAAAAAAGCCCGAATTCCAGCTTACGACATGATCAAGACTTCCATCAACATCATGCGAGGCTGCTTTGGTGGTTGTACCTTCTGTTCCATCACAGAACATGAGGGACGAGTCATTCAATCGCGTTCACACGAATCCATCTTGAATGAAATCGAGGACATCAAAGCCAAAGTACCCGGCTTTACGGGCCACATCTCTGATCTGGGTGGACCAACATCGAACATGTACACCTTGAATTGTAAGGACGACGAGATTCAAGCTTCTTGTCGAAAACTGTCATGTGTTTATCCGACAATCTGCTCAAATCTAAACACAGACCATAGCCCCACAACCGAGTTGTACCGTAAAACACGAGCAGTCGAAGGCATTCATACTGTCTCAATCGCATCAGGTTTACGTTACGATTTGGCGGTGGAAGATCCCGAATACGTTCGAGAACTGGTGACTTATCACGTTGGTGGTCTATTAAAAATTGCCCCAGAACACTCAGAAACGGACACCTTGTCTAAGATGATGAAGCCAGGGATGGGCTCCTATGATAGATTCAAGCGCATGTTTGATAAGTATTCAAAAGAAGCGGGCAAGAAACAGCATTTGATTCCCTATTTTATTGCCGCCCACCCAGGCAGCTCTGATGAAGATATGATGAATCTTGCAGTATGGTTGAAGACACATGACTTCAAGCCCGATCAAGTACAAACCTTCTATCCATCGCCTATGTCACTAGCGACGGCCATGTATCACTCAGGTAAAAACCCACTAAAACAAGTAACCTATAAGAGTGAGGATGTATACACACCAAAAGACTATGAGCAACGTCGTGTACAAAAAGGTTTCTTGCGATACCATGACCCTAGCAACTGGAAAGCATTAAGAGACACCTTAATCAAAATGGGTCGATCCGACTTAATTGGTCATGGTGCGAACAAGTTAGTACCACCTGCTGAACAAGATAAACGCGCCCCACGCCGTCCTAAAAATGCCAAACCAGGACAAGGCACAGGGGCTTCTCATAGCTCTAATCGTCCAACCATGGCGAAAAACTTAGCAAATGAAAAAGCGCGTAATAAAGCTAATAAAAATCGCTCTCAAGGAAAAGTGACGGGCAAACAAAAGTCCAGAGCGCGCTAAAAGCCCCCTAATATCGACAAACTCTACTAGGGGAATTTTTTAACGTTTGAGATGACGCCATTCAAAAATTATTGATGGAGTTTACGACGATACGCCAAGGCTAATTCCATAGCGGAAATGAAAACCAATGTGTAACCTAGGGTTTCAATGCCTTCTTCCACTATATTTTTTACCACTCGCATATAAGCGTCGCCCATTACGGCTTCCCAAAAGGAACCACGCCCCATTAATCGAGAGAAGCCTAGAATGGTCACAAAGCCCGCCAGAAAAGTCCCAAAACTCGCGTGCTTTGCATATTCCTGCATAGAAGGATAGATAACTTTAAATTGCCCCCACAAGAAAATAACCACACACAACAAGATCAATAGCACCACGGTTTGCCAAGCGCCATCAAACACATACTTATCCAATAATGAGTCCGATTCTCGTACGAACATCATTGCCATTAACGCTGCCAGTAAAGTCGTCGCAATCTTAAGTGCTTCAGAACGGCGAGATACATACAAAAACAACATACAGCTCATAAAGGACATAAAATCCTGCAGATGCTCAGTGACCGAATGCTCACTGTATTCAGCTGCGGATAAGTGCTGATAGCCTTCTATGGAAATAAGTTGTGCAATAACAGAAACCAAAACCAGATAAATAAAACCACGTAGAAACAACATAATATTCCCCATACTAGATGCGGAAATACTAGTGAAAAAAAAGTGAAAACTCGACATAGCACAAGTAAATGACACTATTATTACTGCATTCATCCTTTGAATATTTCATTTATGCTAAAAAGGGAATAATTTGATAAATTGTGATCCAAATAAAAAAGCCCTGTTTTCAGTGACTAACGATTGGGATCAGTTCACAAACAGGGCTTTCTCGTCTTAACGACTAGGCTATTTCTTCTTCGGTGCGAAGGGGTTATCCGACGATTTGAACTCAAAAATAATGGGGGTTCCTGTCACTTTTAATACCGTACGGAACTTATTCTCCAAGTAGCGTTTGTAGCTACCAGGAAGCGAGTTAACTTGATTCCCGTGCACCACGATACGCGGTGGGTTCGAGCCACCTTGGTGAGCATAACGCAATTTAATACGACGACTGTTCACCATTGGTGGTTGGTGTTCAGCCACAGCATCCTCCAAAATACGTGTTAAACGGTTGGTTGACCATTTCGCGTAACAGGAGTCATAAGTGGTTTCAATGGTGTCATATAGATCCCCCACACCTGTACCATGCAATGCCGAAATGTAGTGAACTTTTGCGTAAGGTACAAAACCTAAACGACGCTCAACTTCGCTCTTAATGTGCTCACGCTCATCTTTCTGTAAGCCATCCCATTTATTGATGGCAATGATGACACCACGACCAGCATCCAGCACATACCCTATCATGTGCAAATCTTGCTCTACTAAGTCTTCGTGGGAATCAATGACCACAATCACCACATTAGCATCTTGAATGGCTTGCAAGGTTTTCACAATAGAAAACTTCTCTACTGCTTCCTTTACATGTTTACGACGTCGAATCCCCGCCGTATCAATCAGGGTATAGTCTTTATCGTGTCGTGAATAAGGAATATACACACTGTCCCGTGTGGTACCCGGCATGTCATAGACCACTACTCGATCTTCACCCAGCATGCGGTTTACTAAGGTAGATTTCCCCACATTTGGACGCCCCACCACACCAATCCGAATACCTTTGGCATCCAAATCAATTTGATTTTTAGCTTCTTCCACCTGCTCAGTAAAGGGCAGCATTACCCCATCAATTAATACATGAACGCCTTTACCGTGAGCTGCCGCAATCGGTTGTAATTCACCAAAACCTAAGGAATAAAAGTCCGCTAAGGCGATGTCTTCATTAATACCATCTGTCTTATTGACGACCAAAGTCACAGGTTTATTTGAGCGACGTAAATGATTAGCAATCATTTCATCGGCAGGATTTAAACCATGACGACCGTCAACTAAAAACAGTACAGAATCGGCTTCTTCAATAGCCTGCAAGGACTGGCGTGCCATTTTTTCGTCTATACCTTGTTCATCACCACTGATCCCCCCCGTATCAATGACAATAAACTCATGCCCACCCACTTTGCCGTCCCCGTATTTTCGGTCACGGGTCAAACCAGGGTAATCCGCCACCAAAGCGTCACGAGAGCGTGTCAGCTGATTAAACAAAGTGGATTTGCCAACATTGGGTCTACCTACCAATGCAATAACTGGTATCATTTTTTTACCTTTATAAATAACAAACGGCCACCATCCCAATCAGTGATGGCAGCCCGTTCTAAATTAAATCTCTCGTTGCACAGACTAATAGGTTAACGCTGTGACATCTGAATCCGGTGTCATAATAAATAAGCGTTTGTCTTTGGCTAGCATACGACTTCCTGGCGGTACATCTATTTCATTAGCAAGAGTACGCGCCATAATAGTGCCGCTCTTCATGTCTAATAAGTGAACAAAACCGGCGCGATCCATCAAGGCGAGGTACTGACCAAAAAACTCCGGCGTAATCAGATCACGATCCAATAATGCTGAGTTTTGCCAAATTTCTGTGCCATTTTTTGCATTCAAAGCAATTACCTTGCTTTGCATGTCCACAGCGACCAAAAGATCACCTTTCACCGCTACACCAACGGCACTGGCAATATTACGCTGCCATAACGGTCTACCTGTATTGAGTGACAAAGCCACCAAGGTGCCATTATACGCCACCGCATAAACCACATTATCTTTTACCACTAAACGACCATCTACATCACTTAGCCGTTCAATTTCATAACGCCCTTCCTGCTTCCCAACCACATAAGACCAAACTTCGTCACCAGACTCTAATGAAAAAGCCTTGACCTGACCATCAGCAAAACCACTGACAACCAAACCACCAGCAATGACTGGAGCACTGGTACCGCGAACAGTTAATGCAGGTAAATCTTCCTTTGCACGCCAAAGGGTATTACCACTGTCCGCTTCCAATACGCTCAACCAACCATCAGCCGTTTGTAGCGCCACTTTACCTGCAGCATAAGTCGCTTCCGCTAAAATTTCAGAACTTAGACTCTTTTCCCAAAGCACACTTTTATCGGATAAAGACACTGCAATCAATTGCGCGTCATAGGTACCGAAGTAAATTGTGTCACCTTGCAAAGCCACACCCGAACTGGCTGGATATTTCGTCTCTATTTTGCTGATGACATCACCATCTTGTTGATTCAATACATACAAGGTGCCTTGATCCGTCACCAAATACACTTGATCGTCCTTGGCCACCAAACTAAAACGTTCGCTGGTTTCACCAAAGTCACCATCTACTCCCGTGCGCCAATCCTTATGAAGATCAACTTCATTAACGAGCTTGGGCAATTCTGGTAAAGGCGGACGAGCGTTAGAACAGCCTTGTATGACAAGCACCGATAATAACAGCAGAAAAAGAGACTTTTTCATTATTAACCTTTCACTAAATCCTGAAGTTTGATATCGAGCAGAGGATGATTCACTCCCGTTCCCAGTGCTTCGCTGGCTTTTTCATAGGCTGTACGGGCTTCATCACGCATATCCTGTTGCAAGAAAATATCACCAATAACTTCCTGCTGCTGAGCCAAGTATTCAGGTTGTGTCACTTGTTGTGCATGATCCATAGCCGCTTGATAATCACCTTGTTGCAATAACAAACGAGCAATACGCAAGTTTGCAATAGCAACAAATGAAGCGTCTTCAGTTTGCGTTGCCGCCAACTTCAGTGCCGCTATGGCCGCATCATAATTACCTTGCTCTGCATCCACACGTGCTAAGAACAATTGACCAAACATAGCGTAACCTGTGTCGCTGTAATTCTCAGACAATTGCTGAGCAATATAACTTACGGTTTTCTGGTTATTCTCATCTTCCAAGTTAGCCGCCGCTTCAACCAAGTTTTGGTACAAAGCGGATGCTTCACTTAAATGATTTTCCTGATTAGTCTTCCAAGCTTGCCAACCAAAGTAACCCGCAACCGCAACGGCAACCACCACAAGCAATGCAGTACCGTTCTTTTTCCACCAGGCTTTGAAAGCTTCTATTTGTTCTTCTTCAGTCTTTAATTCAGACACTTTTTACTTCCTCATTAACAGCGTGGCGTCTATTCCACGCTAAGCTTTATATATTTTTCAAACTCTTAACCAAATGCACTGGTAAATTCGCTAAAGCAATTGTCGTTTGCTCACCCGTTTGCATATCTTTCATTTGGCAAATACTTTGGTCCACCTCGTCTTGCCCCATAATCAAGGTATAACGAGCATTTGAACGATCAGCCTTTTTCATTTGATTCTTAAAGTTACCGCCACCACAATGACGCAATACCACTAATTCAGGATTAACCTGTCGAATCTTTTCGGCCAATACCGTTGAAGCTATTTCCGCTTCTTCACCCAAGCTGATGATAAACACATCGGTACGATATTGTGCTTCTTCGGGTACTAAATTCAGCGTTTCCAATAACAAGATAAGACGCTCAACCCCCATGGCAAAACCCACCGCTGGCGTCGCTTTGCCACCAAGCTGTTCCACCAAGCCGTCGTAACGACCGCCGGCACAAACAGTGGCTTGTGCACCCAAATGTGTGGTTACCCATTCAAATACTGTCTTACCGTAATAATCCAAGCCTCGCACCAAACGATTATTAATAACGAAAGGAACGCCGTTGGCTGTCAAAATGGCTTGCAAACGATCAAAGTGTGCACGCGACTCATCGCCAATGAAATCATCAAGACTTGGGGCATTTTTTAATACATCTTGTGTCTTAGCATCTTTTGAATCCAGTATACGCAATGGATTAGTGGTCAAACGACGCTGACTGTCCTCATCCAACTCTGCTTTGAATTCAGTAAGGTAGTTTACTAAGCTGGCTTTGAAGGCTTCGCGCTCAGATGCTAACCCTATGGTATTTAGCTGCAACTCAACGTGTTCAAGCAGTCCCAATTGTTGCCATAGTTTAGCGGACAAAATGATCAACTCAGCATCTATGTCAGCACTTGCCATGCCGAAAGACTCCACACCAATTTGGTGGAATTGACGATAGCGACCTTTTTGTGGGCGCTCATAGCGAAACATAGGGCCTGTGTACCATAGGCGCTGTACTTGGTTATATAACAAACCTGCTTGATCAGCTGCACGCACACAACTGGCTGTACCTTCAGGACGCAAAGTCAAAGACTCACCATTACGGTCCTCAAAGGTGTACATTTCTTTCTCAACGATGTCGGTGGTTTCACCCACACCGCGTTTGAACAAATCTGTATTTTCCACGATAGGAAAACGAATTTGCTGATAGCCGTAGGATTTAACAACATCAGCCACTGCCTTTTCTAAATACAACCAGACAGAAGATTGATCAGGAAGGATATCGTTCATCCCTCGGATCGCTTGAATTTTACGAGCCACTATGGATCCTTAATTTTTAGCAATAATGTTGGCCATTTCTTGCTCTTTAAGAATGGCCTTCTCGCGAATTTTTTTCTCTAAATCGTCTACCAATGACAGGTTTTTGGTTTTACTATGAGGCTTACCATCTTGATAAATAAGATTGTTCGGAGTGCCGCCAGTCAGACCAATATCGGCTTCTTTGGCTTCACCTGGACCATTCACCACACAACCAATCACCGCCACATCCATTGGAATCGTCACGTCTTCTAAACGTTCTTCCAATTCATTCATGGTTTTGATGACATCAAAATTCTGACGCGAACAACTAGGACAAGCAATAAAGTTAATGCCGCGATTACGCAATTTCAAACTGCGTAGCATATCCCAACCTACTTTGATTTCTTGCACTGGGTCGGCTGCCAAAGAAACGCGCAAAGTATCGCCAATACCATCCATCAGCAACAAGCCAAGGCCAATCGAAGATTTTACCGTACCTGAACGTAAACCACCGGCCTCGGTGATACCAAGGTGGAGAGGGTTATCTATCTGTGAAGCAATTTTACGGTACGCTTCAACCGTCATGAAAATATCCGATGCTTTTAAGCTCAACTTATATTCATGGAAATCTAATTCATCAAAATACTGAATTTGGCGAAACGCGGACTCCACTAGAGCATCAGGAGTGGGTTCACCATATTTCTTTTGCAGATCTTTCTCAAGCGAGCCAGCATTGACACCGATACGAATCGGAATATTTTTATCGCGAGCACAATCTACAACAGAACGCACCCTATCTTTGTTACCTATATTACCCGGATTAATTCGTAAACAATCCACACCATATTCGGCAACTTTTAAAGCGATCTTGTAGTCAAAATGAATGTCTGCAACCAAGGGCACGGAAACCGCTTGGCGAATTTGCTTAAAGGCTTCCGCGGCGTCCATGGAAGGGACAGATACACGAACAATATCCGCTCCCGCTTCGGTAATCGCTTTAATCTGCGCTACTGTTGCCTCTACATCACAGGTTTCTGTGTTCGTCATACTTTGAACACTGATTGGCGCACCACCGCCAACTGGCACATCCCCAACCATAATCTGACGGGAATGGCGACGTTTTATAGGTGATTCAAAATGCATATCTTTCTCTACTTGAGCTCAAAACGAGCCAAATCTTGGCGAACGAAAGGGGAAAAATCAAATGATTGGCCTTTGTACTTCAATGAGGAAACGCCTCTTGAATACCCAAACACCACTCGATATGGTGCTTCGCCAGTTAACGTCAATTCACTGCCAGCCGTTTTTACACCAGAAAACAAAATCTTACCACTTGCATCACGAATCTCTGTCCAGCAATCATCATCATACGAAATGTCAATGTCATCTAAATAGAAAGCTTGTACTTTTTGTTCAACAGGCTCTTCTATTTTTTCCTGAGAAGCTTTCACCACTTCATCAGGGCTAACACCCGCTTCTTCTAGTAACGCCACCGTTTCTGGAGACAAACCCGTTACCACATTATCTGTTTCTGGTTGACTACTAGGAGAAACGTCTTCCGCATCGGTTTGGGGTTGCTGAGTTTCCGCTTGTTGAATTGTTGCCACTGACTGTTCATCCGGCTCAGTACTTGCAGACGCTGCAACGTCAGGTGTAATTTCGTTGCTTTGAGTGGTTTCAGTTGTCGCTTGTTGTTCTACTGCTGTTGAAGGTGCATCCACCTCACTAATAGCTTCATCAGAACTCTGCGAAGGCCACCAAAAGACGAAGAAGAGTAATACCGCAACGATCACTGCGGATATGAAGATCACTATTGGATCACCAAGGTGGGACTGTTTTTGTACCACTTTATCAACAGGCTGAATGCTCGGTTTACCTTGAGATTGACGCTGATCGAATGCAGCTAACATCTCTTTGCTGTCGATATTTAAAAAACGACAGTAGCTTTTTAAGAAACCACGCGCAAAGGTCATAGAACGAAAATAACTGAAACGACTCTCTTCTAAGGCTATTACCTGGTCAATGGTCAGCTTCAATTCGGTCGCTACTTGTCGAGAATCTAAACCTAATTCTTCACGTTTCGTTTTTAGTATTTCACCAATATCGACTGTTTGCTCTTCAACTAAAGCGTCTTCATCGAGCATTTTGTCGTCAAAATCATTCTCTTCAGCAGGGTTAGATACAGCATCCTCTAGGATTTGAGGGTCATCTTGCTCAACTGTCATTTCTGTTTCGTTTGCATCTGTGATCTCAGTATTTAGCGAATATTCTGCCAAATCGGATTTTGTTTCTTCGGTGTTCAATGTCAAATTATCCACAGTGCTTTCTTTTTCAAAACTTTCTTGTTCAAAAGGAGTGTCTAGTTGCTTATCAGTTGTCATGTCAATACCTTGAGCCATTGAGGCATGTAAAATCACTCGCATATGAGTATTTTGTCGCGTCATCCTCGTGTCGATTTATATACTTGGACAAACAGGTAAACTCATCAAAATGCGCCCATCCTAGAGCGATGCTGGCCTGAGCTTGGATATTATTAAAAATTATGCGAGCTTTGTCATTATTACCTTGTATTAAAACAAGATTGAGCTCAGTCAGCAAACCTATAACAGGCAAATCTGCGATTTCTTTTGCTCTTACTATGTGCTTCTTGGCTAAATTTACGTCTTCCTGACGTAAGGCGCAGCGCGAAAGGTTTATTTGAACAGATTGACGCGGTAACAATGCAATTTTCTCAGCCTGTTGAAAAAGCCCGCAGGCTTCCTCCCAACGATTTTTTGCTCCCAATATCACACCATAATTATTGAGTAAAAAAGCATCCATTGGGGACCTTTTTAATCCCTCTTGCGAAACCTTTTCAGCCATTTCAAAATCTTTTAATGTCAGCCAATATAAACTGTTTAAACGCCAATATTCTTGTTGCTGATCCACCTCATCAATACTGTCTAATTGTTGCTTAGCAAGCGACAGTTGCCCAAGTAACAAATGCGTCTGAATAAGAGATAAACGTTTACTGACGGGAAACGAGGTTTGGTGAACATACTTATCAGAGCAAGCTGTTAGCCACACCAAAAGCAACAGCCACCCCAAGTTCCTATGTAACATAAAGACATCCTTGTCTTATCGATTTATATGATTAAAGAAAAGTTAACCTGATACTTCACGTAACTCTATATACCTCTGACTTCGGCGAGTCTTATCATGGAAATCCCCCACTAATTGGCCGCACGCGGCATCAATATCATCCCCACGAGTAGTTCGAACCGTCACTGTATAACCCGCATCAGCGAGTATCTTTTGGAAGCGACGCGTACGATTATTGGAAGGTTTCTCATAACCTGAATGCGGGAATGGATTAAATGGAATTAGATTGATCTTACATTCCAAATCCTTGAGCAATTTCGCCAATTCATGAGCCTGCTCTTCATTGTCGTTGACGCCAGACATTAAGGTGTACTCAATCGTAATGTGACGTTTGTCTGGCAAATTTGCTAGATAATGCTGGCAAGCTTCCAGTAATTCAGCAATGGGGTATTTACGGTTAATCGGCACCAACTCATCACGCAACGGGTTATTTGGCGCGTGCAATGAAATGGCCAAAGACACATCCGTGCGCTTAATCAATTCGTAAATTTTAGGCACCACACCCGATGTACTCAAGGTGACTCGACGCTTTGACAATCCATAAGCGTTGTCATGCATCATGAGGATCATGGCATCGACCACTGGTTCGAAGTTCATCAAAGGCTCACCCATGCCCATCATCACCACATTGGTCACACGGCGCGGACCGTTCGGGTCCATCGGTCCAAAGGATTTTATAGCAATCCATAACTGCCCTATGATCTCAGCAGGCGTCAAATTACGGTTAAAGCCTTGCTTACCCGTTGAACAAAAACTGCAATCCAATGAACATCCCACTTGGGAAGAAACACACAAAGTGGCGCGATCACCATCGGGAATCAATACGGTTTCAACGCAATCATTTTTACCGCCTTCGGTACGAATGATCCACTTACGCGTACCGTCTTTGGAAATGTTCTGAGACACCACTTCTGGCGCACGAATTTCACAGATATTCTCCAGCTTAGCCCGCAGTGCCTTGCTGACATCTGTCATTTCGTCGAAGTTTTCCGCTCCTTTCTGATGAATCCATTTCATTACCTGAGTGGCACGAAATTTTTTCTCACCGATGGATTCGAAAAATTCAATCAGTTTAGTAGGCGATAAACCCAGCAGGTTTACTTTTTTGGTGTCAGTCATAATTCCAAATCGCTTGCTGTTATAGCGTTAAGTGTAAACGAAAAAAGCTTCTGAAAAGGATTTTCTTTTCAGAAGCCTCTGTAAAAAAGCGGGCTAATGCCCGCCTTTTCAAGTGCGTTGAGCAAAAAGGCTCAAACTGTCAATTACTTACCAAAGAAGTAAGCAATTTCACGGGCAGCAGATTCAACAGAGTCAGAACCGTGTACAGCGTTAGCATCGATAGAAGTAGCGTAATCAGCACGCAAAGTACCAGCAGCCGCTTCTTTAGGGTTAGTTGCCCCCATCAGTTCACGATGACGCAGAACCGCGCCTTCACCTTCAAGAACTGAAACCACAACAGGACCAGACGTCATGAAAGCAACCAAATCTTTATAGAAAGGACGCTCTTTGTGCTCAGCGTAGAAACCGCCAGCCAATTCGTCGTCTAGTTGAATCATTTTAGCTTCAACGATTTTGAAACCAGCACGCTCGAAACGAGTGTAGATTTCACCAATTACGTTTTTCGCTACCGCATCAGGCTTGATGATAGATAGAGTGCGTTCTAACGCCATGATATAACTCCAAATTTAGTTTTTATGGGCGATGGCTAGTTTGACATAAACCATAAAAGCCATGGCCCAGGACTTAAAAGTTTCAGCGCGTGGATTATACGCATCAATTTATGAAAATTGTATGCTCAAACAGAGATATTTTTCGATTTTTGCGCTTTTTCTTTCACTCAGGCCGCTCTCAAAGCAGTGACAGCCTTTTTAATTGTCTCAATAGCAAAATCCACGTCTTCTTGAGTCGTAAAACGACCTACCGATAAACGCAGAGAGCTGTGTGCCAAACTGTCATCCAAACCTAAAGCACGCAACACATAGGACGGCTCCAAACTGGCTGAAGTACAAGCAGAACCGGATGACACTGCAATATCACTCAGCGACATCAATAAGACTTCACCATCCACCTGCTCAAAGCCAACATTAATCACACCGGCTACCCGTTGTTCAGCATCACCATTTAAGTGAACACCGCCCAATTCAGTCAAACCTTGCCATAAACGTTCGCGCAGCGCTTGAATTCGCGCGCAATCACTTTCCATATCTTGGACAGCAATACGAAAAGCCTCTCCCATACCAACAATCTGATGGGTTGCAAGTGTCCCCGAGCGCATACCTCGTTCGTGGCCACCGCCGTGAATTTGCGCTTCCAACTTAACCTTAGGTGAACGACGAACATACAAAGCACCAATACCTTTTGGGCCATAAGCTTTGTGCGCGGTTAGTGACATCAAATCCACATTCATAGCATTCACATCAATCGCCACTTTGCCGGTGGTTTGCGCTGCATCGACATGAAGGAAAACCCCCTTTTCACGCGTCAACTTTCCTATTGCTGCTATGTCGGTCAACACACCCAATTCATTATTACCATGCATTAGGGAAACTAAAATGGTGTCTTCTTTCATCGCTGCTTGTACTTGCTCTGGGGAAATCACCCCATGCCCATCTGGCAGCAAGTAAGTGACTTCAAAACCTTCTTTTTCAAGCTGTTTGCAAGGATCAAGTACCGCTTTGTGCTCTATCATAGAAGTAATGATGTGACGCCCTTTCTGGCGATAGGCCTGCGCAACACCTTTTAAAGCCAGATTATTCGCTTCTGTCGCCCCAGATGTCCATACAATCTCACGCGCATCGGCATTAATAAGACTTGCCACCTGTAAACGCGCTTCTTCAACCGCTTCTTCCGCACGCCAACCATACATATGTGAACGTGAGGCAGGATTGCCAAAATTGCCATCTTGAGTCAGACACGACATCATTTTCTCAGCGACTCTTGGGTCCACTGGCGTGGTAGCTGAATTGTCTAAATACACTGGAATATTCATTGAATTTCTTCCCACTTTTTTACGCAGCAGCCTGCGCTATCCCTTGAATACGCGTAACAATGGATCGCAAGCCATTACCGCGAGTTGGACTAAGATGACGCTCTAAATCCAACTCAGAGAAATAATGAGCAATATCAAAATCAACAATTTCCTGTGGCGTTTTATGATCAAATGCTGCCAACACCAGACCTAATAAACCGCGCACGATAATGGCATCACTGTCGACGGCAAAAGTCAGCACCTCCCCTCTTTCAGCATCTTGTGCATTGCCCGGCTGAATCCACACACTGCTTTGACAACCTTTAACCAAACGCTCTGGTGTTCGCCACTGCTCTGCAAATTCAGGCAGAGACTTACCTAAATCAATAATGTATTTGTATTTATCTTCCCAATCATCAAAAAAAGAAAGATCATCAATAATGTCATCTGTGCTTGGTAAAGACATATATCCTCTCGACCGTCGCTGCCCAATGGCAACATTTAAAAATAAAAACGACCTTAATGATACCATTAAAGTCGTTGCTATCCTTCTTAGAAAACCGCCTTTAAAAATCGAATCAAAAAAACAAGCCGGCTTCTAATTGTGCTTCTTCACTCATCATGTCCCGTGACCAAGGTGGATCAAATACCAGATCTACTTTAACCTCTTCAACATTAGGTACTTTCTCAACTCGATACTTAACATCGCTGACCAACACAGGCCCCATACCGCAGCCCGGTGCCGTTAAGGTCATCTTGATCAAGACTTGTTTATGGGCTTGATCGAGGGTCACGTCATAGACCAACCCCAAGGAAACCAAACTAATTGGAATCTCAGGATCATATACCGTATCTAAAGCTTGCCAGACTTGCTCTTCATTAATCTCAGTGGAACCCAAATCCTCAAAGCTTAGCACTTCAGCTTGCTGACCTATAGCATCGGCATCGGTACCATCAATGCGTAGCATGTTGCCTTGCCAAGTCACTGTATAATTGCCACCTAAGCTTTGATTAATGGTAATAAACTGACCTTCAGGAATAACCGTAGGCTCACCACTTGGCACACGTCGAGCAGGGCAATCCCGCTGTGTCACAACCATTTTCTGCATGAAATTTAACTCACACTAAAGCTTTCGCCACAGCCACACTCAGCCACAACGTTTGGATTATTAAATTTCACAACTTGGTTTACGCCTTCGCGCACCAAGTCAATTTCCGTGCCTTTCAACATGGTCATGGAATCCGCACCAACGGCTAACGTCACATCACCAAAAGTTAAAATAGTGTCTTGCTCTTGCGCCTGTTCAACAATATCCAGCACATAAGCAAAGCCGGTACAACCACTTTCCTTTGTACTAAGACGAATCACATTACCCGGCAGATTAGCCAGTTTTGAAGCAAAGTATTTCTCTGCTTTCGGTGTCAAAGAGACACTGGAATCTGGGTCAAATGTCGTAACTGTCATAAAACCTCCTACGCCAACATAGAGCGCACTTTTTTCAGCGCTGCAAACAAGGCATCCACTTCCTCTAACGTGTTATAAATCGCAAAGGATGCACGCGCAGTGCCCGGCACATTAAAACGTGCCATTAAGGGTTGAGCACAATGATCACCCGTTCTTACCGCAATACCTTGACGGTCCAATAAGAAACCAATGTCTGCTGGATGACCTTGATCCAGCACGAAGCTCAATACGCCAATTTTATGTTTGGCTTTACCTATAATGGTCAAACCTTCGAACTCATTGGCCAACTGAGTGGCGTGCTCTAACAAAGCTTTTTCATGGTCTGCAACCGCCTTTTGATCCAAGGCAGTAAACCAACGAATGGCTTCGCCCATAGCAATGGCATCAGCCACATTGGGCGTACCTGCTTCAAATCGATAAGGCAAAACATTCCAGGTTGCGTCTTGCAAGGTAACCGTAGCAATCATCTCACCACCAGTACGCCATACAGGCCAATCCGCCAACACAGCCTCTTTACCCCACAACACACCAATCCCCATCGGGCCATAGAGCTTATGCGCTGAGAAAACATAAAAATCACAACCTATGACTTGCACATCGGCCCAGCCATGAGCCGCGCCTTGCGCGCCATCAATCAGTACCCATGCTCCCACTTGTTTAGCTTGAGCTGTCATCTGTTGCACAGGATTCACTGTACCCAACGCGTTTGACACGTGAGGAATGGCAACAAATTTTGTCTTCTCACCAAGCATATCCACATAAGCAGCTTGATCTAGCTCACCCTCATCGGTCACAGGCACGATTTTTAAGGTCGCACCTGACGCTTTACATGCTTGCTGCCAAGTCACCAAATTCGCATGATGATCCATACCAGTCGCAATCACCTCATCGCCCGGCTGCAACAATTTGCCTAACCCGTTAGCAACAATGTTAATGCCTTCGGTGGTGCCCGTTGTCCAAATCACTTCTTCACGCTTGGGCGCATTAATAAAGTCTTTGACTATGTCTCGCGCGGCTTCAAAGCGACGAGTCGCCTCGTCAGCTAAACGATGCGCACCTCGGTGCACATTCGAGTTACAACTTGTGTAGTAATCCACCAAGGCATCAATAACACACTGCGGCTTTTGTGTTGTGGCCGCGTTATCAAGATAAACCAAAGGTTTACCATCAATTTCGCGCTTTAATATAGGAAACTGTTCGCGCATGGCGGATACATCAAAACTCATTCTTACCTCGCTTACTTCACTTCCATTTGCGCAAAGCGCTCACGGATAACAGGACGAATCCATGCAGCTAAGTCTTCATTCGGCATTAGATCAATTAACTCGTTAATAAAGCCGAAGTTCAACATCACCTGAGCTTTGGACTTGCTCACCCCACGTGTTTGCAAGTAATACAGTGCCTGTTTATCAATTTCAGCGACCGTTGCACCATGCGCACAACGCACGTCATCTGCGTAAATTTCCAACTCTGGCTTAGTGTTGATTTCTGCTTTATCAGACATCAACAAATTGCGGTTATTCAATTCCGCCAAGGTCTTTTGTGCATCACGATGAATGTGAATACGACCGTTAAATACCGCACGCGCCTGATCGGCAACAATGCCTCGCACATTTTCTTCTGTGGTGCCATTTGGCATAGCATGTTCAACCGTGGCATGCAGATCAAATAGCTCTTTGCCGTCCAGTAAATGCATGGCATTTAACTTAGCGTCAGCGTATTCACCACCGTGGATAATGTCGGTATCCAGACGCGATAAATCACTGCCGAATGCCACGATGGTACTGTGCATTTTGGATTTATCACTTAATTGGAAATGACTGCCACCCAAGCAAACATTCGACCCGGTTTGCAAAGCAAAGCGATAATGCTCCAAACTCGCATCCGCGGCCACATCGTATTCCACGAAAGCGGTACTTAAGGTTTCACCTTGACCTTGAATGTCTTCAATGACCGCCAAGCTGGCACCTTTCTCCAAACGCACCAAAACCCGGGTATGAGATTCCGCACCTTGACTGATCAGCGAACTAATACGCAAAGGCCGATCAATCTTGGCATGTTCAGCCACACTGACGATGACCACATCTTGTACCAGTGCATCATTGATCAAACCAAACAAATGACGCTCAGGCTTGATGCTTGAAAAAGCTCGCAATGCGATCGCTTGCTGGGTTTCAGAAAGATCTTGCCCCAACTGCACCGTCAGACCTTGCGGCAGCTCTTTTGCGGATTGCAAAGCATCAAACTGACCATTGACGAACACCAATTCAAGCGGCGTCACATTCGGAATCGTATTGGGTGATAAACCAGCGACCACAGACATCACTTTGGCATTGGAACGCTCAACAGAACGCAAGGGTGTATAACGCCAAGCTTCTGTTTTACGGGTTGGCCATTGAGTGGTTGCAAGCAGATCAAGAGCATGGCTGCGCTTTGGCGCTAACCAATCTTGTGTCTCTTGCCCACGAGCAATGGCATTTGCTAACCATTCACTCATGTCTTAGCCCTCTAACTCATCTTCAGTTGGCGCGGTTTGCAACCAAGCATAGCCTTGTGCTTCTAGCTCATGGGCCAATGAAGCGTCACCTGACTTAACAATTTTTCCGTCAGACAACACATGAACATAATCTGGCTTAATGTAGTCCAAAAGACGCTGGTAGTGAGTCACAACAATGAAACTGCGATCAGCAGAACGTTGGCTGTTCACTCCTTCGGCAACGACTTGCAGGGCATCAATGTCCAAACCAGAATCCGTTTCATCCAAGATGCATACTTTTGGTTTCAACAACAGCATTTGCATCAGCTCGTTACGCTTCTTCTCACCACCAGAGAAACCTTCGTTGACACCACGTTTTAAGAAAGAAACTGGAAGGTTTACTTGCTTACAAGCCGCTTTGGCTTCTTTTAAGAAATCAGCAGAAGTCACTGGCTCTTCACCACGGGCTTCACGCTGAGCGTCCACAGCCGCTTTAAGGAATTCCAAGTTACTTACACCAGGAATTTCAACTGGGTATTGGAACGCCAAGAAAAGGCCAGCACGAGCACGTTCTTCGGTTTCCATTTCCAATAAATCTTCGCCATCCAGCGTCACGCTACCACTTTCAACCGAGTAGCCTTCACGTCCAGAAAGCACGTAACCCATGGTACTCTTACCTGCACCATTCGGTCCCATAATAGCGTGTACTTCACCTGGTTTGATCTCCAGATTTAAGCCTTTGATGATGTTCTTTTCTTCCACGTTGGCGTGAAGATCTTTGATCGACAATAAATTCGACATTACTTAAAATTCCTTAACCTACAGAGCCTTCAAGGCTAATTTCTAGTAACTTGCCAGCTTCTACGGCAAATTCCATCGGTAATTCTTTAAAGACTTCCTTACAGAAGCCATTCACTATCATGGAAACGGCTTTCTCAGGATCTAGACCACGCTGCTGACACAAGAACATTTGCTCATCACTGACTTTTGACGTAGTGGCTTCGTGTTCAACGATGGCGGATGGGTTACGACTTTCCACATAGGGAAAAGTATGCGCACCACACTGATCTCCGATCAATAAGGAATCACACTGAGTAAAGTTTCGCGCCCCTTCAGCACCTGGGTTCATGCGCACCAAACCGCGGTAACTGTTGTTACTCTTGCCCGCTGAGATACCTTTGGAAATGATGGTCGACTTAGTATTTTTCCCTAAGTGAATCATCTTGGTACCAGTGTCCGCCTGTTGACGACCACGCGTCAAAGCAACCGAATAAAATTCACCAATACTGTTATCGCCTTTCAGCACACAACTTGGGTATTTCCAAGTGACAGAAGAGCCGGTTTCCACTTGCGTCCAAGAGATTTTCGCATTGGTGTGACACACGCCGCGCTTAGTCACAAAGTTGTAAATACCGCCTTTACCTTCTTCATCACCTGGATACCAGTTCTGTACCGTCGAGTATTTGATTTCAGCATTGTCTAGGGCAACCAACTCCACAACGGCGGCGTGCAATTGATTTTCATCACGCTGCGGCGCGGTACAGCCTTCCAAGTAGCTAACATGGCTGCCTTCATCAGCAACAATCAAGGTACGCTCAAATTGACCGGTATTTTGTTCATTGATACGAAAATAAGTAGACAGCTCCATTGGGCAACGAGTGCCTTTGGGGATGTAAACAAAAGAGCCGTCGGTAAACACGGCACAGTTCAAAGCAGCATAGTAATTGTCTTTTTTTGGTACCACACTGCCCAGGTATTTCTTCACCAACTCAGGATACTTATGTACGGCTTCCGAAATAGGGCAAAAGATAACACCCGCTTCTTCTAACTTTTCACGGAAGGTGGTAACCACAGAAACAGAGTCAAAAACCGCATCCACTGCAACACCAGCCAGCATTTGCTGCTCGATCAATGGAATACCCAGTTTTTCGTAAGTACGCAGCAACTCAGGATCCACCTCGTCTAACGACTTGGGTTTATCCTTCATGCTTTTCGGTGCGGAATAATAAGAAATGGCTTGGAAGTCGATCTTAGGATAATCCACTAAAGCCCATTCAGGCTCTTCCATTTTTAACCAGTCACGGAAGGCACTCAAACGCCATTCGAGCATCCATTCAGGTTCACCTTTCATTTGCGAAATACGACGAATGACATCTTCATCTAATCCGGGCTTAAATGTTTCTGATTCAATATCAGATACAAATCCGGCTTCGTATTCCCTCGCCAGCGCCTTATCTATCTGCTCTGTCATATAAAACTCACTCATTCTTGAAACGCGAAACACCAACGGTTTCTATTCGTTTCACACAATTAATTAATCGACTGACTAATCTAGAATAGCCGCACTAATTTTGCTGCTGTCAAAGCCCAATGGTCGACTTTCCAGTTCCTGACGTTCAGCTACTTGCCGTACATCTTTACGTCGCACTAGCTGTTCCAGACTAATCTGGCTGAGAAAATCGTGTATCTGATCACTCAAGTCACACCACAAATGATGCGTCAAACAGGTATGACCACTTTGACAGTCGCTACGACCTTTACAGCCAGTGGCATCCACCGATTCATTGACGGCATCTACAATTTGCGCAACATAAATATCCTGATTCGCACGACTTAAACGATAGCCGCCGCCAGGCCCACGCACACTGATTACCAAAGACTGCTTACGCAGTTTGGAAAACAATTGCTCAAGATAAGATAGGGAAATCCCCTGTCGCTCAGAAATATCCGACAAAGAAACTGGCCCTTGAGTCGAATGTAATGCCAGATCAAGCATGGCGGTTACTGCATAGCGACCTTTCGTTGTAAGACGCATAAGCTATCCAATTAATACTTTTCTGTAAGCCCAAATAATACACAAAACCTAGTATTTTGATCAAGTATTTACCTGAGTAATTTACTTGGTTATTAAATAGGGCGAGCCAATGCCGTGCGCATTCTACGTCTACTAACTAAAAAACTAAACCATCTCAGCTAAATTCAACGAGAATTTTCCCCAAAATCTGTAAAATCACTTAGAATAAACAGCATTGCTTTTCCATCATCCATTACCGTGAAAAAAGAGTTGTTATGACATCAAATACCGATAACTCAGCCGACAATTCCGCCGGCCAAAAAACCAAAAGTGTTCTCTTACCCGTATTGCTTTGTTTTGTCTTAAGCGTTGGCGCCTCCTCTGGAGTAAGCTTCTATCTGATCAGCTCAAGCAATAATGATGCTGAAATCGACGCGACCTTGAGCAAATACGATGCGCGTATTACTGATGTGCAAAATGCGCAAAAAAAATACAGCGTGCAGATAGATAAAATCGAAGCCAACACCGAAGAGCTGAAACTCTATTTACGTCACAGTAGCGCTACGGCACTCAAGAACATCTTGATCAATCAAGAAGAAAATATTCAGTCTTATTTAAAAGTAATGAAGTCCGCCATGGACGATTTATCTCGTATCACACCTGACAGCGCAGACTGGAATAGCCAGTATCAGTACCGTTTGGATTTGGCGCTAAAAAATAGCCTAGAAAGAGAAGATTTATTGCGTTTATTAAAAACCGGTGAGCCAAACGAAAAAGCCTCACAATAATGAGGCTGTTTTATAATGGCCGATAATATAAAACAGCCTACTGGTGATGTTAGATGCTTGCCGCTAGTCTTGTGCCTTGGTTAATGGCGCGTTTAGCATCTAACTCAGAGGCAACACTGGCACCACCAATCAAATGAACCGGTTTTTGCAGGCCTACTTCTAACAAACGATTTGATTCCTGACCAGCGCAAATGATCACATTATCCACATCCAACACTTGCTCATTGCCATCAACAGAAAGATGTAAACCTTGATCATCTACCTTGTGGTATTCGCAACTCGATAAGAAAGTCACGCCTTTTTTCAGCAATTCGGTACGATGAATCCAACCCGTCGTCTTGCCTAAGTTGGCTCCCACCTTGCTCTTCTTACGCTGCAATAAAAAGATCTCCCGTTGCGCAGGTTCAAAGACTGGCTTCATACCTTCCACCCCGCCACGAGCAGACAAGCTCATGTCCACGCCCCATTGCGCCATAAAGTCTGCAATTTTTTGCGACTTATGGCTCTTTGCGTGAAGCAAAAATTCGGATATATCAAAACCGATGCCACCCGCGCCAATCACTGCGACACGTTTACCAACGGGCCTGCCCGCCATCACATCTAAATAACTCAATACTTTCGGATGATCTACACCTTCAATTCCTGGTGTTCTTGGCAGAATACCCGTTGCCAAAATTACTTCATCAAACTCAGCTTGATTGAGCATGGCAATATCCACTTGCGTATTAAGCTGTAATTTTACCCCTGTTAACGCCACCTGACGTTTAAAGTAACGCAAGGTTTCGTAGAACTCTCCCTTTCCTGGAATTCGCTTAGCAATATTAAACTGACCACCAATTTCACTGGCGGCATCAAACAAGGTAACTTCATGACCCCGCTTCGCCGCCGTAGTTGCAAACGCCAAACCAGCAGGTCCAGCACCTACCACTGCCAAGCGTTTCGTTTGTGCAGTAGGTAAGATCAGTAATTCCGTTTCATGACAAGCACGAGGGTTCACAAGACACGATGTCAGCTTGTTTTCAAACACATGATCTAAACACGCCTGATTACAAGCAATACAAGTGTTGATCTCGTCAGCACGATTTTGCTCCGCCTTGATGACAAATTCAGGGTCCGCTAAAAAAGGTCGTGCCATGGACACTATGTCAGCATCGCCGCGAGCCAACACCTCCTCAGCCACATCAGGTGCATTAATTCGGTTAGAGGTGACCAAAGGCACATTAAGCGATTGCTTTAATTTCGCCGTCACCCAAGTGAAAGCAGCACGAGGGACTTTGGTGGCGATGGTCGGTACTCGCGCTTCATGCCAGCCAATACCGGTACTGATGATACTGGCGCCCGCTTTTTCAATCGCCAAACCAAGCTCCACCACTTCTTCCAGCGTACTACCGCCTTCAACGAGATCCAACATGGATAAACGATAAATAATGATAAATTCTTCACCCACCGCTTCACGCACACGGCGCACCACTTCCACCGGAAGACGAATGCGTTTGCCATATTCTCCGCCCCATTCATCGTCACGCTGATTGGTACGAGCGGCGATAAACTGGTTCAAAAAGTAACCTTCCGACCCCATGATCTCGACACCATCGTAGCCTGCTTGCTTCGCCAATTGCGCGGCATTCACAAAGTCATCAATCTGCTTTTCGATGCCTTCTTCAGTTAACGCTTGTGGCTTAAAGGGATTAATTGGCGCCTGAATCGCCGATGGCGCAACCAATTTCGGATTGTAAGAGTAACGACCTGTATGCAGGATTTGCATACAAATTTTACCACCTTCATGGTGCACCGCATCGGTAATCATTTTGTGTTCAGCCACGTCTTTTTCAGAGCCCATAACCGCAGCGCCAGCATAAACCACCCCTTCGGTATTCGGGGCAATACCACCGGTAACAATTAAGGCCACGCCACCACGCGCTCGTTCGGCATAAAAAGCCGCCATACGCTCAATACCACCTTTGACTTCTTCCAGACCAAGGTGCATGGAACCCATTAATACGCGGTTTTTTAACTGAGTAAAACCAAGGTCTAAAGGCTCAAACAAATGTGGGTAAGCTGCATGACTCATAAGCGACTCTCTTATTATTGTGACTGAGTAATAGTGTCATTGCTGCTGCCCGCAAGCAATGTTGACACCGTCAAGATAGATTTTCATTTTGACATTGTCAAGTTTGTCGGATAATAATCTTTCGTCATGACGAATCTAAAAAAATACCATCACGGTGATCTCACCAAATCTCTTCTAGAAGCCGCATCCGATATCATTAAGAATCAAGGCGTTGAGAATTTAAGCATGCGCAAATTGGCAGATGTGGTTGGTGTATCACGCACCGCGCCCTATCACCATTTCAAAGACAAAAATGCTCTGCTTTGTGCCTTGGCTGAAAAAGGCTTTTACGAACAAGAAAAACAATTGTGTCAATTGATGGAGCAATCCCAGCCTAACCTAGCATTGTTTCGTCAGTATGTTCATTTGTACATTGAATACGCTCAACAACACAGCGAGACCTACGACCTGATGTATGGGCGGGCAATATGGAAAGCAGGTCAGCCTAGTGACAGCTTGAAAGCCGCCTCACGGCAAACTTTTAAAACTTGGATTGATTGGGTAGAAAAGCTCCAACAAGAAAAGGTACTACCGGCAGACAACAGCCCATTGCGCATTGGACAAACCACTTGGGCCAGCTTACACGGTTTAGCAAGATTCTATTTGGATGGCATTTACTTAGACAAAGAGGATTTGAGCGGCATGATAGATCAGATGATCAAGAGTCTATGCCGCTCGTGATTAACGATAAAACTTAGTGGTATAAGCGAGTGTTGAAAAGCACTGAATCTTTCAAACGCTGTAAGCTTTTTGCCCCAGCCAATACTGCTAAATCAAGCAATGGCTCTAGCAAAACCACGCTCATGTAAGCCAGACCAAAAGTGGCTACTGAAGTTAGATTTTCAGCGCCAAAACCTTGGCCATAAAACGCCCAAAATGCGACCCAAGCCACAATGCCACCTTGATAAATCAGCGACATTTGCAAAGTTTGTTTGTAACTGATGTCCACATAGGCCGTTTCTTGAGGAATAATGCGCTTTGCAATCATAGACATGACAAACAAAGGCAACAGCAAGGTGGTGACGTTCATGCCATATTGCGGTAAATCAAATGGTGCAAAAAGCACACCTTGCAGCAGCAACCCAGCAGCCAAGCCAATCGCAGCGGCACCAGCACCAAACATTAGGAACAGAGTCGAGCCAAGTATGAAGTGTACTTCAGACACGCCAACTGCTTGATGAGGCAACACCTCAAAGAAAATAAACACCAACACACTGGTGATCAGACTGCGTCCCAATAAGGATGAAACGCCAACTTGTTTAATGACATCAACCGCTGCCTTCAAGGTTAACCCTGCTGCTGCCAAAGCGGTGCCATAACTTAATAACATTTTTGCGCCATCGACGACGCCTGGTTCAATATGCACTCTTGTGCCTCCTCATCATTGTCACACTCACCCGTATGAACAAATTCAGAACTGCAAATGCAGTGTTACATGAAGGCCGGTCTCCGGACTCATCGACTTATTTTCTCTCATGATAACGATTTCCTTCCTTCCCACATTCGCAGTGCAAGAAAACCTCATAAGACAATCGATTTACCGTTGCGGGGGCAGTTTAGGTTTCACACCTAATTCCCGTTTCATCTTCCACAATCACTGTTGCTTCCAACACCTTCACAACCTGACTGCTAATAACTTATTAGTTCTAAACAATCGTTAGAAAGGGTAACGTCTCGGACGAATAGAGGCAATTTTTCAAAGTAAAATGGCCCAGATTTAGCAGAAAAACTAAAAATATTAAGAATCTAGCGCATAAAATGTAATTTTTCGTTACCGAAATTAAGCGATTATTAATTCTCATCTTCATTTAAAGGCAATATTACCCTCAGCCCATAATAGTATAACCATATGAAATTCATGACGATTTCCTTACATTCATGAGCATCTTTGCATCCCTTGCTTAGCAAAACTCGAGAATCTCAGCTTTTCACTCACAAAAAGATACTTTTTCATTCATGGTCAACTTACTAAAATTTTAGAATCTTCTTATTGTTAAGTTCGCGAGTCAGAATGCTACAAAAGAAAGTGAAGATTTTATTGATTAGTCTAGTTTGTGCTCTCGGCTTGTCTTTCCTACTTGGCGAGGCCGAGTGCCAACGATTATCTTCACAAGCCTCGAAGCATTTAGTCAAAAACAATGAGAAACAAATTGCTTTTCTTGAAAACTTGCTCCTCTCTATTACCAAGGTATTAGACAACACGTCTCATTTATTCACTGGCGAATGCTCTACTCAAGTGCTCAACAACATGCGCAAATCCATCTTTAACATAGATGGCGTGATAGAAATTGGCATAGTCCAAGCAGGAGAAATGCGCGGCACACTGATTTGCAGTTCTTGGGGTGAAAGCAATGTTCAAGTGCGGAACCCAGAAGCCCATGATGGCTTTATATTTTCCGGCCCGCATAGTTCCAATCTTTACAATGAACAGATTTATGTGGTGAAAAAGTCCTCGCAAGAAACTGAGTTTAATGTGCTTATTAAACACAAATCCATTGAGAACTTGCTGCAAAACATCAAAATAGACACCCAACCACTTGGCGATAACTTAGCTGCCAATTATCGTGAGATGCCATCGCAATACATAGCAAACCTATATTATGCCTATCAATACAAACAGGATCTCAACCCATCCTATGTCTTTTATTTGTCGACTTTTGTGTTGTCATTTCTGTTTTTTCAATTTGTTTCTATCCCATTCCTGACCTTCTTATCGGACAGAAAAAAACTCAAAAGAAAAATTTATTCAGATACCTTTTTTAATGTTTATCAGCCCATCATAGATGCGCAAAATGGCCAGGTTTTTTCGTATGAAATCTTTACCCGATACCAAAACCAACAACACGCCATTCATCTGATCAACAACATTAAAAAGCACAATCTTTATATTGATCATACCTTGTGGCAGCTCAGTAAATTGGCTACCGAACGCGAACAATTCGCCTGTAAAAACTTCCACATTAACCTGTCGGCCACACATTTAATCGATGGTCGTATAACAAGCTATTTGTCTTCCATTAACCCAACACAACGCCAAGAGATCATCATAGAAATCACAGAAGACGAAGACTTGTTCCTCAATCGAGAAAAGATTAAAAAGACCATAAAGATGCTCAAAGAGCTGGGGTATCGTTTTGCTTTGGATGACTTTGGCTCTGGTTTTTCCAACTTCTCGTACATTTTTGAATTTGACTTTGATTTCATCAAGATCGATAAGAGCATTCTCAAATCCAAAAATGGTGAATTTTTGGTGCCCTTCATTGAGATTTTCAAAACCCTCAATATCCCCTGTATCATCGAAGGCGTAGAAGACCAAGAAGACAAAGACAGAATCACTAGCCTAGACATTCGCTACCATCAAGGCTGGTTTTATGGAAGACCGCAAAAACCAAATACGATATAAAAAAACCCTCGGAATCAATCAGCGGAAGGATGGCGACCAGACAAAGAACGGCGTTCATTCATTCGTGCCTCGATGCGTTTAAGCAGAGAAGTTCGATGGAAAATCGTACCACCAATGATGCCTATGCTACTGCCAATAAAAATGTCCAGCAAACGATGCTGCAGCAACAATTCTGGCGACATATTAGCACTGGTAAACTCCGCCATGATAACCGTTAAGGGGGTGATGAATATCACTGCTGCGCCGTAATTTTTGACAATGAATAATTCGATCAAAAATTGGAACAAAAACATAAAAAAGGCCAAATACCAGTAATTTGGTTGCAACGCGAACACACACCAAGCTAGCCCCATGCCAATCACTGTACCCACAATACGATGCACATTTCTGTGCCATATCATACGATAAGTCGCCCCTTGCAATACTGCCGCACAAGAAATCGGCACCCACAAAGCGTTAACCAATTGCAACCAAGTCGCGATCAAGTAAGACAAACCAATAAAGAACCCCACCAAGGATGCTTCCAGCAAAATGGCATTCACTCTTGGATCAGTTTCTACTGTGGTCTGCGGTAAATCATTCGCGCCAGTCATCAAGCTGTAAATAAAAGCAATCACACAAGCCAACATACCGCCTAACGCAACCATACCAATATTGCGAGGCAAATGGCTTAAATCAAAGGGTAAGTATATGGCTAATGCGGTAACCAGAATAAAAAAGAAACTGCCCGGTGGCGGTAAGTAATAATAGCGAGTTATCAAAATAGCACCAAACGACAACACCGCCAAAGCGAAAGCAGCCGTATAAGGACTGAAACTGGACAAAGCCCCCACACTGAAACACAACATAAAGCCAAAAGAACACAGGGTAAGGGTCACCATACGGTGCGCCGTTCGCGTTTTAGGTAAATACAGAATCGCCATAGCCCCCAAACTTGCTAGGGTAGCCAAGGCAAATTGCCCTATAGCGGCGCCAATAAAAGGTGGAATACCAACACAAATGGCAGCGATAACAGCAATATGCCAAGGACGTTTCACATCGCTCCAAGAAAACAGACTTCGAATTTGCTCTTTAATGGCTTGTAACAATGTTCACTTCCTCAGTTCATCAATTAGTTAACGAAATAATCGCTGCGCCCACACAGTCAGTCCAGCTGCCACACTACCAAAGTGATCACCATCTATGACTGGTACTTGCCCTATGCGCTCCTCAATGGCCGCGCGAACAATAGGCGATTGTACCGAGCCACCTGTGATGTAAATAAGATCAGGCCGCTCTGCCGCCTGTTCAATAGCTTGTGTCATTAAACTCATCATTTTCTGCAAAGGTATAGCTATGGACAAAGCCACTGCTTGACGCTCCAGTTCAATCATCAAACCAGGGGCGATGTAAGCCAAATTGATGTTATGATTTTGCTGTTGAGATAGGGCTATTTTACCCTCTTCTGCATTGCGAACAATGTGAAAATTTTGCTTGTTTTCGCGCAGGTGAGCAAAGCGCTCTAATAACTCAGGCTGTTTAGCGTCACGCATCAGATCTTCAATTTGTTGCTCACTTTGCAAACTGTTGAAGCTGGTCATGGCGGTCACATCATTGGTCATCACAGCATTCCAGTAAATCTGTGTTGGCATTGGCAAGCCGGTTTTTAAAGGTGAATCCATACCAAACAAAGGCATAAATTGCTTTGCGGCAATAGTGATATCCAAATCGTTGCCACCAATTCGCTCGCCAGTGTGGGCAAGAAAATCCGCTGTGCGATCCAACTTATCGCGATAACTTGGCCCCATTCGCACCATAGCACAATCCGTTGTACCACCACCAATGTCCACTACCAATACGGTTTTATCTTCATCCAATTTAGTTTCAAAGTCCAACCCAGCAGCAATCGGCTCGTATAAAAACTCGACGGATTTAAAACCTGCTCGATGACTGGCGGTGGTTAATATCTGCAACGCTTGTTGATTGCTCTGTTCTGCATTCCCCCCTTGAAAATTAACCGGTCGACCAATCACAGCCTGTGTCAGTGTTTGCCCAGCATGTATTTCTGCCGAGCGTTTGACATTCTGCATCATGCAAGTGACCACATCTTCAAAGAAGTCTGTGTGCTGTTTGCGTAAACCAGAGCTGCCTAAAAAGGATTTAGGTGATTTAACAAAATAGCCTTCTTGTGGAAATTCAAAATATTCTGCAAACGCCGCACGACCAAAAAACAAGGCTTGATCAGAGTGCTTAATATCCTCTTCACGGCGCACCCTTTGTGCTCGATTCAACGCCGCTTGACGCACATCAATTAAGGCTTGGCGTTGCTCTTCAAAGGGCATATTATGCACAACGAATTCAGTGATCAGGTCACGATCAAGCGCGTACAGTGTGGATGGCAAAAAAGCATTATCCGCTTCCAATGGCAACAATTTTACTTGCTGATCAGCCATCACACCTAATGCACAATTAGAGGTGCCATAATCGAAACCACACATCATCTGATTCACCTATATAAAGTATGTTTCACAAAAATCAAAGCCGCGCACAGTAACACAGGCTCAGGAGGCTGTCAGCTAACGGGTAAGGCTTCACCCAAATGAAGTCAGACAGAAATTAGGTTCATAATAAAAAATTTCATCATTGCGAAAGAATAATAATTTATAAGGAATGAATAGGGACGTTTCAAAAAAAGAGCACAAGATCAAACACACTTATACTGGAGCAAACGATGCACCTTTCGCTACAAACTAAAATCATACTGCAAGCCATCATAGTGGCCATTATCGTTGCCATTGGAGTCGGAAGCGTCTCCTTTTATGATTTCACCAGCACCAATAAAAATCGCGTGGAACTGGACGCCAGAACCCAAGCCGACACCATTTCAACCTATCTCAACACTTGGTCTAAAGATCGTGCCAATACTATGGTCGCCATCAAGCAAAAAATTGAAGCCATGCTTTCCGCTAACCCAGAAGTCAACGAACAACAAATCCTCGATATATTACAACAAGCTCAAACCAGCTTAAGTTTTGGCATGACCTTCTTAGGATTGGAAAATGGCGCCATGTATCGACACGATCCATCACTTAACAGCGCCGACTACGACCCTCGTGTTCGCAGCTGGTACAAAGATGCGAAAAGCAAAGGCACTGCTTACGTCACCGCGCCGTATATTTCGGCGTCAACCAAAAAATTATCCATGACCTTTGTTGAGCCGATTAAAGTCAGAGGCAAATTTGTAGGCGCCATTGGTGGCCTGGTATTTCTAGACGATTTACTGAGCAAAATCACTGCTATGAAAGTCGCTGGCAATGGTTACAGCACGCTTTTTGATGGCACAGGTAAAATCATTGCTCATCCAGATAAGTCGCTTATTTTGCAAGACGCGACTGAATTATCAGACAACTTAAACAAGAGCTTCTTTACTGCGTCACGCTCCAAGGCAAGTTTTACGAATCTGGATATTCAAGGACAAAAAATCTTAATGTATACCAGCAACATTCAAAACAGCCCTTGGATGTTGGGTTTAATGATGGACAAAAAGACCTTAGACAAACCGCTTTATAATTTAGGCATAAACATCATTATTGCCGTGATTGTCTTGCTGGTATTAGCCTGTTTGGTGGTGTCTCAAATTTCTCGCATTTTGTTAAAAGACTTACGTCGTGTGTCGGAAAGCTTACAGCAGATTGCCCACGGTAACGGTGACCTCACTCAGCGCCTGACCAGCAACTCAAAAGACGAGATTGCCGAGCTGGTGAATAACTTCAACCATTTCGTTGCCTTGTTGCACAATACCATTTCACATCTGAAAAAAATTGGCGTGCACTTATCGGATCAGGCGAATGCTTCCTATCGCTCATCGCAACAAAGTGCTGACAAACTCGGCGAACAACAAGGCAACATTTCTATGGTCGCGACGGCGATTCATCAAATGGCGCAAGCCACACAAGAAATTGCCAGTAACGCCACCAATACCGCCAACAATGCTGATGAAACGGTGGCATCAAGCAACCTTGGTCAACAACAAGTTCAGCAGAGTCAAAACAGCATTCGTGCCTTAGCCACCGACATTCAAGAAGTGGCCGAAGTCATCAATAACTTGAGTCACAATGCGGATGGTATTAACTCCATTTTGACGACTATTTCGGAAATCGCCGAACAAACTAACTTGCTGGCATTAAATGCTGCCATCGAAGCGGCTCGTGCAGGCGAACAAGGTCGTGGCTTCGCCGTGGTCGCCGATGAAGTTCGTGTCTTGTCACAACGCACCTATCGCTCGATTGAAGAAATTCAATCTATGATTGAAGCCTTGCAAGGCATTACCAAGGATGCGGTGGCGAAAATTCAACTCAGCCACAACAAAGCGGAAAGCAGTGTGCGAGACGTGAACCAAGCCAAATTAAGCTTGGATCAAATCCAGCAATCGGTTGCTATGATCAACGATCGAGCCGCACAAATTGCCACAGCAACAGAAGAACAAACCAGTGTCACGGCTGAAGTCAATCAAAATACCGCTGACATTCAACAAAGCGCTACTGAGCTGGTTACTTTAGCTGCCGACAGCGCCACCCGTGCCGAAGAACTGAAAGCCCTGTCTGACGACATGATGAGCAACATCAACAACTTCAGAACCTAAGAATGTGCTGATACCAACAAAAAAGACCTGACAAGATTGTCAGGTCTTTTTTATGTTTTTCCGGTTAAGACTACACCAGCGGAGACACACCAATGACCGCTTTGTGTAAGAAGAAAACAATGGCAAACCAAGACACCATAGCAAACACAAAAGCAATCAGATCGTATTGCACACCACTTTCTTCACGCTGCACTGCATTTTTACGATCACGACGACGATAAACAGCAAAGCTAACCACTGACCAAGCCAACAAGCTGCCAAACAAAATCACATCAGCCAGAGAACCGTTACTCATTAAATGGGCAAATGCCCACAACTTAACGGAAATTAAAAAGGGATAACCCATTTTCGATTTCAACGTGGTTTTTGGCACCAAGGCCGAACCTAAGGCGAACAATGCCACCAGCATAACCAAAGAAGCCACATGCTGAACCACGACAGGAGGAAACCATAACCAAACAGGCTCAAGGCGCATTTGCTGATAGCCCAACACAACCAAGGCTAACGACAATACGGTCAACAAAATAAAACGTGTGCGCCATTGCACCAAACCTGTTTTCTCAAGGTGCATTTCACGCCAGTTTGGCGCCACCACAGGTATCGAATGAACGCAGATAAAAATCACCAAACCCACTATTAACATCAACATGACACATGCCCTCTCATTATCCCACTCGCTATTAAAGCCACCTAGCCAATAGCAAAAAAACGCAGCCAATAGCAAAAACGCATCGAATTATAAAGCAGTTCACCGAATAAGGATAATGGCTAAATTTGCACAAAAATCGCACATTGTTTGTTAGGTCAGAAAAAATCACTAAATGACACGAAAAAGCCACTGAAAAGAGGCATAGGCAACTAGAAAATCCTCTCTTGTTTGCTAGAATACCGACTTTTTATAACTGGGCAGGTGCCATGATCAAAACCCCCTATTACCTCATAGACAAAGCCGCTCTATTGAAGAATTTAGAGAAGATTGCCTATGTGCGCGAACACTCCGGCGCTAAGTCTCTGCTGGCGCTAAAATGCTTTGCTACTTGGTCCGTTTTTGATCTCATGCAAGACTACATGGATGGCACCACCTCTTCTTCTTTATACGAAGTCAAATTGGGCAAAACCCGTTTTCAAGGTGAAACCCATGCTTACAGCGTGGCGTACTCAGACGATGAAATCGAAGAAGTATTAGCCCACTCTGACAAGATCATCTTTAACTCGATTGGCCAGTTCAATCGTTTTAAAGACATCAGTGCCGGCAAAACGCGTGGTCTGCGCGTTAACCCACAAGTCAGCACCTCTGAATTTATCATCGCCGATCCTGCCCGCCCTTTCAGTCGTTTAGGTGAATGGGATCCTGAGCGCATCCGTACCGTTATTAATGATATCTCTGGCTTCATGTTCCACAACAACTGTGAAAACGACAGCTTTGAGCGTTTTGATGAGATGCTGAGCCGGATCGAAGAACGCTTTGGTCATCTGATTGCGCAAGTCAAATGGGTCAGCTTAGGCGGTGGTATTCACTTTACGGGTGACAACTATCCACTGGAGCGTTTTTGCCAGCGTCTAAAAGCCTTTGCTGAGAAATACGACGTACAAGTCTACCTAGAGCCAGGTGAAGCCAGTATCACCAAGAGCACCACGCTTGAAGTGACGGTACTCGACACCCTATTCAATGGCAAAAACCTGGCCATTGTCGACAGCTCTATCGAAGCTCACATGTTGGATCTACTGATTTATCGTGAGAATGCCAAAATGTTGCCAAACGATGGCGAACACGAATACATGGTATGCGGTAAATCTTGCCTCGCTGGCGATATTTTTGGTGAGTTCACCTTTGAAAAACCGTTACAAGTAGGTGATCGCTTGTCTTTCCAAGACGCAGCAGGATACACCATGGTGAAGAAAAACTGGTTTAATGGCGTCAAAATGCCGTCCATTGCCATACGCCAATTGGATGGCACGATCGAACTCGTTAGAGAGTTTGATTACCAAGATTTTGAACAGAATCTGTCCTAATTCTACAGACTCAACTTTTGGAGATAGTCTTACTATGAAAAAAAATGTCCTCATTATTGGTGGCGGAGGCGTGGCGCGTGTCGTCGCTCACAAATGCGCTCAACACAACGACACACTGGGCAATATCGCAATTGCTTCACGTAGCGTTGCGAAATGCGACGATATTGTAGCCAGTGTCCTAGACAAAGGCAGTATGAAAGTCGAAGGCCGCATTCAAGCATTTGCCCTAGACGCTCTAGACGTGCCAGCCACTGTAAAGTTGATTCAAGACACCGAATCGCAAATCGTCATCAACGTCGGTTCTGCCTTCATTAACATGTCTGTTTTGGAAGCCTGTATCGAAACGGGCGCTGCTTACCTAGACACCGCCATTCACGAAGAGCCTGAAAAAATTTGTGAGCAACCACCTTGGTATGCCAACTACGAATGGCAACGCCGTGAGCGTTGTAAAGACAATGGCATTACGGCCATTTTAGGTGTTGGCTTCGATCCAGGTGTGGTAAACGCCTATGCCGCTTTGGCCTACAATGATTACTTTGACAGCGTAAGTGATATCGACATCATCGATATCAATGCGGGCAGCCACGGCAAATACTTTGCAACCAACTTCGACCCTGAGATCAACTTCCGTGAATTTACTGGTCGTGTTTACTCTTGGCAGAATCGCCAGTGGCAAGAAAACAAAATGTTTGAAATCAGCCGTACCGATGACCTACCTGTGGTCGGTAAGCAAACCGCCTACATGACAGGTCACGATGAAATTCACTCACTATCACAGAACCTAGACGTACCAAACGTACGCTTCTGGATGGGTTTCGGCGAACATTACATCAATGTCTTTACGGTATTGAAAAACTTGGGGCTCTTGTCTGAACAGCCAGTGAAAACCGCAGAAGGCTTAGAAGTTGTGCCGTTAAAAGTGGTGAAAGCGGTATTGCCAGACCCTTCTTCTTTGGCACCAGAGTACACAGGTAAAACCTGCATCGGCGATGTGGTAAAAGGCATCAAAGACGGTGAAGAAAAAGAAGTCTTCATCTACAACGTGGCCGATCACAAAGACGCTTACAACGAAGTGGGCAGCCAAGGTATTTCTTACACCGCTGGTGTACCACCGGTTGCTGCCGCTATTTTGGTGGCAAACGGTACTTGGGATGCCAAAGAAATGCGCAACGTTGAACAGCTAGACCCGAAACCTTTCCTAGGTTTGTTGAACGACATGGGCCTACCCACACGCATTAAAGACGAAAACGGCGACCGTCCTTTCACGCTTTAAGCCAAGCTATTCTTTTAATAAGAAAAAGTCAGCAAACAAAAATCCCCAGTGAGCTTTCTCACTGGGAATTTTTTATGCTCCATTGCAGTGAACCAACTCATTTAGGGATGCGATTCAATGAGGCTTGCGCCTTCTCTACGGCTTGCTTTGGCGTCATTTCCCATACCTTCACGAAAGCTTTATAGATACCCCACAAGAACAATAACGGCATGACCAAGGTTTTTAGTAAAAACAGCGCCATCAAATTTAAGAACTTATCCATGGACGCATTCAAGGAATCCACATAACCCAAAATTTTGCTTTTGGCGGCCATGGTGACACGACTAAAACCACTGGTAAGACTTTCAAAGGTGCTCATTTTGCCATTCATACGCTCGGTTAAAGACGCCATGTCATCGACACTTTCTTGTTCTTGATCTGACAGATCAGCCAAAGTGAGACGTTGAATGCGAATCTTGTCATTCACCTGATCCAATTCCGTTTGAATGGCTTTCAAGGCATCTGAGCGATTAAACAAACTATTAAAAGTCCCTTCTTCTTTCATCAACTTCGCTTTCTGCTCGTTTAGCATGGCTTTTTCTTCATTAAGTTCTGCTAAGGCTTCACGCAACAATGACATTTGCGCTAACAGAGCATCATGCTTTAGCTTTTCTTCTTGCAAATCTAACGCCGCTTGAGCTTTTAGCTCTGCGGTCAAATCCAATGACTGATCCAATTGATTGGGGGAAACGGGAAACGCCTCCAGCGCCAAATTATTTTGCGCTATGCGTGGCTCAACAAAGGCACTGTCCATCCAACCGCTTGCTAACGCCACTAAGGCAATGGAAAACTTACACAGACAAGCAAATAGAAACACTCGATAAATCACCACCAAGCCACTGAGAGAAAAGTAATAGCAAACTAAGTAGAGCACGCCAGACACACTAATAAAGACTTTGAAATACAGAGTTTGGAAGATTTCCACGAGAAATTTTTGGATCAATAAGGACGAAATGGCGTACTTCATAATGGACGAAAAGTCTTCCACCAAATCATTCAGTGGATCTAGCATTTCACCAATCTGAATCGAGCCGACGATGGGAACATTGAGTGTGACGGTCGACAGCACTGACACAGTAGCATTGAACAATCTAGCCAAGCCAAACGACACAGAAGACGTCACCAACGAGGCATTAATGTAGTCTTCGGCATAACTGTCTACCACTCCGACCCAAGCCAGCACAATCACCACTGACACAAATAACAAAGCGCGCCACCTTGTAATCCACTGCACCATACCCTTCCCTTCACATCGTATTTTTGCGATCTAAGATAAGGACATTAGCGTAATTTTTAATCGATTGCGAAGCATACGAGGGGTTTTATGAACGGCTGAGGAAAATGGCTACATCATTGCCCATTTGGAACTTTTTAATTTCAGTTGTAGGTAGGGCTAACTTTAAAATAAGGGGCGCAGACGGGTGGGCTAAAATACGAGCGAAGCGGAACCGAGACAACGGTTACGAAACCGACTTAATGGCTTTGTTAGCCGTACTTAACTGGTAAGTAGAAACTTTCTTAAGTCCCGTTCTTGACGCATGACATGCAGAATATATACACGGTCATTTTCAACTTTATAGAATACGCGGCAAGGGTTAATAACTAACTCCCTATAACTGAAACTGGGTAATTCCGATGGGACTTTACCAGATTCAGGATACTCCTCTAATCTTGTCACTTTATCAAAAACGGTTTGAACTAATTTTTTGGCCGCTGCAGAGTTACTTAAACTTATATATTCGGCAATTTCGTTCAAGTTATTTAGCGCAGGAGCAGTCCAAATTATTTCAGCCATTTTTCCATTTTCTCTTTCGCTCGCTCATTCGAAAATGTATGGCCATCTTTAATTGCTTTCTCGCCGCGAACAAGTGATTCAAGCAATTCCATTCTTTGTTGCATAAACTCAAAATCATCAACATCGACAAGGTACGCAGAAGGCTGACCATGCTCGGTGATCAAAACAGGTTCTTTTGAGGAGTGTAGATCCGCTAAAATTTTTGTTGCTTGGCGCTTGAGTGTAGTAACTAATTCAACTTTCATGACAGAGCCTAAAATCAAAGGATTAGAAGTATCACTATAGTATCACAAGAGCTTGAGTGATCAACTTGTACGGCTAACGCCAAACATCAGCGGCGCGGCGTCGTCGTCGCGTCCGACAGCATACGTTTGTTAGGCGGATCATGACGCTTTGTCTTTGAGCGAACAGCAAGAACCCCTGCAAACACGATTAGGAACATGCCAACCGCACCAACAAAACTTGGGATCTCTTGAAACATGACTATACCCCAGAGGACAGCGAACGCTACATAAGCAAAATCGAAGGTCGCGATTGTAGCTGGCGTGCCGTTTTGATAAGCGTACGCCGCCCCTATGCTCCCGACCAGTATTGCTACCGAGAGAACAGCAATGACCGACCATTCTTTTATACCCATCTCCGACCAGAGGCCAATAAGGAACACCTGACCCTCAGTCATCTGTGGACTTTGTTGGGTCAACAACAACGCCAAGGATATCACTGCACCGAAGACGAACATCACAAGGTTCAGCCAGAGAGAAAGCACGAGTACATTCTCCGACTTGCAATGAGATCGAGTGAGTATCATCGCCAAGGCATATAAGATAGCGGATGAAACTGGGAGGAGAGCATACCAGTTGAAATCCTCGATTCGCGGCTGAAGTACCAAAATAACCCCAATGAACCCAAGCGCTATCGCTAGCCATCCAATCTTGCCGATAGTATCTCCAAGAAACGCAGCAGCGAAGATCGTGATAAAAAGTGGCAACGTGTAGTATGCAGCTGCCGCTACTGACAAGTTGATATGAGGAAGCGAGGCATAGTAGGTGACCCACATTATCGTCAGCATCAAGCTTCGCAACAACGTCCACCAAAAATGTTTCGGCAGGATTGACGCATGCCATTGACGAGATTTGAGCGTCAAGACAAGAATAGATACAACGACCGCAGAGCGCAAAACGAAAATTTGCCAAAGTGTAAAACTGGCACTTACTCCCTTGATGATTGCATCTCCAAGCGCAAGTGCGAACACGGTAAAGATGATCGTAACGACAGCGGATCGAGTCCTATCGGATGCATATTTTATTTCTATTGCCATAGCCTCCTAACGCCCTATTAATGGGCTAAAAATGGTGGGCTAAAATGGAGCGAAGCGAACAGCCCGCTGTTTTTAGTCCTTGTTGATTTGCTTGTTAGGCAAATATTTACTCAAACTGTATCCAAGGAAAATAAGCCATAAATACATTGTAAGCTCTAAAATACGTTGATTTAACCCTACCGCTTTTGAACTCGGGTCTAAATTTAAAAAAGCGAACAGAGCTAATATAGCAGCTACATAACCCGTAAATTTAAATGTCTTTGATTTTGACCATGACATAGAATCTGAAGATATACAGAATATTGCGATAATCCCGCATATGTAACCAGGAAAAGCTGAAGCCATATGAATATTGTGAGATATTGTTGGCACATCAGGTTTACACTCAAAGTCACATGGGAAAATAGCTGCTATGCCAAGGGTAATACCGTAGATTGCAATAAATATAAGTCCAATGGTATTCGACTTTGTACGGGGTAATACAGAATAACTAATAGATACAAAACCAAATATGAATAATTCAGTGGGGATAAACCCTAAATAATTTACATAAACCCCATAAGGTGATCCCGTTGCCCCCAATTCACTTATAAATTGAGCAATATGGCTGTATTCAGGATAAAAGTGACCAGCTATAAAAATAGTACTAGTAAACCAAAGGAAACTAAATATAGGTAACGCTAAAAGTAAATATCTACTATTCAAAGTGCCCACCCTTGTTTATTCGCCTAACATTTTTAATAATGCGCATGCGCGTTTAGACAATTCATAAGTATCGCCAATACCTTTATAAGTAGCTGAAAATTAATGCTTTTATAAAGGTATTCACAAAATCCAAGTCTGGAAAAACGAGCATGCGAATTTACACATTTATCCACAACGCGTTATTTTTGCTACGGATATTCTTATCCATTGATACTAAAAGACTTTTTTATTTTTCTACCAGCGCAAACGCGCAATACTGTGATTATTTTTTAGACAAAGCGAGCCACCTTGTAACCCACTGCACCATACCCTTCCCTTCATATCGTATTTTTGCGGTCTAAGATAAGGACATTAGCGTAATTTTTAATCGATTGCGAAGCATACGAGGGGTTTTATGAACTGCTGAGTAAAATGGCTAAATCATTGCCCATTAGAAACTATTTAATTTCAGTTGTTGGTGGGGGCGAACTGAATTTTTTTGTTATGCGCGTTTTATACCGCAGCCATATTATACGGTGAGACATATAAAGAGCTCTGGTGTTGCCTTGTTTGTCACAAGTCAAAAGCGTTTTGTAAACGAAGCCAATGGGCCGCTGATGGCTTACCGAAAACGAGTTCAAGACGGAGAGCCATCTCTGGGGTAATAGCCCCTTTACCATTAAGAACTTTCGATAGTGTTTTACGGCTCACATTTAAATGCTGCGCTACATCAGTAATCGTAAGGTCTAGAGCATCAATAATAAGATCTTTGAGTATCTCACCGGGATGCGCAGGGTTATGCATATTCATTAGTGATAATCCTCGTAATTAACAATTTCAACATCTCGTCCAACAAAGCGGTATGTCATTCTCCCGTACCCACTTACCCGGACAGACCAAATATCATTTCTATTGTCTTTAAGTTTATGCATGTAAAGGCCAGGTAAATCCATGTCATCAGGTGTTTCGGCTTGATCGAGATTCGACAAAATAAGACGAAGCTTATTCTCGTGCTTTTTCTGAATTCCTGGTGTGGTTCCTTTAGCGTAAAACTTCTGAAGGCCTTTATGTATAAAACTCTTAATCATGATTTCATCGTAACCCTTTGGGTTACAAATGGTCAGCGTGATTTTTGAGCGTATAACGCCTCAAACACCAGTTTGGTGAAGTTTGCGGCTTTTTTGGAACAAAAAAGGTGACAGCTTTGCCAAGTCCGAGTGCTTTGATTTGTTAAACGTTGGCTGGCACATTGCTGATCCCATTTTCATCTAGTGCATTAAAAATAGTGAGATAGCCATTTTCTAGCTCAAAATCTAAGCTATTTATCATGGGAATTACTTTATCCTCCAAAGTCATAGAAGACATTCCAAGCTTTACTGATTTAATGCGTTTCCCGATTGCGCTTTGTAGAGCAGACAATGCATCTTTCTTGTACGGAATAAGCTCATCACCTGAAATACAATTGTCTATATCTATCTGGTTTTTGGTAATAGAAAGGCTATCGAACTTCTTCCAGCATACCTCAAACTGAACCCCGTCGATTTTAATAATTATGGGAAAGTCTTCGTACCATTCGTCGTCTGGCACGTACCAGCCCACATAGGCTGACTCAATGGTTTTGCCAACCCATAGTCGAGCGAAAGCTTGAATAAGTGCCTCTGCCTTTTCTTTGTCCTCTACCCATTCAGGGTTGTAATTTTGAATCCATGACATAGCTATGATTGACGTTTAACATCTATGGACACCCCGATTTTTGCAAGCAAAATCAAGCTTTAACAAGAGTAGTTTTGTAGCCATCTATTCGGATTTTTAGTAAAGCCTTTTTAGCTTTTATCCCTGATGCTTTACTAATTCAAAATGGCGCTGACTTGGTTCTAATCATTTTGGCGTTTTCAACGAAACGATGTTAGTCCCAGAATTTCCAAGTCACGGTCTTACCTATCTTGCCATCACTCTTTGTTACTAAGCAAAACTTGGTGTATCACTCTTTAAAATTTAGATCGTTTGAGCATGATATTTTTGATCTAGTGCAAGTATCACCCAAACAACTCGAACTAACTTATTCGCTAACGAAACAACAACCTTGTTTTTATGCATTCTAGTTAACAGGTTGGTAATCCATTCATAATAAGGTTTCCCCAACTTTATATGTCGTATTACTGCTCTCACTCCATGAATAAACAAAAGTTCAATTTTACTTAAAGATTTGAGTGCTTGTTAAGGTATCAATAAAATCCAAATCTGGAAAACAAACGTGCGAATTTAAATTAGAAGGGAGTGAATAAAAGGCTGGAAAACTCCTTATCAATACATTCGTACATCCCTTACGTTCACTTCATATTAGAACAGCGTTTTGGCGTTTCCAAAGAGAATTGCAGTTTTTTTCGATAGGCGAAATCAGAGCTACTTTTCGTTGTTGGCGGTGAGCTGATTTGTGGTTGCTGGACTAACCCCATCCTCACCTTCCCCTTGAAGACATAATGGGAAGGAACACGAGACTTTGTCAGATGTGAAACGCTTTTAACGTAAAAAGAGATAATTCGCTTCATGAGGTAACCCTCGACACGTTCCTGAATGTGCGAAAGGACTCAAAAGATTTTTTGGTTACTTTTGCATCGTTTGGCAAAAGTTACCCGCTCAGCAGAGCGGAATAATGCTCCCCCAACCAAAGCCAATCAGAAGCACATAATCAAATCTCGGGAAAGAAGAACAAAAGATAACTCCCCAACCAAAGCCAATCCGAGGAAACTAACTAAATATCGGGCAAGAAGAACAAAAGAAAAATCCCACCTTTTGAAAAGGGGAAGGCACATGAGTTTTTGTCAGATCTAAAACACTTTTAAACGTAAAAAGAGATATTGAGCCTAGCAACCAAACACTCTCGACACGTGCGAATACGCTTTCATTGCAAAAATATGCTCTTTTTTAGAGTGTTTACGTCAAGCTGATTCAAAAGCAGCACTTAATAGCCACGCCTTGCATCAATCAGGTTAAGAGGTGTTTGCCCATTCGCCAATCGGTTTGCGTTACGCACCAACTGATGAATAATTTCCGGTTTGGATGCATCAGAAGCCACATGTGGTGTGATGATGACCCCCTTGGTTTTCCATAAAGGGTCTGACGAGGGTAAGGGTTCAACAGGAAAAACATCCAGTAAAGCGCCACGTACATGTTCTAATTCAATCGCTGCTATTAAATCACTCGCTACCAGATGCCCACCTCGACCACAATTAATTAGGTACGCGCCCTTTGGCAACTGTGCCATCAAATCCCGATTCAAGATGCCTTGAGTGTGTTGATTCAAGGGCAGCAAATTAATCAACACATCCGTCTGTTGTAACATTTGCGTCAATCCATCTTCGCCACAAAAACAAGACACCTGATCAAGGCTTTTCTGTGACCGTGACCACCCCATTGTACGGTAGCCAAACTGAGCCAATTGTTGTGCAACAAAACCGCCCAATTCGCCCATTCCTAATATTCCCACCCGCACCGCAGAAGCCGTTTTCATAGGGTAGCGTTGCCAGTTTTGCGACGCCTGCTCCATGATTGCTTTATCAAAATTACGCTGTACATGTAATATGCCGTAAAGAGCGTATTCAAACATCGCCCATTTTTGCCCATCATCAACCACTCGGCAGACCGGCGTTGAGGAAGTTAAAATGTTCTCTGGAATATGATCAACACCGGCACCGACAGAATGCACCAATTGAATGTTAGGAAAGCGCTCTAATAAGTCTTGTTGCGGTGCCCAGCATGCTGCCACCCTCGCCTTTTGTGCCCCCTCATCTTCAGGTAAATAGGCCGCAACCTCGGGATACAGTTGACCGCAGAGTGCCACCAACGCCTTTGAGTAATTAGGGGAATTGGTGGCAAATACAATAGCAAGGCTCATAACAGGCTCTCTTCAACAATGCGTTTTCACCCTTCAACTGGAGACAGAAAAGGATGCAAACAATGACTTTTAAGGCAATATGATAGCCTTCAAATGTCAGCTTTTTAAGGGCCTAAAAGGAGAAAAGCAGGCCAACAGCAATAAACAAAATAATCTTTCGATTCGCGCTCCAATTCGCCATATTTCGCCTGTTCAGACTAGCTTACTTAACATATTACGCCGCTGTTTTCGTACTAGTATAAGTTTCCTTTTCCTAACTGATGGTGCCGTGAATATGCATAACGATTTTTTAGTTTCTCTGGACAAACAGCATCTAATCCACCCTGTCAGCCATTATCGTGAACACGAAGAAAAGGGCGTCACCATACTTCATTCTGGTAAAGGGGCTTACCTTACCGATTATCAAGGCAAAGAATTATTAGACGCTTTTTCAGGACTCTGGTGCGTCAATGTGGGTTATGGTCAAGACAGTGTGATCAAGGCTGCAGAAGCACAAATGCGCACTCTTCCTTATGCCACAGGTTACTTTGATTTTGGCTCTGAACCGGCCATCAAGCTGGCCGCTAAATTAGTTGAGATTACCCCCTCTTCACTCCAGCATGTCTACTTTACCCTGGGGGGATCGGATGCCGTCGACTCGGCCATTCGTTTCATCACCAATTATTTCAATGCTCAAGGAAAACACAGTAAAAAGCACTTTATCAGCGTCGAACGCGGTTATCATGGTTCGTCATCTCAAGGCGCTGGGCTGACAGCCTTGCCAGCCTTTCATCGACATTTTGATTTACCCCAGCCTAATCAACATCGTATTCCGTGTCCTTACGCTTATCGCAGTGCTGAAAAGACAACCGATGAAAGCCTTATTAACCAGTCGGTCACGGCTTTGAGAAACAAGGTTAAAGAACTGGGCGTGGATCAGGTCGCAGCATTTTTCTGTGAACCCATCATGGGCTCTGGTGGCGTGATTATCCCGCCGCAAGGTTGGCTTAAAGCCATGCAGTTATGCTGTAACGAGTTGGGCATATTATTTGTGGTGGATGAAGTCATCACAGGATTTGGTCGCACTGGGCCCATGTTTGCCAGCTTGGCAGAACAAGTAACCCCCGACCTAATGACCATGGCAAAAGGCTTGACCTCAGGTTACGCCCCCATGGGTGCGGTCATGATGAGTGATGAGGTGTATCAAGGTCTACTAGAAGGCTGTGGTTCTAACGCGCCTGTTGGTCATGGTTACACCTATTCAGCGCACCCTGTCAGTGCTGCCATCGCTTTAGAAGTGATTCGCTTATACGAAGAGAAATTGTTGGCTAATGGTCAGCACCTTGGCCCCTATTTTGAACAAGGTTTACAAGCATTTATGTCTCACCCTCTGGTCGGCGATGCCCGCTGTCGCGGCTTACTGGGTGCTGTGGAATTGGTCGCCAATAAAGAGCTTAAAACGCCTTTTCCTGCTGAGTTAAAATTGGCTGACCGTATTGCCAAAAGCGCTTATCAACACGGGCTTATTTTCCGCGCCTTTGCCGACAATATTCTTGGCTTTGCGCCAGCCCTATGTTATACCAAACGAGATTTTGACCTCTTGTTTCAACGCTTAACGAGCACTCTTGATGAGATAATAGCGCAACCTGACGTTCGTCTGGCAATGGATAAGGCAGCCACATACTCGCAATCCGTGGTGAATAAATGATGCCTCTTACATCGTAATTATTTTTGCGCCTTATTGATGACGTTTAACGATCTTTGTTGTTAATATCAAATACCTAACTGCTTAAAATAATTGGAGATTTGGATGAACGGAGCGCCGAAACTAGATAGACTGGATATCCGTATTCTAAGCCATCTGCAGCGTAACGGTCGTATCTCCAATGTGCATTTGGCCGATGCCGTAGGTTTGTCACCAAGCCCCTGCCTAACCCGTGTCAAACGCCTAGAAAAGTCAGGTTACATAGTGGATTACGGTGCACATATTCAATTGGAAAAATTAGGCACCATTCAACGAGTCTTTACCCAGATTACCCTTAAGGATCACCGACCAGACCATTTCGCCCAATTTGAAGCTTACATACGCAAAGTGGATGAGGTGCAGGAATGTCATCTTGTCAGCGGTGGATTTGACTATCAACTCATCTTTTTGACACGTAATGTGGTGCACTATCAGACGGTGATGGAAGACCTTTTAGACCAGAATATTTTCATTGATAAATATTTCAGTTACATCGTCATCAAATCCCCCATAGTGAAAAAGTTTTACCCCATTGACAACCTTTTCATGCAAGACAATTAATCCCGCTCATCTCATAGGTTACTGCACATGCCGTGAACAAACGGCATATGCTTCTGAATTCCATAAAAATAAAGCAGGAATCCTTCTTTTCCTTATCATTATCCAAGCCAAATGCCCTGTTCAGCTGGTTAAAATAACCTTCATTACTTACTCACTGCATTACACAAGGCCGTAACCCGATGACGTTAACCTTAACACGCCCTTCGCTCATCCGTGCTGACAACTTTATCAATGGACACTGGCAAAACAGCGTACAAGGCCAAGTCTATCCAGTTCAAAACCCAGCCAGCGGAGACACTTTTGCTGAGGTCGCAGAGAGTTCCGCAGACGACGCCAAACTGGCTACCGATGCTGCCTTTGAGGCTTTCGATAAATGGCGTAATCAGCCGGCAAAAGTGCGGTCAAACTTTCTCGTCCGTTGGCATCAATTCATCCTTGAAAACCGTCATGATCTCGCCACTATTATGTCATTCGAACAAGGTAAACCCTTGACGGAATCCTTAGCCGAAGTAAATTACGGCGCGGCTTACGTAGATTGGTTTGCTGGGGAAGCCTTACGCACTTATGGTGATATCCTGCCACAAACCGTGACCGACAAAAAACTCATGGTGGTCAAAGAGCCGGTTGGTGTCGTAGCGGCGATCACGCCATGGAATTTCCCTCTCGCGATGATTGCCCGTAAACTGGCACCCGCCTTGGCGGCTGGCTGTACGATAGTAGCCAAACCTGCCGAAGACACCCCATTAACGGCTCTGGCCCTAGTGGCCTTAGCGGAAGAAGCTGGCTTACCCAAAGGCGTCATCAATATTGTCACTTGTTCTCGACACAAGGTGGCTGATTTGGTGGGCAGTTGGTTATCTGACTCTCGCATTCGTAAAGTCACTTTTACGGGCTCTACCGCGGTTGGCAAGATGCTAGCCAGAGAAGCCGCAGGCACCTTGAAAAGAATGTCCCTTGAACTGGGTGGCAATGCGCCTTTCATCGTGTTTGAAGATGCCGATCTGGACGCTGCGGTAGAAGGCTTGATCGCCGCTAAATTTCGTAATGGCGGCCAAACCTGCGTTTGCCCAAATCGTATTTATGTTCATGATCGCTGCTATGAAGCGTTTGCGGAAAAACTCGTTGAGCGAATCGCCAATCTAAAAGTCGGGCCATGGGATCATCAAGACAGTCAAATCGGGCCTATGATCAATGACAAAGCCGTTCGCAAAATAGCACGCCACGTGGCGGATGCCTTAGCAAAAGGCGCCACCTTATTAACCGGTGGCCAAGCATTGCAAAACGACCTAGCCACTGGGCCTTATTATTTTGCTCCCACCGTTTTAGGCGATGCTAACCACGACATGGAATTGGCCCATGATGAAACCTTTGGTCCGGTGGCACCGTTATTTCGTTTTCATCATGAAGAAGAAGTCATAGCTGCGGCCAACGATACACCCTATGGATTGGCGGGATATTTTTATTCACAAGATATCAATCGTGTGTGGCGAGTTTCCCATCAAATGCAGACCGGTATTGTCGGCATTAATGAAGGTGCCATCGCCTCAGAAACCGCACCATTTGGCGGAGTAAAGGAATCTGGCTATGGTCGTGAAGGGTCACGCTATGGTTTAGACGATTACCTAGACACCAAATACCTTTGCCAAGGAAATCTAAGCTAAAACAGAAGGCCATTACAGCATGAACAAGACAGCATTAGCAGACTATCCAATTGACATACCCTTTCCCGATATCGCCCCCTACGCCGAAGGTAATGGGGACATTCCTTATGTTTATCAATTTGACAGTGGCCTTCCCGGCCCTCATGTCATGATCAATTCATTAACGCATGGCAATGAAGTGTGTGGTGCGATTGTTGTTAAAGCACTCATTGATTTAGGCATACGACCAAGTCACGGCAAACTGACTTTGGCCTTTGCTAATGTTGCAGCCTACCAAGCCTTTGATGCGCAAAATCCGGATGCATCTCGTTTTGTCGATCAGGACTTAAACCGAGTCTGGACCCATCAAATACTCGATGACTTAAGCCAGAACTCTTGCGAATTAGCGCGCGCACGACAATTACGTCCCGTAATCGATGAAGTGGACTTCCTGCTCGACATCCACTCCATGCACGAAGCTTGTCCGCCATTAAATGTATGTGGCCCTCTTAATAAAGGATTGAGCTTCGCCAAGCAGCAACAATCACCCGCTTGGATCATCCAAGATGAAGGCCACCCTGAAGGGTGTCGTTTACGAGATTACAATGCTTTTGGCGATCCCAACAGTCCCAAAAATGCGTTACTGGTTGAATGCGGGCAACATTGGCAAGCCTCTTCCGTTGTCGTTGCCAAGGACGTAACAGCACGCTTTTTATTGTTGCATGGCATAATAGAAAAACGCCATATACCAGCCGATTGGTTACAGCCCCTTGACCCCAAGCTAAAGATTGTTAAGGTAACCGAACCCGTGGTCGCTACTAGCATGGATTTCCGTTTTAGTGATGCTTTCACAGGATTGGAAACCTTTCCTCAGGCTGGCACTCCGATTGCTTGGCAAGGCGATCAACAGATCGTCACGCCTTATCCAAACTGTGTGTTAGTCATGCCTTCCATACGCCAATTACGACCTGGTGTAACCGTGGTGCGATTCGGAGAGTTACAAAGTGAATAAGGTGTCACGTTACACCACAGCAAGCATGATGTCTGTCAGCCAATACATTCTATTCAGTCAATACACTCAAGTCACCGTTAGGAGAACGCAATGCCCGCACCCTTAATGACCATTTCTTCCTCCGATAGCCTGACCAAAAAGGCCGATGTTGTGGTAATCGGCGGCGGCATTGTAGGCGTCTGTGCGGCGTATTTTATCGCCCGTCAAGGCATGAAGGTTGCGTTAGTTGAAAAGGGACAAGTTGGCGCAGAACAATCCAGCCGTAACTGGGGCTGGTGTCGACAACAAAATCGTGACGCTCGAGAACTGCCTTTGGCGACAAAAAGTCTCGAATTATGGGAAGAGATCATGGCGGATCTGAATGAAGATTTAGGTTTTCGTCGTTGCGGATTGCTCTACTTATCCAATAACCCTAAAGAACTTGAAAGCTGGGCAAAATGGGGAAAATTTGCCAAACAGCAAGGCGTCATTTCTCATCTGCTCACTTCTGAGCAAGCAAATGAACGTGGCAAAGCCACCCATCAGAGCTGGTTAGGTGGTGTCTTTTCTCCTTCAGACGGTATTGCCGATCCTTCTAAAGCCGCTCCTTTGATCGCCAAAGGCGTTATAAAACATGGTGGCAGTATCCACCAAAATTGCGCCGCTCGTGGTATCGAAACACAAGCTGGGAAAGTCACCGGAGTCATTACCGAACAAGGTGTCATTGCAACACCACAAGTGGTCTTAGCAGGGGGGGCTTGGGCTTCTTCTTTCTGTAATCAATTGGACATTCGCTTTCCACAATCGGCGGTGCGTTCGTCAATCCTTGCTATCATGCCGGGCGCCAAAGGGCTGCCTGATGCCCTGCATACAGCGGCTATTTCTGTTACTAGACGTGGGGATGGCGGCCATACCTTAGCCATTTCAGGGTCCGCGAATGTGGATATAACACCGCAACAATTAAAATTCGCTGGTGCTTTTATTCCCATGTTTGCTAAACGTTGGCAAGTGCTTTCACCGGGGGGCTTGCAAGCCTGGAATGCTGGTCATGAAACACTTAAAAAATGGGCTTTAGATAAGCCCTCGCCGATGGAAAAGAATCGTATCCTCGACCCCAAACCGTCCAATCGACACATCCAAAAAACCTTAATGCGGGCGCGTCAAATGTTACCCGAACTCAGGGACATTCCCATACAAAATGCGTGGGCCAGTTACATTGACAGCACACCGGATGGGGTTCCAGTAATCGATCACGCTACGAATATACAAGGCTTTATGATCGCCGCTGGTTTTTCAGGTCATGGCTTTGGCATTGGCCCAGGAGCAGGTAAGTTGATTGCCGAGATGTTGGCGGGAAAAAAGACTTTTGTCGAACATAAACAGTATCAACTAACACGCTTACATAAAAATGCTTGGGGAAAGGTGTCAGAATTCTAACCACCGAGCCGACAGTCGACTCATCTCATCGCTTCACTTTAAAGCGAATGATATCGCTGTCGGTAATCTTTCGGCGTCATGCCGTAAATCCGTTTAAAGTGCTTGGTCAAATGACTTTGGTCAAAAAAGCCCACCGCCGCTGCGATGTCCACCGGACGAATCCCTTCGGCTATCATGGTTTGCGCCTTCGATACTCTCACCAAACAAACGTATTGATAGGGAGAAATGCCTAAGCTTTGACGGAACTTTTTGGCCAGACTGAATCGTGTCAAACCGACCAAAGCAGCCAAGGAATCTAGGCTAATAGGCTCCTTAAAATGTTCATCAATATAAGCTTTCACGGCAACCATGGGGTCCGCTACCGAATCACCTAGATACCACAAAGAAGGCTGTCTTAATCTGGCTTGTTCCATCAAAAAACCCTTGTCTTGAGTCATTGTCCTGTTCCTCAAGCTAACCGCTTCTTATCCAATCTTTCCCTATGCCCCTTCCCTTGCCAGTGCCCTAACAGGCTGCAACGAATTTATTTGACTGTTGTTTCCTTGCGTTTGGGTAAACCTATGATGACAAAGAATTTGATTACCTTTATCCAATTTCACCCGTGGCGGAATAATCTGATTACACTTGCCTTCGATACGTTCCGAACATCTATCGACAAAGGGACAAAGCTCTACTCCTTGTTTCAAAGGACCTATTTCAGTAAGAGGGGCATGAAAAGAATCTGTCGCTTCTAACCATCCTTGTTTCATCTCAGGAACAGAATGTATTAAAAGTTGCGTATAAGGATGAAATGGCGCTTGTTGAAACAAGGCCCCAGCCCCTTGCTCCACTTTATGACCAGAGTAAAGTACGACAATCTCATCACAAATGGCTTGTACCATACTGATATCATGGCTAATGAAGAGATAAGACACATTCAATGTTTTGCGTAAATCGGCCATCAATTCCAGAATGGCAGCCCCCACCACGGTATCTAACGCCGAGGTCACCTCGTCACACAAAATCACATCCGGTTCCGCTGCCAAAGCACGAGCAAGATTAATGCGTTGTTTTTGTCCACCTGATAATTCTGTGGCGCGGCGCTTGGCAAGGCTGTTTGGCAATTGCACAAGAGACAACAATTCAAACACTCTTTCTTTACACTCATTCCCTTTCATCCCATGATAAAAGCGTAACGGACGGGCTAAGATTTCTTCTACCGTATGGCGTGGATTGAGGGCGGTATCGGCATTTTGAAAGACATACTGAACGCGGCGTAATTGCTCTCGGGTACGTGCCGATGCCGACGCTTTCAAGGGGCTTCCATCAAGATAAATATTCCCCATAGTAGGCTCCACAAGACCCACAATACTTCTCGCCAGCGTGGTTTTCCCCGAACCGGATTCGCCAATCACACCAATGGTTTCACCACGACGAATGGTTAAATCTATGTCCTGTAACACAGGCTCCCCTTTATGGAAACAGACTTCCAGATGCTGAATTTCCAATAATTGTGTTGCTTTGTCTGTATCCAGTTCAGCCTGTTTCATCATGTCATCACGCATTTCCGCCTGCGCTGCATTTAACAGGCTTTTGGTGTAGTCGTGTTGTGGCTCTACTAAGATGTCTTTGGTTAGACTATTTTCTTGAATCTCACCATTTTTAAGCACCACAATTCGATCCGCCATTTGCGCAACAACGGCCAAATCATGGGACACATACACGGCGGTGGTATTGCGCTCTCGTACCACTTTTTTAAAGGCTTTTAATACCTCAATCTGCGTCGTTACATCCAGTGCCGTCGTCGGCTCATCGAGTATCACCAAGGCAGGATCCGTGATTAACGCCATGGCAGCCATCAAACGTTGCAGTTGCCCGCCTGACACCTGATGCGGATAGCGTTCACCTATGTGCTCAGGATCCGGTAAAGCTAACTCACGAAACAGCCCTATGGCCTTTTGTTGCGCCTGCTCTCGGCTCAGCAATTGATGAATCAACGCACTTTCAATAACCTGATCCATGATGGTTTTTGCTGGATTAAAGGCCGCCGCCGCACTTTGCGCAATATACGCCACCGTACGGCCACGTAACTGTGATACTTGTTGCGCCGACAAGGTCAGTACATCCACCCCAGCCACTTCCACCGTTCCGCCCACAATGCGACAGCCGCTTCGCGCGTAACCCATTAAAGACAAAGCAATCGTAGTTTTGCCTGAACCAGATTCGCCGATCAGCGCCAACACTTCGCCTTGATTGAGGCTAAAATCCACGCCATGAACAATCGGCACCTCTTCCTCACCGGACAGTACAGCAACCCGTAAGCCATTTACTTTCACCAGTTCTGTCATGTTTCTCTCCTCAGTGATGCGCGGCCTTAGTACCAAGATTGTCAATCAATAAATTCACCCCAACCGTCAAGGTAGCAATGGCGATAGCAGGCGCTATGACCGCAGGGGCACCTTCTCCTAAGCCGGATATATTTTCCCGTACCAAGGAACCCCAATCGGCATCTGGTGGTTGTATGCCTAAACCCAAAAAGCTCATGGAACTCAATAACAACACGATAAAGACAAAACGCAATCCAAAATCCGTCAGCACAGGACGGAGCATATTGGGCAAGACTTCGCTAAAAATAATGTAAGGCATGGACTCTCCGCGCAGACGCGCCACTTGCACAAAATCCTGCGTCATCACATTCACCGCTAATGAACGGGCAATACGAAAGCTCCCCGGCATATAAGCAATGGCTGCCGTCAGTACTAACAAGGGGACTGACGAGCCAAACGACGCCACCATGATCAAGGCAAACATCTTACTCGGTATGGAAATCAAAGCGTCTTGCGCACGACTGATCATAGCGTCTGCCCAATTCGAAGAAGCAGCGGCCACCAAGCCAGAAATCACGCCCGCCAAACAGGCTGCCAAGGTCGCCATTAACGCCACACCAATGGTATAAGGCGCGCCACTTAGCACTCGACTTAACATATCTCGACCTAAATAATCTGTCCCTAGCGGGTAGTCTGAACTCATGGCCGCAAAAATATCGTAGCTGACAAAATCATTGGCTTGATACGGCGCTACCCAAGGCCCAATGACTGCCATCACAAGCCAAAATGACACCAGACAAAAACCCATAAAACCCCCTACTGTTGGTCTCTGAAAAGCGCTCAGCACGGTAAAAAGTCGACTCATGTTCGTAACCTCGGATTCGATACAATTTCACAGATATCCGCCATCAACACCAAGATGAGATAACCAAAACAAAACAACATGGCACAGGCCTGAACCAAGGGCATATCTCGTGTACTAACGGCATTTAGCATCAAGGTCGCTACCCCAGGATAATTAAAAATCGATTCCACAATAATGACGCCGCCCAGCAAATACGACAGACTTAAAGCAATCGCATTCGCAATCGGCCCAATGGCATTAGGTAAGGCGTGACATAACACAGCACGGATTGGACGTGCGCCTTTTAGTAAGGCCATTTCGACATAAGAAGTGTTCAGTTGATCGATTACGGCGGCACGGGTCATGCGAGCCATTTGTGCCACCAACACACAACATAGGGTTAATACCGGCATCACAAAGGCTTTTAATAACTCACCGAATGTCTGCGCGCCTTCAATATGGGATAAAGCCGATAACCAGCCCAGATGAACGGCAAAAATTAATACCGCCACCGTGGCGATTAAAAACTCAGGCACCGAAACAGAAAACACCGCGCACACATTGCTGTAGCGATCAAACCAAGAACCTCGATACATGGCAGAGAAAATACCGATGAATAAGGCCACAGGAACCGACACCAAAGTGACCAGAGCGGCCAGATACAAGGTATTTGGCAAGCGTGTCGCCACCAATTCGGTTACCGGTAAATTATTTACCATTGAGAGACCCGCATCACCCACGAATAAGCCTCCTAACCAATCGATATAACGTGTCATAAAAGGCAAATCCAAGCCCATTTCGGTACGCAACGCGGCTACGGTTTCAGCCGTCGCCGCTTGTCCTAAAAATTGCTGAGCCGCATCCCCCGGCAGCATATTGGTGATGGTAAAAATCACCATAGAGACCAGCAATAAGGTCAAACAACCCAATACCACTCGATTTACGATCAGCCTTAACAGGGTTTGATTCATGAATCACCTATCTATTAAAAGCCTTAAGAGAAAGCATTACGCAAGGCAATCCTATTCATAAAGCACGAAGAATTGCCTCAACCATGATGGAAAAACGACAGTAACAATGCCAATGAAAAACTTGCACTCATTTATTCAAACCGTCTCTCCATTAAGACTGAGGCAAATACGTCTTGTTGTAAGGAAATCCCTAGGCTTCTAACCAAACCTGTTCAGCAAACATGTAACCCATGAAGCCACCCAAAGGATGAGGTTTATAGCCACCCAGTTTCATGCTGCAAGCGTCATTAATACTGCTGAAGGTGGGGATAGCAATACCGCAATGATCATGTACCAGTACCTGCATATCACCGTACATTTGCTTGCGTTTGCTCTCGTTTGTTTCCCCACGCGCCGCCAGTAACAACTGATCGAATTGGTCACTCTTCCAACCAGATTCATTCCACTTAGCCGAGGATTCAAAAAACAAACTGAATACCAGATCCGCTGTTGGTCTAGGGTTTATATTGGAAAAGCCTAAACTGTCTTTCATCCAATGATTCGACCAATAACCGTCCGCTGGTACACGCTTAACATCCAATTTCAAGCCCACTTGACGACCTGACAACTGAATCAATTGTGCCATTTCAACCGAGTTATCTGCCGCAGGCGATGCCACCATAGGAATGCTTTGTCCTAACACCCCGGCTTTTTTAAAGTGATATTTCGCTTTTTCTGGATCAAAATCATGTTGTGGCAAATCCCCCATATAATAACGATGGCCTTTCGGGATTGGCTGATCATTGGCGATGGTGCCAAATCCTCGACACGCCACATGCAAAATCTGCTCTCGATTAATTAACGATTTCATACCCAAGGCGAAATCCGGGTTCTGTAATGGGCCTAGATGATCTCGCATCACCAAATTGGTGTAACCACCCGAGTCAGATTGTAAGATTCTAGTTGACGGGCTATCGTTCAATTTCCCCATAGACCTTGGATTCACCGAGTTAATCAGTTGCACATCGCCAGACAACAAGGCATTCACTCGAGCCGGTTCATCTGGAATAGAGAACAATTCCACTTCGTCTAAATAAGGCTGACCTTGTTTCCAATAATCCGGATTGCGCACACCTACGGAGCGAATACCGGGCTGAAACTCTTGACAAATAAAGGCCCCAGTGCCATTAGCAATGCTGAAATCCGTTGTCCCATCTCGTACGATGAGAAAATGAGAAACCGCCAACATAGCTGGAAAATCCGCATTTTTCGTTTCCAAACGAATATGCACTTCATCTTTACCAACGGCTTTGATCTCCTGCATTTGGCTAGCAACTGTCGCTACTTTCGAAGCCACCTTTGGATCTTTATGACGTTGTAAACTGTATACGACGTCCGCTGAGGTGAAGGGTTTACCATCATGAAAATTCACCCCTTTACGTAACTTAATCACCCAATTTTGCGCATCTTGAGTATCAAATGATTCCGCTAACACCATTTGCGGCGTCAAGGAATGATCCAGCATGGTTAAACCGTTATAAAACATGTATTGGCGAGTATAATCGGTTGACCCTGACCCTTTTGCAGGATCCAAGGTATCGGCTGTTGAACCGGACTGACTGGCCACCTTAATTTTGCCGCCGCGCTGTGGCTCAGAAGTATCGGCAAAAACAAGGGAAGAGCCCGGCGCTAATACGCCGGAACCCGCTGCGACCAAACCGCCACCCATCATCCCCTGTAATACCTGACGACGAGATACACCTTGAGACAATGTGGTCGAACTCTGTTGATCCATTAACGAATTTTTCTTGTCATCTTTCATGTTATGGTTCCTTTTGTGAGTTGAGCTAATGAACAAAAGTACGAATAAGCGCTCTGCATTTCTTTGATGTCAGTAGCCTTGTTCGAACCTATTCTTGTGTTTTTATTGTTTTTTATTCCTTCAGAATCTGCTTGCTGTGCAAGGTCAATTAGCCGATCGAACAGATGGTCAAACACCCCTTGCCTTCATTGCAACAAATCCTTAAAACGGTAATAAGCGCCAACCATGGGTAAAAACCAAGGTTTGCCAAAATGTCCCGGAACAGGTGGCCAATCCAATACTTGCCATGGGTTCACCCTTGCCTTTCCCTGTATCACCTCAGCCATGACCTTGCCCATATGAGTCGACATCTGCACCCCGTGACCGCTATAGCCTAATGAGTAATACACGCCTTTATGCTGACCAGCCCGAGGCAGTCGATCAGCGGTCATATCCACCAAACCACCCCAGCAATAATCAATGCGCACCCGACTGAGTTCTGGAAAAATTTTCACCATGGCATCGCGTAAAATTTGACCACTTTTCGCATCTGAACTGGGACTCGACATGGCAAAACGCGCTCGTCCACCAAACAACAAGCGATTATCTGGGGTGATGCGAAAGTAGTGACCAATGTTTTTCGTCGTCACATAACTACGACGTTTCGTCATCAGCCGCGCTAATACCTTATCTGCAAGAGGCTCAGTCACTATGATGAAACTCCCTACCGACACCAAGCGGCGGCGAAAATACGCAAAGGGGCCTTGTTTCGAACTGCCAGTGGCCAACAGCACCTTGTTGGCTGTTACTGAGCCTTTAGCCGTGGCTAGTTGGTAGTTATCTGGGCCAACAGGATCAATGGCCGTCACCGCAGCAGATTGATATATCCTTGCTCCCTGCTGGCTTGCCGCTTGCGCCAAACCATGACCAAATTTTCCCATGTGCATTTGCGCGCTGGTGGTCTGTAACATGCCGCCATAAAAATAGTCTGTGCCCAATTCATCGGCCACTTGCTGAGCATCCAACACACTGACATTTTCGTCCACTTCGTCAAATAAGCGTTCTTGAGCACGTTTTAATTGATCATAATGGTGTTCTTTACACGCCAATTTAAGACGACCATGACGCGTAAAATCGCAGTCAATAGCCTCTTCTTTAACAATGCTTTCTACCGAGTCCACGGCCTCCATATAAGCCGCATAAAAAGTCCGTGCCTGATCCACCCCCAAGCTTTGCGCTAAACTGGCATAATCATGAGCCAAGCCTGCGTTACACTGGCCACCGTTGCGCCCTGAGGCTTCACCGACAACTTGATTGGCTTCTAACAACACCACAGAAACGGACTGTTTGGATAAGGCCAATGCCGCCGACAAACCGGTAAAACCGCCGCCCACAATGGCCACATCGTATTGCCCTGATGGGCTGTCTTGCTCAGCATTGGCAAAAGGCGGCACCGTGTCTAACCAATAAGATTCAAGCTTCATGAGGCTTCCTTATGAAGGGACTAGACACCCAATAAATCCGCCAAACCACTTAAGTCCGCCACTTCATGATATTCATAAAATGGCGTCGAAGGTTCATGACCACGATTCACAAACACTTTATTCTTAATGCCAATATCGTGCGCTGACATCAGGTCATAACGTAAACTGGACGACACATGCAGCAACTCTTCAGGCTGACATTGAAGCTGCGCCAACATATATTCAAAGCCTTGCAACCTTGGCTTATAAGATTGCGCTTGCTGTGCCGTGTAAACCGCATGAAAAGGTGCTCCCAGCTTCTCTATGTTATGTGGAATTTGCTCATCCATTGCGTTCGTTAACGCCACCAATTTGTATTTGCTCGCCAAACGGGCCAAAGCTTCCGGCACATCAGGGTGTGGCCCCCAAGTGGGGACAGCCTCATAAAAAATCATGCCTTCATCCTCGCGATATTCGATTCCCCAACGCTCGCAAGTGCGTTTCACAGCGTTACAAACCACATCCTGGTATGGCTTCCAATCCCCCAACACTTCATCTAAACGATAGGCAGCGAAATCTTTAACGAACTGATCCATATCTTGTGCAGAGATACGATCGGCAAACACACGACGTGCTGTTGGCCCCATTTGGAAATAAATTAACGTACCGTAGCAATCAAACGTGATGTACTTAGGGTTCAGTGTCGCCATCGAGTGGTTCTCCATGTCATTCATCAAAAATTACTCTGTTGTTTTTACCTTGTTCGTGCCCATCTGCGATGGCATAAACTGGCACTCTTATAAAAGCTCGTAAAACATTACAGCACTAAACCCCGATGGATTTAGCGCGATTTTGTTTCCTTGCAAGGCATTTTTGACGGTAATGCCCCCTTACCTCGGCACAATCTACCGTCAACCAAAAGAATGTCTTTTTTAGGTAAGGGGCTTAACACACGCTTGGCAGCAAATATTACTAAGCCCCCAAGTCAATGAGCACACTCTTGGTTTTTTGGTTGGCTTCATAGGCATAACGACCAAGGTCCTTACCTATGCCAGAGCTTTTAAAGCCACCGGTAGGAATCGCAAAATCCCAACTACGACCATAACGATTGACCCAGACCGTACCTGCCTCTAACTCTTTTACCATGCGCATGGCGCGATTAAGGTCGGCAGTGTGCACCCCAGCCGACAAGCCATAAGAAGGGTGGGATGCCATTTGCAAAGCATCTTCATCGGTAGAAAAGGTTTCCACACATAAAACCGGGCCAAAAATTTCTTCTCGCACCACCTCCATGCTCATGTCCACTTGATGCAAGATGGTCGGTTTATAAAAGCTTTTGACGCCATCCACAGCGACACTTTGTCCACCAGCCAACACTTCACCACCTTGGCGAACGGCACCTTGCACAACGCCGTCAATTCGATCCAATTCACAGGAAGAAATAATGGGAGATAAGGTGCTTGAGGTTTGCCAAGTTGGCCCTGCAACCATGTCATCAAACAGCTCAGCAATGCGATCAACCAATTGCTCCGCAATCCCCTTCTGCACCAACAAACGAGAACCAGCAACACAGACTTGTCCGGCATTGGTGGTAATAGCAGCGGCAATGCGTTGGGCGACTTTATCCAGATCCTTCACATCATCAAACACCAACTGCGGGCTTTTACCACCCAATTCTAAGGTCACCGGCTTGGTGCCTGACTGTGCACACGCAGACATGATCAAGGCACCCGTTTTCGTCGAACCGGTGAAGGTGACTTTTGCAATCAACGGATGACGACATAGGGCATCTCCAACCTTGCCATCCCCTTGAATAACATTAAAAATGCCCGGTGGAATCCCAGCGGCTATTGCTAATTCCGCTAAACGCACCACGCTAAAAGGGGTCATTTCTGATGGTTTAAGCACCACCGCATTGCCTGCGGCCATGGCTGGCGCTATCTTCCAAGAAGCCATCACCAAAGGAAAGTTCCATGGTGCAATCGCACCAATCACCCCATATGGCTCAGTAATGGTCATACCCAAATGACCTTGATCGGTCGGTATCACTTCCCCACCAACCTTATCTGCATATTCAGCAAAAAAACGTATGCCCTCAGCGCAAAACGGAATATCCCATTGTTTTACTGCGGCAATAGGTCGGGTCGAGCCGAGTGCTTCCAGCGGCGCCAAATTCTCACTGTCAGCGACAATTAAATCCGCCCAACGCAACATGGCTTTTGCTCTATCACGTGGTGATTTTTTGGCCCAATCACTGTGTTTATAAGCCTGCCAAGCATTGGCAACCGCCCTGTCTACCAAATCCAAATCCGCCAGCGCCACACCAGCATAAGCCTGTCCATCTGATGGACGAAATACGTCCATCTTCACGCCACTATCAAACGCCTCGCCACCAATAAAATGGCTATAAGGAAGTGACACATTTGCTGGATTAAAAGACCCCATTCCTCTCTCCTACTTCAGAATAAATCACTGTCTTTATTCTAAGTGTGAAGCAACAGCGTATTGTGCTGTTCAGGAGAGCGCCGACGATACAAAACCGCCTTTGTCTGCAGACAATTTAGCGATTGATGCCGAATCCCCTTAATCAAGAGCAAAACTTCGTCATTCCCCACAAATTGGCAAGAACATCCTAGTAATTAGTGAGCGGCAATGACAAACTCAACAACATGTCGACTCTCCTCAATATTGATAAAGCCTAGAGGTGGCAAAGGTGCCAAACGAAACATCAAAACGATTAGAAACCTACGAACTAACCATTCGAGACATGACGCATGAGGACATCGACAAGCTTCATGAACTTTCTATTACCGTGCAGTGGCCACATAGGCCGAATGATTGGCAAATGCTCTTAGCGCTAGGCAAAGGCGTTGTTGGCTGCGATCCCATTGGTCGTATCGTTGCCTCAGGTATGTGGTTTCCCATGGCCGAAAAATTTGCCACGATCGGCATGGTGATTACATCACCACGCTTGCAAATGCTGGGTGGAGGACGCTGGATAATGAAGCACGTCATGGCGCAATGTGCTGAACACAATATTATCTTGAATGCGACCAAGGCTGGGCATCGACTGTATCAGTCTTTAGGTTTTCATGACATCGCCAAAGTCAGTCAGCATCAAGGCATTGCTACCCCAATCAGCCCTTCTCTGTTTCCTGTTGACGGCAAAATCAGCCGCCTTGAAAAAGCTCATATAGCTGACATTATCGCCTTAGATGGTCAAGCATTTGGCACCCTAAGAGAGCAAGTCATGCAGACGTTATTAACCAACTCAACCGGTTCCGTACTCATACGCAATGATAAGCTAGTTGGCTTTGCTTTATGTCGAAAATTTGGCCGCGGCCATGTCATTGGTCCGCTGGTTGCAGCAACGCCCCAAGACGCCATCGCCCTCGTCATCCCTCATGTTAATGATCATGCGGGACATTTTCTGCGTCTGGATACCTGTCATCAAGATGCTTTTTTTAAAGATTTTTTATCCCTTTGCGGCCTACCTGAATTTGATCAAGTCACAACCATGAAAAACACCGCTTTTAACATGGAAAAAACGCGCTTACAAAGTTACGCTTTGGCCAGCCAAGCCCTTGGCTAATGGTCCAACAGGTTAAGGAGGCAGTTTCATCGTCACTATTTTATGCCGTTATTAAAATCTGTTTCGGCATATTCCTGCTCTTCTAATATCCCTATTTAGTGCTTACTACCGAATTCCATTCACGCCCTTATTTTTGGCAAGAATTTCCTAGAATTTCCCCCTTTCAGACGCCAAAATACCTCAACATTTTATGGAGGTCAGCATGACTGTAATGAACAATCCCATCACCATTTCTTATCGCTCAATGACAGCGGCAGATTTAACCGCTGCCTATTCACTTTCTCAACAAGTAAAATGGCCACACAGAATGGAAGATTGGCAATTGGTCGAAAACCTCGGGGTAGGATTTATTGCCGAGCATGATGGACAAACCATTGGCACTGCCTTGTGTTGGAATCATGGCGCAACATTCTCCTCACTGGGCATGGTCATTGTCTCACCGGAATTCCAAGGCAATGGTATCGGCCGTCAACTCATGTCGAAGATCCTCCGTGAAATTGGCGATAACAAAAGCGCACTATTGTTTGCCACCCCTTCAGGCCAGCCCCTTTATGAAAGCTTTGGATTCAAAGCCATTGGGGAAGTCAATCAACATCAGGCTATCATCACAGCACCTTATCCTGTCCCACTCGCCACGGATGAATCCATGCGTCCCATGGTAGCAAATGACTACACAACAGCATTTGAATTCGCCGAACAAGCCTGTGATCTGAATCGTAGAGCGCCGCTTACGGAAATCTTAAAATCCGCCCAAGGAGTGGTACTTGAACAGCATGGCCAGCTTGAAGGCTTTGCCTTGCTACGTGAATTTGGTCGGGGTTATGCCATCGGCCCAGTCATTGCCAAACAGCAAGAACAAGCAAAAGCCCTGATACTGCATTGCCTCAATGCCCGTATAAAAGACTTCGTTCGAATTGACGTGCCCGCCGACAGTGGTCTTAGCCCTTGGCTGGAATCCGTTGGCTTGAAGCAAGTGGATACCGTCGTTCAAATGTCCCGCGGTGACTCACCAAAAAAAGATCATAACATTCTGCAATTTGCCTTGATCAACCAAGCGCTTGGCTAACCCATAAAGATCCCTCCCCTCTACAGAACCGCCGAAGCCTCTTTACTCTCTTTGCCAGTTAAGAGTTATGAGACAAATAAGATGACTCGGCGGTCTAATCTTTAGATCTAAATCATTTAGCTCGTCAATTAGAATTGCTATTATCTTGATCCATACAGTGTGGTTTCGCTGATCCCTTTGCCATTCAAAAAGGGCATAACAATAATAATGAATATCAAGGAGTAAGGATGAATTTTTTTTGCGAATTGAATGATTTACGACGCTTGTATCACAAACGGGTTCCAAAAATGTTTCAGGGCTATTGCGAGTCAGGCTCTTGGACACAACAGACACTAGGATTGAACACCTCTGACTTCCAACACATACTGTTTCGTCAACGAGTCGCCAGAGATCTAGAACCGCGCACACTTGCTACTCAATTGGTCGGCCAAGATGCCAAAATGCCATTGGCTTTAGCGCCCGTCGGATTATTGGGCATGCAACATGCCGATGGTGAAATTCTCGCCGCCCAAGCTGCCGAAGAATTTGGCGTACCCTTTACCTTATCGACGATGAGCATCTGTTCCATCGAAACCGTGGCCGCCAAAACCCAATCGCCTTTCTGGTTCCAACTCTATGTGCAAAAAGATCGTGATTTTACTAAAAAACTCATCGACCGGGCCAAAGCCGCAGCTTGCTCAGCCTTGGTCGTAACGCTCGATTTACAAATGATTGGCCGTCGCCATGCGGATCACAGAAACGGTATGACAGCGCCACCAAGATTAACCCTTCCCAATATCATCGACATAGCTCGTCGACCACGCTGGGCCATGAATATGCTAAAAACGTCCAATCGAGCATTTGGCAACATTCAAGGCTGCGCCACTGGGGTGGATGACATGAATGATCTGATGAAATGGACGGCGGGCTCCTTTGATACCAAGCTCAGCTGGGAAGACATTCGTTACTTCCGCGACCTATGGCAAGGACCTCTTATCATCAAAGGGATTATGGAAGTGGAGGACGCCAAAGAATGCGTCAAACTCGGCGCCGATGCGATTGTTGTTTCCAACCATGGCGGTCGTCAATTGGATGGTGCGCGCTCTTCCATCAGCACCTTACCCGAAATCGTTGCTGCGGTCGGCGATCAAATTGAAGTCTGGTTAGACAGTGGCGTACGCAGTGGACAGGACATGATTCGTACCAAAGCACTGGGGGCCAAAGGCGTCATGGTTGGTCGCCCTATGGTGTATGGTTTAGGCGCCATGGGCAAAGCTGGCGTCACCCGAATGCTGGAGATTTTCCACCAAGAAGCGGAACTCACTATGGCCTTTATCGGCCATCGCGACATAGCAGAAGTAAGTCGTGATGATGTGGTTTTTAAACAGGACACCTTTCGTGCCTTTTCCTAACCTTGTATTCTGTTTTTAACACCATCTTCTCTAGATAAGAAAAGGCCCAACTTTTAAGAGCCACTGCAAGTGACAAGTTGGGCCTATGATAACGTCATACTCTACAGTCTATGCACGACACTCTCTATGCATGAAACTATCTATGCGAACACTATGTGCTTCGCCTTACACCTTGAATGCTTGCGCCTTTGTCTGATAATCGTGCGTTACTCGAGCAACTTCATCGCTTTTCTCTGCCAAGTCACTCATCGAATGGGACAAGGATTCGATGGCATGAAAGCTTTCACGTATTTTTGCATTGATGGATAAAATCACTTGCTCTTGAGCAATAATTTCTTCTGCAATGTCTTTTGTGGAAGAAGAGACTTCACGTGCATTTTTGGAACGCGACATCAAACCATCGGACATGCTCAAGGCATGCTCTACATTCACAATGGTTCTGGCTTTACCCGCTTCCATAGAAGAAACCGTCTGGGCCACACCATCAATTTTTCGCTAGGTTAGACTCAATCCACTTAATGACCTGATCGCCAAATTCCATTTTTTTATGCCTAACACTGCATTAAAGGACTTTGATTCCTTTAGTTTGTTAGCTGTAATGAGATGATTCATCATCATATCTTTACTACTACACCAATCATTAATTCCACAAAAAACACATAAGTTGCTATCCATTAAAAAAGCAGCTTATACGTTTGCTGATAATGACATGACTGCAACAAATCAAACTGCTTTCCTGCAGTTGTGATTCTTTCCCACTTCCTATTCTTCTATGGTAATTCTGCCTAACGCCTCAATAACCAGCACAGCCTTACTCTGTGCGGCGTCGCAGTCGCGCTGTGTTTGTGTCTCTCTTGAGTGCCTTGTTATGCGTCATTTGCACTCTGGCTTGGTGATGCTGACAGACAATTCTTGTGAAACTCTGGCAGCATGGTTTTATGACGGATTCTTTTTCCAATCGTCTGTTAAAAACCCAGCATAGCCCCAATCTTCTTCTTCGATTTCTTGAATAACCACGTGAGTGTATTCCGGTTTTTTACCCAGCACTCGTTGAAGTGAGCCCGTTATATCCTTAACTATTTCAGCTTTTTGTTCGCGAGTTGCACCTTTGGTTATTTGTACATTTACGTATGGCATGTAAACCTCATAATTTGAATCTAACTCGGGACTTTCTAGCACAAAGCACTAAGCTAAGAGGCAAGAGCACAATGTGAAAATGGTGGAGCCGCATTGTATTTTTGTCTCAACGGCCCGCGCAACAGGTTGCGACTTCAGCGTTTTTTATGTGACTTACGTAACCGCAATGGAGATCTCAATTTGGTTTTCACTTTTATAAAATTCGAAGTCAGTTGTGTAAGCTCGTTGGTGTGGGCAATTTGGAGAACTAAAGTAGTCCCATATTTGGCCCCACAGTCTAAACACTGTTTGAGGCATCTCCCCTTTTTCACTGAATACCAAATAGTTTCCAGACTTGATAATAAATGATTCTACTCCAGCGGTATCTTTGGGTAATTCTGAGTCTGTACAGGCGACAACATCATAGTTTCCGTTGTGGTCTGATTCGTAGTGAGTATATAGGCCGAATACTTTTGAACCTTGAGATAAAGTAGGTGCTATTTCACCGTAAAACTTTTCCCATAGAGCACCAATTTGTGCTGTAGATGATGCCATTTCCTGCGAATTATTCGTCCGAACGGAAATCCCAGATACTTTGATGCTATCAATCGTTGATTCGTTCATATTTCCTCCTTATCGCACAACGCCACATTCACCGACTTGCCAGATATAATGCTTCATTAGGCAGCCACTCTGCAATTGTATCGTGATGTATTGACCAAGCATCCCAAGCGGTTCGAGCCCACTCTCTAACCATGGCTTTATGCTCTTTCGCTGATTGGGCTCGATAGACATCAGCAGCAGTCATTGAGCCAAGGCTTGATGGCGGTTCAAGATACATAAACGAGTGTTTATTTTTTGCCGCTTCAAGCATTGCGTCGTTGGCATTTTCGGCCGTTAGTCCATGCTCTAAAAACAGGCAAAGCCTAATTAAGTGAACGCCAACAGATTGTATACTCTGACGATCTTTTGAACCTGGATGTTGGACTGCGTAAGCATCAACGGTCAAACGATGCACTCCAAAATAAGTAGGGTCACTATATTCGCGAGCTAACACCTCACCGTAGACAGACCAGCAACCTGGAGACGACGCCATGTATTTATGCACAGGCCCATCGATATTGAGATATTCACCACCACAGCTGAAACACTTACATACATCCATATCTACCAGCTCCATAACGTCGCCGTCACGCGGCCATTTTGTTGTTGATTGTTAGTGACAGCGTGGCGACCACCACAAAAAACAACGCAAAAATTGCTCACTGCGCACGACCTTATTAGGCGTTTTTACCTTTTATGTACGACCAATTATTTATCACACCGTGCAAGAAACTTAAACCAATGGCAAGCCAAACAAAAGAGCTAAATACCCAAAAGCCAACCCCCAAACTAATCACGTATTCAGTTTTTAGTAAGACTGGCACAAAAAAACCGTAAAGCCCTCTAACGATACATAATGCCGTTATTAAAATGAGTGCGGTTTTAAGCAAGGGTAAGCGAATAATGATGCCCGCACCAGACAGGGCATAAATAGCCCACCCGAAGAATATTAGTACTAAAACACTACCAAGAAAGGCGGGATAAAACGAACCAGATTCGGCCATTATAGCCAACTCGTTACCGGCACCTGATGCTCGATACCACTCAGGCCCACCGACAACAATCGCAATATGTAACACTGCCCCCGCACTAGTTAATAGTGAGGCCAAGATAAAACTCCATGTTATTCTCATAGGGCATATACTTCCAATTTGTACCTAACGCTCCGACGAACGTTAACAAGTCCAGAATTATCAGAATTTCACTCAGTCTCAAATGCGGAAATGATTCGACCGTTATATTTTCCCATAATTAAGAAAGCCTGTTTTTCAAACCTATCGAAAGCATCGAAATCTTTCACATCCAGCTTTACAAGGATATTAATCACTGAGCTTTCCTACTCATGACCCTCGTATAAAAGGCTGAGCGTCAGCGACGTCCAGCCCGCAGGGCGATTTGTAATGCGCTTTATGCATTGGCTACGCACCCACCTTCTTTTAGTACGCGGAAGGTAGATGCTGGGTTGTTTTTAAGTGATGCTACAGGACGTATTGGGCGCGGTACAAAATTACCACCACAATTTGGACACAGGTTATTTAATATGTCATTGGCACAGGCAATACAAAATGTACATTCAAAAGTACAAATAACGGCTTCCGTTGATTCAGGCGGCAGATCTTTATCACAGCATTCACAGTTTGGTCTAAGTTCTAACACTGTCTTCTCCTTTTACGGCAGTACTTGGGATGATTAGTGTAGATTACTCCAGTTTTTTATTCAATTAAGGCTCTTATTCGCTTTATTGATGCGTAACGCCCAATTAACGTGTGAGCAGCGTATACACTGAACCTAAACACTGCGCCGTAAACACTTAACTCAACTCGAAGTGAGAGCGCCAAGCGTTGCGAATCACTGTTGAATTGTTTGTTAGTTTTTTTGTTGCTCAGGCTTTGTTTTAGGCTTTGCTTGATAGAACGCAATAGGATCTTCACTAGAACCACAACAACGAACGAACAAATGTAAAGATAAAGGAGAAGGAGTAAGAATTACGGTTCCATTCTCAGGATGGAAACCACCTCCGCCTAAATCACCAAAAAGACCCAAATTTGTTAAATGGTCTAATTCTCGATCTAGTCGGTGAATATCTTTACAACCAGAAATTTCAAAAATAACATCTTTTTCTAGTATTAGATCATCAGCTTGAATGTAGCCTTGTGAAGATACGTACTTACTCGCAGTTAAACACGAATATTCAATTATTTTTACTTGTATAGCAGTTAGTTGACTAACTAGATTAATAAAAATGTGGTTACTATCATCTGGTTCTTTACCCAATGACGACGAAAGCAAACCAGCCCAAACAGCCTGAAGCTCCGGTGTGTCAGCAAAAGAGCCATTCTCCATAATTTTCCAAGCAAGAAGTGGATGGACTGCCTTACCGTCGAAGCCACCATTCTTAAGAGCTAACTCCTCTGCCTTAGACTCAATTTTAGCGGCATTATTAGCTCTCCAAACTTTCACTTTATCTTGAAAATATAGTCCTAGCTCCTCTGCAACGGGCATGCAAATTTTGCCTAAAAATGCACCAACGCCATCCACGCTTTTTTCTGCCGCTCTAGCTACTGGTTTTATACCTAATAAATCTTTATCTTGTTCCATATTGCCTCTTAAAACTAACGTCGCAATGTGCGGATTTTAAAAGTGGAGGCGAAGCCGGAGCTTTTAAAATTCCGAACCATTGCCTTGTTATACCTTACTTTTAATTTTATCTAATAGCTTTTTAGGGTTGAGTTTCAGCGCTCCCCATTTGATTTCCCCAAGACTAAAAGAGCCGTCGAGTATTTCAATGTCCTTTGAATTTTTCATGCTTTGAATCAGCATCAGCTCTGAATTCTTTTTATCATAGCTCTCTTTTAAATTCATGAGAGAAAGTTCCTTCATTTCAATCACAGCATCTTTCATTTGAATTTGTGATTTAAAGTTTTCAATCTGACTTGTAAGTATTTGAATTTTAAATTTATCTTCTGTAGATATACTTCTATCTGATGCGGGCAAATACTCTGAGTAAGGTAAAGAGATATATTGATAAAACAACATCTCAATCTTATCTGTTAATTCACTGGCATCTTTAGGAGATACAATTATAGATGTTTGACCATTGTTGTTTTCCGTTGAAACACTTGCATCTATCCCAAGGTTTTGTAAAAACTCACCAAACCAAATCAAATATTGTGAACAAATAGATTCATACTCTTTCGGGAACTCAAATACTTTTACAAATAAATCTTTTGATTTATTTTTAATAAGTTTGATTAGTAAAACCTGATAGATTTCTTTGGCTTTTATTATGATAGGATCTATTTGGTTTACAATTTCGCCCTGCATAACAACTAAAGTTATATTTAGAGAAGCCCAGCCTTCATCCTTTGTGATTTCAGAACTGAAACCAATACGTCCAATTTCATCTTTATAGCATTCCAAAAATTCTTGGATTCTTATGGGGTGATCCCAATCATCCCAGTTAAAAGTAACGTAAAGAATAATTTCAACTGAACTGCCATTGCACTTAAAATCAATCCAATTTACATTAGGGAATTCATCTGATTCAAACTCAGATAAATATTGAAGACCTGACGGTATTTCATCTACTTTATTTCCAATAATCTTCTTTGTTAGATCTGAATCTATATCCTCACAATAAAACTTCAACATATCTTTATCGTAACTTTGCTCAGGTATAACAAGAAGCTCTGTGTCATTTTCCAGCAAGATTAAGGAGCTTTCTTTTTCAATAAATTTCAAACTCAAGATTTACCCCTTTGGTATAACATTTTTAATAGTGCGCATGCGCGTTTAGACAATTCAAAAACTTCACTAATACCTTTATAAGCAACTGAAAAGTAATGCTTTTATAAACCTATAAACAAAATCCAAATCTGGAAAAACGAGCATGCGCATTTACACATTTATCCACAGCGCGTTATTTTTGCTATGGATATTCTTATCCATTGATACTAAAAGACTTTTTATTTTTCTACCAACGTAAACGCGCAAAACTGTGATTATATTTTAGACAAAGCGAGCCAATCATTGGTAACCTTAAAAATAAACTTTATCAAAGTATAGTTTTTGATGATTGCTCACAAGATTACGTATGATGGCGCTGTGCTTATCAAACCTACGTTTCGTTGTTGATAGTGGCGATTCACAGTAAAATATTGGTGTACCATCCTTCACTACAGCAACAGGAGTATCAGTAGACTCATTTAAAACTCGATCAAGATTTTTCTCAAGATCATTTATATCAAAGAGCTAGTCCAGATGAAGCTCTCTAAAATCAAAATGGCATCAAATCTCGGTCTGGTTCTGACACTCTAAAATCAACCCACACCATTTGAATCTAATTTTGATTTGAATGGGTACTCCATTCGAATTATCAACGGCCACACCACTCGGCTACTTACACTAATCATTAAGCCTGCAAAAAAGAAACTTTTAAGTTGCCATACATAAAAATAGCAACTAATATGCTTCTTTATATTAAAAAGCAACTTATTAGTTTCCTTATGATAAATCTACTACAACAAATCAAACATCGCCGTTTAGCACTGAAACTTAAGCAGAATGACATGCTCATGCGTATTGGCATTTCTAGACAACAGTACCAACGATTAGAAGCAAAAGGCAATCCAAGGCTCGATACGCTTGAACTGATTGCCAAAGGCCTAAATAGCGATGTCATGCTGATTCCAAAAGAAAAGCTGAATGCTGTTTTAGCAGTTCTTGAAAGTGATAGTAACAACACATCTTTACCGCACAAGCAGTCTGATCATTCTGATGAACAAAAAAAATTATCGGATGATCCATGGAAAGGGCTATTAGGGGATGAAGACGAAGATGACAACGGAAATTAGTGTTCTTAAGTTGACGTTACATGGCCATCTAGTGGGGTATTTGGCAGGGGCAAAGAATGGGCGTAATGTTTTACATTTTGCTGAAAGCTTTCAATCTAATATCGCGCGCCCCACTTTTAGCTTAACCACTCATCCAAATTTTCCACGTTCCAATAAAATGCTATCTGAGCCATGGGCTTCAAACCAACGCCTGCACCCTATATTGTCCAACTTATTACCTGAAGGTTCCTTGCGGGAACTGATCGCTCAAGGCCTTAAAACCCATGTTGATAATGAATTCCATATTTTGTCTTATCTGGGCATGGATTTACCGGGTGCATTAGTCGCTGAACCGATGGCGCCGGAGGATGTGCCAGTCCATTTATTCTCATCTCATGGCCAAGTAAAAGCGGTTAAATTCGACAAACTCAGCCAAGAGAACAAGTTTTCCTTGGCAGGCGTTCAGATAAAGTTTTCCATGAAGGAAAAAGACGGTCGATATAATCTGTCGAAAGACAATGTGCTTGGCGACTGGATTGTGAAAACACCTTCCACTAAACACAAAGAAGTACCCGCCAACGAATTCACAGCCATGACTCTCACCTCCCTCATTGGCGTAGATATTCCTGAAATAAAAATGGTCGAGATAGGCAAGTTAGACAACCTTCCTCAAATCAACCTTCCGGATGAGAAATTGGCCTTCGCTATAAAGCGATTTGACCGATATAACAACCAGCGCATTCATATGGAAGACTTTGCTCAAGTGCTAGTGAAATATCCACATGAGAAATATCATTCAGGTAATGACGAGCAAATAGCAAAAATCCTATATCAGTTTTCTGGTGATGGTCTAAGTGATGTCCAGCAACTCGCCCGTCGTTTACTTGCCAACATTCTATTAGCAAACGGCGACGCCCATTTGAAGAACTGGAGCTTACTGTATTCAGACCAAATCACACCCAAGCTCTCACCTGCTTACGACATAGTCACCACTAGCGTTTATATTGAAAACGAACAACACTTCGCTCTAAACCTTGCAAAGACGAAGGCTTGGTATGATGTCTCCTATAAACACTTTGAGTATTGGACAACTAAATCAGATATTCCATGGCGGGCGATCAAGCCGCATTTGGACGATGTGATGGAAAAAGCCAGAACCTTTTGGCCTGAAGCTTTAAAAAATCTACCAATGAATGAAGAGCACAAGCAGTACCTAAGAGCGCATTGGCAAAGACTTCATGAAGATTTTCGAGTTTAATGCCATATAGCAAAGTCTGGTCGATCCAAGTAGATACGATTAAAAAATAATAAGGCCTGCTACAAACCCGCAAGACACACATACAACCAAGGTGAGAGGTAGCTTTTCTTCAAGTAGCTTAGTATGTAGTGGCATAGTGAATTTGACCACCTAATTAGAGGTGAAACACTTTTAAACGTAAAAAGAGGTAACGAGCCACTGGTGAAAACTCTCGACACGTTCCTGAATGTGCGAAAGGATTTAAGCGACCTTTTGGTTACTTTTGTGGCGCTAGACAAAAGTAACCCGCCTAGCAGGGCGGAAAAAAGCATCCCAACCAAAGCCAATAAGAAGCACTTACCCAAACCTCAGGCAGAAATCAAAATGCTCCCCAACCAAAGCCAATCCGAGGAAACTAAATGAATATCGGGCAACAAAAACAAAAAAAGCCCTGATCTTATATAAGATCAGGGCTTTCGAATTTGGTAGGACTAAGCAGATTCGAACTGCTGACCTCTACCATGTCAAGGTAGCGCTCTAACCAACTGAGCTATAGTCCTAAAAAAGTGTTGGCTATTATACGCAGGGCGTGTTGTTTGACAAGCATTTCATGCGCTTTTTTGTGAAATATTGGCTTTGACTTCAAGCGTCCACTGGCACCAGCAATTCATGGCCGATGACTTCGTCAATCAAGTGATATGGCACCTTGTATTCTTTGCCGCGAAATTTAACCACGGCGTACTCGTAGCACATTTCTTTGATGGTGCAGTTAACAATCACGCCGTTATCAATCACTCTGACAATGTTGTAGTTCCTGAGTGTAATCGCCACGATATCACCTCTTGAATGCTAAACGATTCGATCATTAGGCTTCCCCAACCTCTTTGAGCTTTTTCTGCAATACGCGGATTTGGTCACGATAGCCAGCGGCCAATTCAAATTTGAGCTCTTCCGAGGCTTGCATCATCTCTTTTTGCAATTGAATGATGGCTTTGCGCACTTGAGCCACGTCGTCCATGCTTTCCACTTGATAATCTTTGGCGGTTTCCGCCACCTTCTTGGTCTTGTTACCACGTTTACCGGCTCCTGGGTTGTATGCTCCTTCCATGATGTCTTCCACGGACTTGTTAATACCTTGCGGAATGATGCCATGTTCTTGGTTATACGCTTGCTGCTTTTCTCGACGGCGTTCGGTTTCACTGATGGCGCGCTCCATGGAGCCGGTAATCTTATCCGCATAAAGGATGGCTTTACCATTCACGTTACGTGCCGCACGACCTATGGTCTGAATCAAAGAACGTTCTGAACGCAAGAAACCTTCTTTGTCAGCGTCCAATACAGCCACCAAGCTGACTTCCGGAATGTCCAAGCCTTCTCGCAGTAAGTTAATGCCCACCAGCACGTCGAACTCGCCTAAACGCAGGTCACGAATGATTTCCACTCGTTCTACGGTATCAATGTCCGAGTGTAGATAACGTACTCGTACGCCATGCTCGTTGAGATAATCGGTTAGGTCTTCAGCCATGCGTTTGGTCAAAGTGGTCACTAAAACGCGTTCACCAACCACAGTTCGCTTATTGATTTCGGACAATAGATCATCCACCTGAGTGGCTACCGGTCGCACTTCCAATTCAGGATCGACTAAGCCCGTAGGTCGAACAATTTGCTCCACTACCCAGTCTTGGTGTTCTTCTTCGTATTTACCCGGTGTTGCCGAAACGAAAATGGTTTGCGGTTTAATTTGCTCCCATTCTTCAAACCGCATTGGTCGGTTATCCAAGGCTGAGGGTAAGCGAAAACCGTATTCCACAAGGTTTTCTTTACGGGAACGATCGCCTTTGTACATGGCCCCAATTTGCGACACGGTAACGTGAGATTCGTCCACCACCAGCAAGGCATGCGCCGGTAAGTAATCAAATAGAGTCGGTGGCGGCGCGCCCTCTTCTCGGCCGGATAAGTAACGCGAGTAGTTTTCAATGCCTGAGCAGTAGCCCAACTCTTGCATCATTTCCAAATCGTAACGCGTTCGCTGTTCTAAGCGCTGCATCTCAACCAGTTTATTGAGCGATTTTAGCTGTTCAAGACGCTGATCCAATTCCACCTTAATGCGCTCAATGGCACCTTCGATGGTTTCCCGTGGTGTGACATAGTGGGTTTTAGGGTAGATGGTGACACGCGGTACTTTGCGCAAGGTTTTGTTGGTTAAAGGGTCAATAAAGGACAGGTTTTCCACCTCGTCGTCAAACAACTCGATGCGAATCGCCGTGTCTTCTGAATCCGCTGGAAACACATCAATGACATCGCCACGCACACGGAAGTTGCCACGTTCAAAGACCAAGTCGTTACGACTGTATTGCAGCTCTGCCAAACGGCGCAGCACCGCACGCTGATCAATGCGATCGCCGCGATCCAAATGTAACATCATTTTTAAATAGGACTGTGGATCGCCCAAACCATAAATCGCCGATACAGTAGCGACTATGATAACGTCTTCTCGTTCCAACAAGGCTTTGGTGGCGGATAGACGCATTTGCTCTATGTGTTCGTTTACCGAAGCGTCTTTTTCTATGAAGGTATCGGACGCGGCCACATAGGCTTCGGGTTGATAATAATCGTAGTAGGATACAAAGTATTCAACCGCATTGTGAGGAAAGAATTCTTTAAACTCACCGTACAGCTGAGCGGCCAGAGTTTTATTGTGCGCCATGATAATAGTGGGACGCTTCACTTGGGAAATCACATTGGCCACAGTGTAGGTCTTACCCGAACCAGTTACTCCAAGCAATGTTTGATGCGCCAAACCGGCTTCCACCCCTTGCGCAAGTTTTTCGATGGCTTTCGGCTGATCGCCCGCTGGGGCATAAGATGAAACAACTTGAAACTCTTGTGACACGACTTTGTTCCTAAGTTAAAAAATCAATTCGTTAGATTAGCAAAAAATCCCTCTGTCGTCTGGTGTTTCCTTGTCTTTGCTTCTATTGATTAAGATCAAAGTGCAGGCTATTTTCACCAACAAACAAAATATTAGACTTTACTAATATATTGGCTTTATATAACATATTAATATATATTTATAACTCAAATGAGGTTTATGACATGAAACATCAAAGCAAAATAGCAGTAAAGGCCTTTTTTGATGAGGCCACCTTCACTGTGTCTTATGTGGTGACAGATCCTAGCAGTAAAGACTGCGCCGTTATTGATTCCGTTTTGGACTACGATCACGCCGCTGGCAAGACTCATAGCGAGTCAGCAGACGCAGTGATTGCTTATATCAAAGCGCAACAATTGACTCTTAAATGGCTCTTAGAAACCCATGTACACGCTGACCATTTGTCAGCGGCTCCCTATATTCAAAACGCCTTAGGCGGTCAAATTGTTATCGGCGACCAGATCACACAGGTACAAGCGACTTTTTCGAAGATTCTGAATGCCGAGCCAGAATTCCAGCGTGATGGCTCCCAATTTGATTTGTTGGTCAATGAACGAACCTTGCTACCGCTGGGTGAACAGCAGATTCGTGTATTGCACACTCCTGGACATACACCGGCTTGCGTCACCTATGTAATTGACGATGCCGCCTTTGTTGGCGACACCCTCTTTATGCCCGACTATGGCACCGCCCGTTGTGATTTCCCTGGAGGCAATGCCAATGCCTTGTACCGTTCGATTCAGAAAATATTTGCCTTACCAGAAGAAACTCGCCTTTTTATGTGTCACGACTACAAAGCCCCGAATCGAGATGTATATGCATGGGAAACCACGGTGGCCGAGCAAAAAGCCCACAACCAACACATTCATTCTGGTATCAGCGAAGAGGCCTTTTGTGAGATGCGTAATAAAAAAGACGCCACATTAGGCATGCCTAAATTGATCTGGCCAAGTGTACAAATCAACATGCGTGCAGGCCATTTGCCACCTAAAGAGGCCAATGGCATACGTTACATAAAAACACCACTAAATTTGGAATAAAGACACCTTATGAAGACATTGGATCGCTACTTGCCCGCCATGACATGGCTAAGACGTTATAGCAAAGCCGATCTCGCTACAGACAGCATAGCCAGTTTGATCGCGACTATTCTACTGATTCCACAAAGCATGGGGTATGCCCTGTTAGCTGGCTTGCCCGCGTATCTTGGTTTGTATGCCAGTATATTGCCTTCCATCGTCTATTCTCTAATAGGATCCAGCCGCAGCCTTGCGGTTGGCCCTGTTGCCCTCACTTCTATGATGACCGCCGCTATCGCCTTGCCTTTTGCCTTACCAGGCACTGAGCAATACCTTGCCATCGCAATTTTGCTGTCGCTCATTTCCGGTATTTTCCTAATCCTAATGAGCCTATTAAAAATGGGCTTTTTAACCAACTTGCTCAGTCATCCGGTCATCTCTGGCTTTATTAGTGCATCGGCTATTTTGATTGCAGTCGGACAGTTGAAACATCTGCTTGGCGTGCAAGGGCATGGTAATAATTTGTTCGAACTTATTGACAATATGAGCTTACACATAGACGAATTTAACCTGTCTACTTTTCTCTTAAGTATTACCGTCGTTGTTTTATTGGTGTTGAGTAAAAAGTATCTCGCGCGCTTCTTCATGGCTTTGGGTTTGTCTGAAAAAGTATCCAGCTTATTAGGCAGGGCTGGACCCGTTTTTGTCGTTATTCTTGCAACACTCAGTGTGTATTTTTTCTCTTTAGATCAGCAAGGTGTGCGTATTGTCGGCACCATTCAACTTAGTTGGCCTTCACTGAATCTCACGCAAATCAATTTAGATACGCTGGTCGCGTTATTGCCTGGGGCATTTTTAATCAGTGTCGTCGGTTTCGTGGGTTCTGTTTCAGTGGCGCAATCCTTCGCAGCGAAACGCAAAGAGGACATTCATCCAAATCAGGAATTATTTGGTTTGGGCGCGGCTAACATTGCCTCAGCCTTAAGCGGCGCTTTTCCCGTTACCGGCGGTTTTTCACGTACTGTGGTTAACACCAGCGCCGGAGCAATAAGCCCGATGGCCGGTATTTTAACCGCCGTGTTTATGTTGATTGTTTTGCTTTGTATGACACCACTTTTTTACTACCTTCCCAATGCGGTACTAGCAGCCAGTATCATAGTGGCGATTTTACAACTGGTAGACATTAAAGATTTTGTGCGCATCTACCGTTTTTCCAAACAAGAAGCGCTGGCTTTAGGAGTCACTTTCTGGATGGTTCTCTTGGTTGGCATGGAAGCAGGCATCATAGTAGGCATCAGCTTGTCATTACTCTTCTTCTTATGGCACACCAGTCACCCTCATATTGCTATTGTCGGGCGAGTGCCTGGTACGCAACATTATCGCAATGTTAAGCGTTATCAAGTTGAAACTCAGCCAGACATAGTCACCATTCGAATCGATGAAAACCTATTTTTCGCCAATGCCCGTGTGTTGGAAGACTATGTGTTAGGCGTGGTGGCACATCAACCCGATATCAAACACCTAATCATCATGTGTAATGCCGTTAATATGATTGATGCCAGCGCCTTGGACAGCTTGGACACCATTGCACATCGCTTGCAATCTGCAGGCGTTACCTTGCATTTCTCAGAAATCAAAGGCCCAGTGATGGATAAGCTTAAGCAATCAAACTTGCTCGATTCGCTTTCTGGGCAAGTCTTTTTAACTCAGCATCAGGCCATAGAAAAGCTATCAGAAAGAAGTACCTGATAGGAAAAGAAACTGAGGCGAAGGCTAGCCACCTATAACAAGCATAAAAAATGCAGTAACCAAGAGGAATAGGTTCTTGGTTACTGCTGATAGTGTCTTATTTAGCGTCGGATGACACCACTTGTATCAGTTCGCGGTTGCGTTCCAACAAAGCGGAGCCTATACCTTTGACCGCCACCAAATCATCGATGGCCATAAATGGCCCATTATCCTCTCGATAAGCGACAATGGCTTGGGCTTTTTTCAAACCCACTCCCGACATCACCGCCGCGAATTGATCCGCGGTCGCCGTGTTAATATTCAAAGGAGAAGCCGCTACAATAAGGCCAGAAAACATCAAGCCAATTGCCAACAAGAGTTGCTGAGCGACACGTCGAAAAGCTACATACAATCTGTTCATATGAAATTCCTTTTTCAAATACGAGTTGAATGGATTATTGGCATCCTGCCAATAAAAAAACCATCCATTGCTTACAAAACGAACAATGGATGGTTTTAGAGTAAAAGCTTTACTGTGTGACTGCAAGTCAGATTTCCCGATGACCATGAAACCTGCCTGCTAGTTCAGGAACGACTATAAACCTAAGCTTTGGTTCACCTGAGCCAACACACTAATCGGATCGGTCGCTTGGGAAATGGGTCTACCAATAACTAAATAGTGGCTACCTGCCGCCATGGCTTCAGCTGGCGTCATGATGCGCTTTTGATCCCCTTGAGCAGAGCCCGCAGGACGAATTCCTGGGGTGACCAAGACGAAGTCTTTACCCAACTCAGTAGAAAGCATCTGCGACTCTTGTGCAGAACATACCACGCCGTCCATGCCTGAAGACTTGGCCAGCGCGGCTAAACGTTTAACATGTTGCTCTGGTGTCAAATCGATGCCGATTTCAACCAGGTCGGATTGATCCATACTGGTCAGCACGGTAACCGCAATTAATAAGGTATTGTGATCTGGCAATTGCTGTAATGCATTGGCTGAGGCTTCCATCATTCGACGGCCACCTGACGCGTGAACATTGACCATCCAAACACCCGCTTTGGCAGCCACGCTTACCGCATTGGCTACTGTGTTGGGGATATCATGAAATTTAAGGTCTAAAAAAATCTCAAAACCTAACTTGTGTAACTCGTCTAAAATCGCGGGACCTGACGTAGTGAATAGCTCTTTACCTACTTTGACTCGACACTGGCTTGGGTCAAGACGTTTTGCCATCTCGATAGATTGCGCCATGGTTGGAAAGTCTAGGGCAACTACGATTGGGGATTGGCAACTCATTGAATATCCTCTTAGTTTTATCTTTTAAGCCGTGCTAATTACGGCTTTGATGTGGTTTAGAAAGCAAGTGGCTACTCACCTTCTAAACCATGAATAGGCTTCACAACGCCCCAGGTTTTACACGTTGGGCATTGCCAATGCAGCTGATGCCCAGAAAAACCACATTGACGACATTGGAATTTGGGTTTGGCTTGAACCAGTTGATCAATCAGCTCATACAGTACCGACAAATGCTGTTGGTTGTAGCCTTGGGAATCGGCCAACTGCAAACTAATCAGCTCTTTAAAACCTTTAATGGTTGGGTGCTTTCTCAACTCTTCCACCAGAAACATTTCAGCGTACTCAGGATCACTTTCCATATAATGATTAACTAACGCCATGATTAAGGTAGTAGAGGTTTTCTTGGCATTTTGCTCTTGTAGAAACTTGATGTAACCACCGCTACCCCAAATTTTTTGGTAACACTCTTTCAATTGAGGAATGATGACAGGGACAAACTCACTGTCCTGTTCTGCAGCATGTTTGAGCTCTCTAATGGCATCACGATAGCGATTTTGCTTTTTCAGTACGTCGGCCGCACCTATACTGGCGCGCACACAAGATGGATCAATGTCCAATGCTTGCTTGTATTGTGCGAAGGCGGGTTTCCACTGTTCTTTAGCTTGGTATTCTTGCGCCATTTCGCAATGATAATGCCCAAGACGTTTAATCTCTTTTTTGCTCGGTGTTTCTTTGATCAGCTCAGAGCCTATTTGAATCGCCTTATGCCAACTTTGCTCAAACTCATACAGATCCACTAACAGGGTTAAAATTTTTGGTTGGAATTCACTTTTACGAGCCGTCGAAGCCATGTTCAGTAACAAACGACCGGCTCGATCTAATAAGCCTGCCGACATAAAGTCACTGGCCAACTCAAGCTGCACCATACGCATTTCACGTTGCGATATTTCAGGTCGAGCAAGCAAGTTTTGATGAATATTGATGGCTTTCTGAATTTCGCCTTTTTTACGGAACAGGTTGCCTAGGGTGAGGTGAATATCAAAGGTTTCAGAATTGACTTCCAACGAATCCACAAACGCATCAATGGCTTCGCTGTGTTGATCGTTCAGTAAATGATTTAAGCCACGAAAATAATCGTTCGGTACAGACTTTTTAAGCGGTTTACTTTTTTTGGCCGACGTTTTGCGTCCCATTGTCCAGCCGACAAAGAGAGCCACAAACAGCACAAAAAACAAACCGACTTCGGTCAATGCTGTTACTCCTCCCCTACCGACAACTCTTTCGTAATAGATGCTTTTCTTAGAAGATCCACTTCGTCCAGTGTCTTTTCGTATTTACGACTCAATACACGAATCTGTCTTTCACTGCGCAGATAAGTCACCGAGCTTACCAACAAAGCCACACAAGCACCAAAGGTAAAAGCGAGCAGAGTATAGAGAGCAACACTTAATTCAGGGCCTTGCCAAAAGACCAAATCAAGTTGGATTAGTTGCGGGTTACGTATTGCAAAGAATACGCCCACAGCAAGAAAGAAAAGCACAAGGACAGTGTAGATAACTCTTTTCAGCCATTTAAGCATAAAACAACCTATCGAGAACGGAATGGCGATATTATGCCGTGATAGCTGAAAAATTTCGAGGCATTAGGTGTAAATTAGTTGAGTTCGTTTGACTGACTATCTGACGAATCATTGACCAATTCACGTAATTCTTTACCGGGTTTAAAATGCGGTACATACTTGGCATTCAATTCAACAGACTCACCAGTTTTAGGATTACGACCGATTCGAGGCGCTCGATAATGCAATGAAAAGCTGCCGAATCCTCGAATCTCAATACGCTCACCGTTTGCTAAAGAATCAGACATATGTTCTAACATTGCCTTTATCGCTTGTTCCACGTCTTTAACAGGCAAATGAGATTGCTGATCAATAAGCATCTCTATCAGCTCAGATTTTGTCATTACCGTCCTCGCGTCTATTATTTGACCAATATTATGTAAGACTAGCTAAATTTAGAAAGAAAGCAATAAGTTATAGCCTATTCTCTGCAATTTTACTGAATTAATTGCCTTTCGATAAGGATTATTATTGGTGTTTTTGTTCGACAACTAGCATATGCGCGCCCTAACTTTTATAATAGCGCGCATATTTAACCAGATCGGAAGAAAAATAATGAGCTACAGCAATATTCCAGCGGGTAAAGACGCACCAAACGACATCAATGTCATCATCGAAATTCCAGCCGCAGCCAATCCTGTGAAATACGAAGTAGACAAAGACATGGATGCTTTGGTGGTAGATCGTTTCATGACAGCACCTATGTTCTACCCTGCAAACTATGGCTACATCAACAACACATTGGCTGACGATGGCGACCCAGTTGACGTTTTGGTTATTACGCCTTACCCAGTGGTGCCAGGCTCTGTCATTCGATGCCGCCCTGTTGGTGTGCTAAACATGTCAGATGAAGCCGGTATGGACGCAAAATTGGTTGCCGTACCGCACGAAAAACTGAGTAAAGAATACGGCCACATCCAAGATGTTAACGACATCCCACAATTGCTACGCGACCAGATCGAGCATTTCTTCGAAAACTACAAGAAGCTTGAAAAAGGTAAGTGGGTAAAAGTGGAAGGTTGGGCAAACGCAGAAGAAGCTCGCAAAGCGATTGTCGAAGGCGTAGAAGCTTACAACGCACAATAAAATCAGCGATTAGCATGAAGAAAGCGTTTGATCTGCTTGCGGACAAACGCTTTTTTTTGCCCTAACTTTTATGCATAGAAAAAAACCGATCAGATGATCGGTTTTTTTGGTTTTAATGATATTTCTTTTGCGACTGGACCTTATTCTAAAGAGTCTAAGTAACGCTCTGCATCCAATGCCGCCATACAACCAGTTCCAGCAGAGGTAATGGCTTGACGATAAATGTGATCGCTTACGTCACCAGCGGCAAACACACCTTCAACACTGGTCTGAGTGGCATTCCCTTGTGTGCCAGATTGAACCGTTAGATAACCATCTTTCATGTCTAATTGGCCTTGGAAAATATCCGTATTCGGTTTATGACCAATGGCCACAAACAAACCCGCAACAGACAATTCTTTGCTTTCACCGGTTTGATTATTCTTGATACGAACACCAGTTACACCCGCATCGTCACCCAAGACCTCATCCAACTCAGAGTACCATTCAATGTTAATGTTTCCATTCGCCGCTTTTTCCATCAGCTTGTCCGCAAGAATTTTTTCAGAACGGAATTTATCGCGACGATGAATCACAGTGACCGTCTTAGCAATGTTTGCTAAGTACAAGGCTTCTTCTACTGCAGTATTACCACCACCGATGACAGCAACGTCTTGGTTACGGTAGAAAAAACCGTCACAAGTTGCACAGGCTGATACGCCTTGCCCCATGAATTTGCTTTCACTTTCTAGGCCTAGGTACTGTGCGCTAGCACCAGTTGAAATAATCAAAGCATCACAAGTATACACACCACTGTCACCTTCCAAACGGAATGGACGGTTTTGCAAATCAACCTTGTTGACGTGATCAAAAATGATTTCTGTTTCAAAACGCTCAGCGTGTTTACGCATACGCTCCATCAGCTCAGGTCCTTGTACGCCCTGATCATCGCCCGGCCAATTGTCTACTTCTGTGGTGGTAGTCAGCTGACCGCCCATTTGCATACCAGTGATCATTACAGGGTTAAGGTTCGCACGAGCAGCGTATACCGCCGCCGTATAACCAGCCGGTCCTGAACCTAAAATCATTAACTTAGCGTGTTTTACATCGCTCATTCTTTGTTGCTCCTGTCACTGAATGTGTGCTCAATAAATTTCTTTATCGACGAAATCTGTGTGCTAAATTTTACCGAAAAAACGTCAAAATTCTTACTAAAAATATTAATTACTAAAATAGGGCTTATCTATGGCTTTTCAAGTCGAGGATGACACTTTGCTACATAGCTGACATTCCTTGTCTTGCGTTAAACGCATTTCGCGCCAACACCCTTGAAAAGCATCAAAGAGTTTCAGCGAACCATGCTCTACATCACCACATTGGCTCAATACCTTGATGGCTTCAAGAGCTTGATAAACCCCTAACATACCGACCACAGGCGACAATATGCCACTTTCATGACAACTCAATGCTTGATCCGATAAGTTAGGATAAAGACATTCGTAACAAGGAGCTGACACTTGATCAAATAAAAAACTCACCAACTGCCCTTCCCAACGTATCGCAGCCGCGCTTACCAAAGGTGTTTTTTGCTGCCAACAAGCTCTATTAATGGCTTGGCGAGTCGCAACGTTATCCGTGCAATCCAATACCAAATCGGTCGTTGCAACCGCTTGCAATAATTCACTTTCAGCCAATCGATGCTCGATCACATCAATCTCAACACTTGAGTTCTTATGCTTTAATTGTTCAGCAGCTGCCGCTGCCTTAGTTTGTCCAACGTGCGCTTCTGTGTATAACACCTGACGAGGTAAATTGCTCATTTCAATGGTATCGTCGTCAACCAAGGTCAAATGCCCTACACCGGAAGTGGCCAAATACGTAGCGGCAATATTGCCTAAGCCACCTAAGCCAATAATCAACACCTTGGCTTCTTTGAGCTTCAATTGCCCTGTAATATCAAAGTCATTTAGTAATATTTGACGACTGTACCGGTCGAGTTCAAATTCGTTCATCTTTGCCTAACTTTTCTTTGGATTGATTCTGCCCGATTGGTCAATTCTTTGCTAAAATCTCAGCATTATCTATTCTACGAGCGAACAGCATGAAATTCCCCGGCAGACGTAAACTAAAGCACTATTTTCCTGTATCTCAGCCTAAACCCATCTTACCATCCATTGATGTTCAACCGGACAAAGATACCTATATTGTCGGTTTGGACGAGACCATAGTAGACGTTGTCGCCAATGTTTCAGACGATTTTCTTGCTCAATTCAAGATTCAAAAAGGCCTGTCCAACCTAGTGGATACCGATACTGCCTCGGCCATTTATCGTGAATTGGCTGCCCAAGAATGCATTTCGGATCACTTTGCCGGTGGCACCATTGGCAACACCATACACAATTATTCCGTGCTTGCCGACGATAAATCGGTTTTATTGGGCGTCATGTCGGCCAATATCACCTTAGGCTCACCAGCCTATCATTACATTTGCCACACCAGCAGCAAGGTGGATATGAACCACTTACAAGGCGTTGCGGGTGACATTGGTCGTGGTATCACCTTAATCACGCCAGACGGTGAACGCACTTTTGCCATTGCCCCTGGCGACATGGACGAATTAGACGCAGAACAGATTCCAGAAAACATCATCGCCGGCAGTGCCGCTTTGGTCACTTGTGCCTACCCACTGCGCCATCAAGGCAAACCCATTAAACAAGCCATGCTGACCGCACTGGAGTACGCTCACCAACATCAAGTGCCCACTGTACTGACCTTAGGCACCCAACACCTTGTGGAAGAAAATAAAGATGAGTTGCTCGACTTGATTAAGCGTCATGTCAACGTATTGGCAATGAATGAGTTGGAAGCCGAAGCCTTAACGGGGTTATCGGATCCTTTACAAGCGGCCAATCAAATCTTGGACTATGTGGACATTGTTTTGCTCACCGCAGGTCAAGATGGCATGTATTTGTGTGGTCATACCGATGATAGCGTCAAACGCGAAACCTCAAATCCGATTAAATCCGGCAGTTTGGCAGACTTTAACCGCTGGGAATTCAGCCGTCCTATGCTGCACTCCGCTTGTCAGAATCCGATCAAGGTGTTTTCTCATATTGATCCCTATATGGGAGGCCCTGAAAAGATTCGCAATACCAATGGGGCTGGTGATGGTGCATTATCCGCTTTATTACATGACATATCTGCCAATCACTACCATAAAGAAAGTTTGCCAAATTCCAGTAAACACGTGGCGCCTTTCCTTGCTTATTCGTCATTTGCACAAATCTGTAAGTACGCTAACCGCGTTAGTTATGAAATTCTGGTACAAAATGCACCACGCTTATCCCGTGGTTTACCAGAAAGAGAAGACAGCCTAGAAGAAGCTTACTGGGAGCGTTAGTCGAGACCCAACACCAAACGAAAAAGGCCATGCAAATGCATGGCCTTTTTAATCTGTAAATTGACAGGAAACAGGGCTTAGCTCATTGCCTCAATACCAAGAGCGTCGTTGCGCTCAAACATACGATCCAGCTCCAACAAGATAACCAGTTCTTCTTCTTTCTGGTATACACCTTGAATGAACATCAAAGCTTCGTCATTACCCACACTTGGACTTTGCTCAATCTCACCTTGGTACAAATAGAATACTTCTTGTACTGCATCCACCAAAAGACCAATTTGCTCACCATCATGCTCAACAATGATGATACGAGTGTCGTCCGTGATAGTGCATTCTGGCAAACTGAAACGAACACGCGTGTCCACCACAGTCACCACATTACCACGTAAGTTAACGATACCTAGAACGTAGGAAGGTGCACCCGGAACAGGAGCAATTTCGCTGTAGCGCAAAACTTCCTTTATCTGCATGACGTTTATGCCATAGGTTTCGTCAATCAGTTTAAAAGTAAGGTATTGGAGCAATTCACCTTTCTTGCTCTCAGCAACGCCTTTACCTGCTTCGTTAATAGGTGCTAATTCAGACATGGCTCATATCCATATTCAATTTAATAAACAATTACTACTATAGAACTCATCAGCTAGATTAGACAAGTTATGATGAATCTTCGAGCTAATTTAAGTAACAATTAGTTGTCTTGTTGTATACCAACAATAACCCAGTTGCCACTTGCCGATGACAAGTTTTTCTCCAAGTGCCAGATTTCATTGGTCTCAGAGGTCTCTTCGCCTTCCTTAATCCAGCCAGAGAACTGCAATGAAATGGACGCAGTCGAACCAGAAATTTCACCACGAACCAATTCTGCCATCAAAGACACCACTTCGGTGCGAGGCTTGTTGTCACCATACTTAGCGCGTTCTGCCACCAACATGTTATACATTTCAGGGCTAACGTAATCCAAGATGGTGTCAAAGTTATTATCGTCCCACGCTTTTTGTAGCAAGATATAGTGGTTCTTAGCTTCTGCGACAAACGCCTGCTCATTAAAGCCTGGTGGCAATTGAATATCTGGCATACCGCCAAACCCAGACAAGCCAGACATAGCACCAGGAGCTTGGCCGTCAGACATTTCTCGATACATACCACCCGCTTGTGCCTGAGCATGTGCTGCCTGACGTTTTGGCGCGATGAAGAATTTGTAAATCAAGAAACCAATCAAGGCAAATAACAAGATATCACCAAATGAAATGCCATCAAATGCTCCGCTACCAAGCAAAGCCGCAAACAAACCACCTGCTAACAAACCACCTAAAAGACCGCCGCCTAAGCCGCCCAGAAGACCTTTACTTTTTGACGTGCTGTTGGTGGTATTGGTTGCTTTTGATGTGCTGTTGGTAGCACTCTTCGGTTTAGCAATGGAGAAGCTTTTACCAAAGCTCTTACCACCGCCAAACTTCTTAGCCTGCACCTCAGTACTGTAGCCACCAGCGCCAATCGCTAGAATAAATGCCATAAACATGGCAAATGCTGTTGTTTTCACTGTTTTTCTCCGCTTAATTAAAATTCACAAGACCGACTGCGTTGCGCAATTTAGCAATGCTTTCTTTTGCACGGGTACGAGCTTTTTCGGCTCCAGCTTGCAATACCTCTTCAACAAACGCAGGGGTGGCCATCAATTCGTGGTATTTCTCACGCGCCTCACCTAATTGACCATTAACCAAGGCAAATAGTTCCTTCTTGGCTTCACCCCAAGCAATGCCATCAGCAAACTTTTGACGCATTTCAGCCGTCTGCTCTGGCGTGGCAAAGGCTTGGTAAATATCAAATACTGTAGAATCATTTGGATCCTTCGGTTCGCCAGGCTCCAACAAGTTGGTTTTGATTTTATTGATGCCTTTTTGCAGTTTCTTTTCCGTTTCAAACAAAGGAATCGTGTTGTTGTAGCTCTTACTCATCTTACGGCCATCAAGGCCTTTTAGGATGGATCCTTCTTCACCCACAACCGCTTCCGGTAAAACAAAGTGCTCACCGAACAAATGATTAAAGCGACCGGCTATGTCACGAGCCATTTCAATATGTTGGATTTGATCTCGGCCAACTGGCACCTTATGCGCATTAAACGCAAGAATGTCTGCCGCCATCAGCACAGGATAACAAAACAGTCCCATGGTGATACCAAAGTCAGGATCTTGTTCATTGGCTAGGTTTTCATCAACCGCCCCTTTGTAGGCATGAGCTCGATTCATTAAACCTTTTGCGGTGACGCAGGTTAGCAACCAGTTTAACTCGGTAATTTCAGGAATATCCGATTGACGATAAAAGGTTGCTTTATCCGTATCTAAGCCACAAGCCAGCCAGGTTGCTGCGATTTCCAAACGAGACTGTTTGACACGCTCTGGATCTTGGCATTTGATCAAGGCATGATAGTCTGCGAGAAAGAAGTAAGATTCCGTATTCTCTTGACGGCTTGCTTCGATCGCAGGACGAATCGCCCCCACATAGTTTCCTAAATGTGGCGTGCCTGTGGTGGTGACACCGGTTAAAACAATTTCTTTTGCCATTATGGTGTTCTCTTTTCCTACGTTACCTATTTTATTTGTGCGCCTACCTTATCATAAAATCCGGTACTCGCCTCGCCTTTCAGCGATTATTTCGTATGCTGTTTTACGGCCGTTAAAGACAGCTTGTTAATGGTGATAAAAAGTTGTTAATTCAAGGGTTTGACCACAAAGCACCCAATAAACCAGAGTAGCGTTTAATCCGACTTTGCGTAGCCGCACGAATCACCTCTTGCGCGCCCCACAAAGAAAACCCTTGCTTGGCCCGAGTAATGCCTGTGTACAAAAGCTCTTTGGTTAACACAGGAGAAGGCGTTAAGGGCAATACCAATGCCACCTGATCAAACTCCGACCCTTGCGACTTATGTACTGTCATGGCAAACACCAATTCGTATTCATTGAGTCGGCTCGGTAATAAACCGAGATACTCCCCATTGGGCTGCATAAACCAGACGCGTAATCGTCCATCACCATCCGCCAAACAAATTCCCACATCACCGTTAAACAAGCCTAACGCTGCATCATTACGGGTCAGCATAACCGCCTTGCCCGGATACCATTTGTGCAGATCCCTTATCATGCCGTGCTGGTAAAACAGATTTTCCAACTGAGCATTAATACGCTCCACGCCAAACTCCCCTTGGCGAACGGCGGTCAAAATCTGATACCGATTAAAAGCATCATGTACCTGAGCCACCCTGTCACCGGCTCGCACACTTTGCCAAAAAGCGTCATAACCTTTTGCCAGTTGTCCGATTTCCGCTTGTGTTTGATCTTGTTTGGGCGGATACCAAGCCAAATCTTCATAACCTTGCTGTAAACAATGGAACACCGCATCACTTTGTCCATGATTCATGGCTTTGGCGAGATGACCTATGCCACTGTCGGCAGAGAAACGATAACTGGTTCGCAATAGGGTTAATGCTCGACTAATAGGAGCAGCGGCTGGGTTAGCGAATGGTTGGAGATTTTCCCCAGTGGATCTTGCCAATTGCTCGGCCCATTCAGACTGAAAATAAGCATTTTCAATACCGTAGGACAAATCCCCCAACACACTGCCCGCTTCCACTGACGCCAGCTGATCTTTATCACCCAACAGGATTAATCGAGCATGAGCTGGTAACGCATCGATCAGTTTTGCCATCATGGGCAAATCCACCATGGACACTTCGTCCACCAACAACACATCCAAATGCAAGGGATTGTGCTGATGATGTTTGAAACGGCTGCGGCCAAATTCGCTACCTAATAAACGATGCAAGGTACTGGCTTGCTCAGGAATACCTTGCTTAACCTCATCGTCCAGAGACAAAGACGCTTTGGCGTTGGAAATGGATTCGGTAAGACGCGCTGCCGCTTTGCCCGTTGGTGCCGCTAGCGCTATGCGCAAGCTTTGTCCTTGCTGTTGCGCTTGAGCCACCAACAAAGCCAGTAATTTCGTCACTGTGGTGGTTTTACCTGTACCTGGGCCACCACTGATGACGGCAAAAGCCTGACTCGCTGCGTTCGCCACCGCCACTTTCTGCCAGTCCACCGCATCCGTCTGCGCTGGAAATAAACCTTGTATTAAGCTTTGCTCCACCTCAAACACAGGCTTACCTAAGCTCTGCTGCAAATAGTTCAAAACGCCTTGTTCATACTGGTAATAACGATAAAGATAGAGGCGCGTTCCAACCAATACCAAAGGTCTTGCCTGCAATGACAAAGCCTCACTCACCAAAGACGATTTTTGCAATACCGCACACCACTGAGCGACGGAATTCACTTGTACCTTGCTCAATGTTTGACGCAGCTCATCGCCCCGTAACCCTTCTACTGGAGATTGCCAAACATCGGCCAAATCCATGCAAATGTGTCCAGCACTTAACGCCGCGCTGGTTAATGCGCCAGCAATAAACACAGCCAAATGTTGTTCATCCGCATGTTGTGCAAGCTGTCGTATCCACTGCTCATCAATGGCACTTAACACGCCTTTGCTACGCCATTCAGAGAGAATGTCAGTAGCAGACGCGGCAAGGGAAAATGATGCCGTTTCTTCAGCGCCATCTTGTGCTTGTTGCAACCAATCGAGTTGTTTAGAAGAGTCCATATTGTATTGCCTCAGATGAGTTGGATAACGAACTCTCGCCCAATTGAGCGTAAGTTTCTTGTCCATAAAACAACGCGTCTAACGCCTCAACATGTTCCTTGGTTAAGCGTGTGCGAAACACCCCCGTATCGGAGTTTGGTGACATTCCCCGCAGAAAACCATACACCACACCACCAATGTGACGCTCATAATCGTAATCAGGAATGCGTTGCTGTAAGAGGCGATGCAAAGCCAAGGTGTAAATTTGATATTGCAAATCGTACCTGTGATCCAACATGGCTTCCGCCAAGTGTTCAGGCGTGTAATCGGTAAACTCATCGCCCAAATAGTTGGACTTGTAATCCAACACATAATAGCGCCCTTGCCACTCAAACAAGAGGTCAATAAAGCCCTTTAACATGCCTTTTAGCGCTTTATCCTGAATCACAGGGGCGCGCTGTGACAGTGGGTCATGCTCTCTGGCGATTTGATCCAGTTGCAAAGCATTCATGCCTTGCACGGGTAAGAAAAACTCCATCTCTTTACGGCATGAGGCAATCGATAAATCCACTAATCTCGCCCCCTCAACCAAAGGAGTTTGCACTATATCTGGCAGCCAGTTTTGTAGTACGTCTTGCCAGTCTTGAAATCCCCTATGTTGATAAAATTGTGCCATAGTGGTCTGCTGATTCAGCTTGATCAAATCAGCAAAACTTGGCCGAGCAAGGTGTTCCAGTAACCCTTTGCCTTCGAGCAAATCGTGTAAGAAAGTGCCTGGTGCGGCTCCTCGAGGGAAACTAAATCGGTTGGCCTGCACTTCGCTCTCAGCTGACGAATTGTCGAGAGTATTTTCAACCACTGACAGGTCTTCTGTCTTGGTCTGAAGACTGGCTTGTTCATCAAACCCAGGCAAACTCGTGTCGCGTGTTTCTTTATCCTCCACCACCAAAGAAGAGTAACTGCCAATCCACCAATCTCGCTCTACTCGCCCTTGGAAACGACGCTCCTGTACTTTTTCTGGGATCGTATCTTGCATTTCAAAGCGTGGTAACTCTGGTGCGGTTTCAGGTAAGTCGATGAGCTGCATTTGCCCTTGCTGATAACGCTGACAAAGGCGCTCTAGACTAGGATACAAGTCCCCTGCCGTCATGGCTTCACCTTCGCTAACCAGTGCTCCGACACCGCTTAAATGCACATCCAAGATGGCGTCTCGGGTTTTATTGGCTTTTTTCCCTACTTCCATGAAACCAATAAAGCAGGCTTCTTTGGAACGTGTCAGCGCCACGTATGCCAAACGAATTTCCGCTGCGTATAACTCCTCTTTGTGTTGTTCGGTTTGCGCTTCGTCTGGATCAATGGCAATCCACAACTGCCGGTTCTGATCATGAAACAGAGCAGATTTTTCTCTGTCTTGAAAAGGTGTCAAAGCAAACGGCAGATAGACGATCGGATATTCCAAGCCTTTACTCTTGTGAATGGTGACAATGCGCACCAGTTCCGCATCGGTTTCTAAGCGAATTTTTTGCTCGTCGCTATTACCATTGGGCGATTGAATGGCCAGACGTAAATAGCGCAACACACCTTCTTTGGAATCCAGTTCTAAGGACTTTTCCTGTAGTTTTTCAGTGAGGTGCAAAAAGTCCGTTAAGCGCCTTTCCCCATCCACATGACGCAACATATTAGGCGCTAATACCACGTCTTGCATGAAGACACGTAACATAGGCAGTAAGCCTTGCTGATCCCAAATAGCCAAATAACCTTGAAAAGCCTGTACCCATTTCTCATACACCAGATCATCATGATTGAGGGTATCCAAATCCTCGAGCGACCAATCCACCAGCCCAGTTGCCAGTGCCGAACGCAGGTTATTTTCTTGTCCATTAGATAAGATCGCTGTCAGAACGATCAGCAGTTCTCTGGCTTCTATACTTTCAAACACCGAGCCCTTATCACTCAAATACACACTGGCAATGCCACGAGCACGCAACGCCTGCTTCAAAGCATTGGCTTGGGCAAAATTACTGACCAGTAAGGCCACATCTTTGGGTCGCACCCCTTGCTGATTGAGTTGCGCTTGTGGCTTTTCATCTGACGATTTTTGCCCTTCTAACAACATTTGGTGTAAGTGAGCGGCACACTGCTCTGCCATTTGATCACGATACTCTTTGGCTGAAACAGGCTCATCCGTGGTTAAGTAGAGAAATTGCAAGGCGGCTTGGCGTTGGCCGTGGCGAATAAATTGGCTCTCAACGCCTCGGTCTTGCACTTCCACAAAAGGAATACCGTCCACTCGAAAAGGCGTTTGCTGGGTGCTAAACAAAGCATTCACTGCCTGGATCATGGCCGCTGAGGAGCGGTAGTTGGTCGCTAAGGAATAAACCGCGTCTACCTCTTGTTTAGCGGCCAAATAGGTATATATGTCAGCACCACGAAAAGCATAAATCGCCTGCTTGGGGTCGCCTATCATGATCAACCCTAAGCGATTTTGATCGGCCAACGCCTCTTGATACACCTTGGAGAAAATACGGTATTGCACGGCATCCGTGTCTTGGAATTCATCGATCAAAGCAATTGGATAAAGGCTGCGAATACGTTGCGCCAATTTGCCACTCTCGTCTTCTTGCAGCGCCACATCCAAAGAGGTGAGCAAGTCAGTAAAGGTCAACGACTGAGTGGCTCGCTTCCACTCTGCCATACGCTGTTTTACTTGTTGCCAAAGTGACACCAGCAAAACCGATTTCACCTTACCGGCATCGGGAAAATGTTCCCGTAGTTGAGCCACTTGTTGAAAAAACACATGGCTTGGTGCTTCGCCGCCTTTACTGATACGCGTGGCGTGCTCATTGGCATCAAACTTATCAAGGCATTTATCCAACACAAATTGGTCGTCTTGAGCCCATTGGTTCATGGCTTGAATGTCTTTACTGGGATCTTTACGCCAAAAGTTCCGCTTAATACCACTCTGTTCCAAAGCCTGAATAATGTCATTTCGTTGTGACAACCAGCTTGTGCGCACGGCTTTTATCTCTTGCTGAGCCTGAGTTAACGCCGCTTGCCAATCGTATTCTTGGCTGACAATGTTGGCATCAGGCTGATTGTTGAGCAAAGAGAGGTCTTTTTGTAAGGCTTCTGGGGTCGACCAAATGGGTTTGATTAACGCCGCTTGCGCTTGTTCCATTGGGTAAAACACACGTCGCCAAACGTCTTTTACCGCCATGGCTAACGGGGCTTGTTCATCGGTTTCAATACTTTGTTGAAACAACATACGGCTTTCAAAGGCGTTTTGACTGAGCATACGCTGACAGAAACCGTGAATAGTGAAGACAGCCGCTTCATCCATTTGTTTTTCGGCATACAGCAGCTTCTCAATCGCATCTTGTTGTTGCTCTGTTGTCATCTGAGCCAGCCATTGCGCCAAAAAGGTATCGTCACTCTGGTTCAGCATTAGGGCTTTGCGTGCCGCTCGAATACGCTGACGAATACGGGACTTTAACTCAGCGGTGGCGGCTTCGGTGAAGGTCACTACCAGAATTTGGTCTACCGTTAAGGCGTGCGCCAAATCCCCTGCTTGTCCTGTGGGCACTAATAGACGAAGGTAAAGATTGGCAATGGTATAGGTTTTTCCTGTGCCCGCACTGGCTTCAATGAGACGCTTACCAAATAACGGAAAGCGCATGGCATCAAGCCTTTCAACAGCGGCAGAGGTGTTTGGATTAGAAGTCATTGAATGGGCTCCAAATGGCGCGTCATTGGCAACCAAACTTGTTCGCAGAACGCCACAAATGCCGTTTTATGGGCCGTTAAATCTGGGAAATAGCGTTGCCAATAAGCATCCTCCACTTCACTTGATGTAAAGGCGCTACTGGCGTCTTGATACACCTTAACAGCTTGTTGCCAGGCTTGTTCATGGTCTTCTTTCGACTTTTCTGCGCAATAACTCTTACACCAAGCGTCGGCACTTTTCGCTGGCATGATTAAAGGCTGACACAAGCCTGTGTGCAGCAAATTTAACAGCTCTAGGAGATAGGTTCGAGCCGCTTCTGGCGGTAAGATGGTGAATTCATGTTGCACCACTTTACCGTTTTTCAATAGGTTAATCAGATGATGTTGCTTAGGGGTTCCTTGCGCGCACAAGGCCAAATGCTCGATCCAAGCACGCATTTTCTGATTTGCCGTCATATCACCGATTCGATAGGACAAACGCGTAGTGGCACTAGGCAAGTCCAGCCATGCTTGCACCTTAACCCCTGCTAACGCTAAATTGACTTCCATAGGCGCTAATGACGCTAAAGCATAACCTTGTAAGGACTGATACAGCTGCCGACATTGCTGTAGACTCTGTTGCAAAGACAATTGCCCAAATGCCCCATAAGGCACCACACCGGATAAGGCTAACCGCGCCAAGAAGCTCTCCTCCTCTCCCTTTAGCATGGCTTGTAACAACTCGTCTTTGAGTTGGTAACCAGATAAGCCCTCTAGACTAAAAGGCTCATCCTCTCGTTCTTGCTCTTCTTTCAAACTTAGATACGCTTTCAGGCGACGCTGTGTGAAATAACGCGCCGGATGGCTGACAAATCTCACCAACTCTTCCAGTGGTAATTCCGCACTGCTTTGCTCGAACGAGGCTAGGTCTGTAATCGTCGTTGCTTGATCCTCTACCTGTACCTGTAACGCGGGTAACCAATGAGGGTTAAAGCTGTATAAAGCTTTGTTTTTGGCCATGCTCTCTGCTGAATCAGCATAATACGCAGGGTTAAAGGGCTGCAACGGATGTTCAACCATCAACTGCTGTAAAAATGCTTGTTGCGCATCTTCTGGTGGCAAATCTTGATGAGACTCAAAGACGCAACTTTGCGCCAAATATTCCAACAATTCACTGAGCAATATGGACGGATTTTTCTCGCTGTTGTCCTGAATACTGCGACCGACATAACTCATGTAAAACACTTCGCGCGCCGACATGAGCGCTTCGAGGAAAAGGTATTTGTCGTCTTCTCGTCGGCTACGATCGCCACTGCGATAATGTCCCACCATGAGATCAAAGCCCATTGGCGCAACACTGCGCGGGTATTCGCCTTCGTTTAATCCCAATACACAGATGACTTTAAAGGGCACGGAACGCATTGGCATCAGGGTACAGAAATTAACTCGCCCAGCCAGAAAACGCTGACCGCCTTGTGACTCCTGTAAACGCGGCGCCAATAACTGGCGAATCACCATTTGGTCTAGCGCTTGATCAAAATGCGCATGCTGCCACTCAGACATGAGCCCATCTAATTGAGTGGCCAGCAAATCTTGGAAACTGTCATCCTCTTCTAGCACGAAGAAAGTATCTCGGAGTGCATACAGGGTTTGCAACCATTGCTCTGGGTTCATGGCTTGTTGCAAACCATGTTGAGCATGATGAATAGCGTCCAAAAATTCGGCCAATTTGCCGGCCACAACGGCTTCTAAGCCTTCTACATCGCCATAACTCAGAGTCTCTTGCCAGATATGATCGTGCCCCATGGCATAACCCAACAACATTCGACGCACCCCATTGAGCCAGGTGTGCGCTTGTTGTTTGGGCAAATTATGTTGCTCGGCAGTGTGTTCATCTAAACCCCAGCGAATACCCACTTCTACCGACCATTGACGAATCCGATCCAGCTCTTGTGCGGTTAACTCAAACCGCTGCATGACAGCTGGCACTTCCAAAACACTAATCAGCTCAGACAAGGTGAATCGGCTTTCACCTAACCCCAGCAGGTACAAATAGGCGTCGACAATGGGGTTTTCCACCCCACCCGCTTGGTCAATTAAGGCAAATGGAATGTGCTTATTGCCCTGCGCCTGACCAAACACGGCTTTGACAAACGGACTGTAAGCATTCACATCCGGCAACATGACAATCACGTCTTTCGGCGTCAGCTCAGGATAGCGCTCAAACATGTCTAACAACTGATCGTGTAAGACTTCCACTTCCCGCAGCGGGCTGTGGCACACTTGCACGCGAATGCTTTCATCCTGATCGGCAATGCCATGACGATAATGACTCTTGGTTAAGTTCAGCTTGGTTTCTTCTTGCCCGCCATGATTGTCCAGATTCAGAACATCTTGCTGCACCCAATGCAACAAGCTGGCCGTTTGATCGGCTGCCCCTTCATTGGCTTGCCCTTCAACATAGTCTTCAAACACTTCTATTTGATCGTCAGCAATGTCTTGTAACTGGGCGATGTAATCACGGCCCAAGCGCCCCCAACTGGCAAGCAAAGGATTAGCGTCCAAATGCAATGCCTCAAGGGTTAAACCGGGTTTTAAATTTTGACGCTTAATCTCTCGTCCCAAGTAGTGTTTATCCACCACATCGCCCCAATAAAAACGACACGGGTTTTGCAAAAAGAGATGCACATCAATCCAACCGGATTCGGCTAAGATTTGTAACGCTTGCAAAGTATTAGGCGGCAAAGAAGAGACACCAAAAATAAAAATACGCGGCGGCACGCCGCTTGGTCTAGCCTTAGTGAAACAAGCGTCTTTTAGGGCGTCTATCAAATTTCCCCTGTGGTACAAGGACTCGCCTTGCTCACTGATATCGGCCACCAAATCACGCCACAAAATCCCTTGCCAAGCTTGTTCTGCAAACAATCTCGCGAGCGTTGGATCTTCCACCTGATGCGCTTCCCAAGCGGCAATCCAATCAGGTCGATAAACCAAATATTGGTCGTAGATATCGGCAATGCTAGAGCACAATTGGAAACGTCGAATCTGGCTATCGTCTTCACTCAGATACCATTGCAGTGGGGCAAATTCTTCATCTTGCAGACGGGAATCCAAAATGCGCATCAAGCGCCACACTAAGAAGGGTTTATTGAATTCACTTTGTTGTGGAATGTCAGACAAGGCCTGTTTGAAAGTCTGCCAAACAAAAGTCGAGGGCAAAGGAAACGCCAAACCCGCGGCAATAGATTGAGACTGAGCCAACTGCATTTTCAACCACTGCGCCATGCCTGGGTTTTGCACCAGAATATGCTCGTCATCAAAGGGATTTTGCGGGGGGGATACCGCAAGAATTTTTGCCAGCAAGACTGATAAATCTTCCAGTCTATTGCCGGTGTAAAGCCGAAACATATCGAGTCCTTATACGCCACATTGCCCAAAACCACTCAAGACAAGAGTATAACAACAAAATCAATCAGGTAGAGACAAAGGAATCGAGTAGCAGCGAAAGAATAAAGTAGTGGTGGAGCTAAGCGGGATCGAACCGCTGACCTCTTGCATGCCATGCAAGCGCTCTCCCAGCTGAGCTATAGCCCCACATCACGCGATTGCGTTTTTTGCAGCACGCTTTTATCGATTAGAAAGCCTCTATCGGTAAAAGCCTGAGGGAAGTGTTTTATGGTGGAGCTAAGCGGGATCGAACCGCTGACCTCTTGCATGCCATGCAAGCGCTCTCCCAGCTGAGCTATAGCCCCACAAAACAGCGCTGAATTCTAGGGTTGCTTGCCGCTTGTGTCAATATTTTTCGACAAAACCACGACGGCTCTTTAATCGATAATAATCGATAAATTTGTTTTCTAGAACAAGGACATTATTGATATCATGGGAAATTAAATCAAAATTACTGATAGAGCAAGACACGATGGATTTTCCCACGGTATTAGATGACCTAATGATGGCTCAGCAACCGATTCTCAAACGCAATAAAGAGATATTTGGTTATGAGCTCCTGTTCCGTGGAATGGATGCCCAACAAGCGCAGTTTTTGGATGGTAAAGTTGCTACAAGCCAAGTTTTAGTGAACCTTTGTATCGGTATCACGAAACTTGAATCTCAGTTGCGTAAGCCCTTCTTCATCAATATGACAACGGAGTTGATGTTGTCTGACGCCTTTTTTCCAATTGATCAGGATACCGTTTATATCGAAATCTTGGAAAGCCAGCAATTAACACCAGAATTCTACCAAGCAGTGGAAAAGTGGCGCGCTGCAGGTTATCGATTTGCATTAGACGATTATCAATTTGGTGATGATTACGAAGCATTGCTGCCTTGGGTTTCCATTGTAAAAATTGATGTATTGAAAACGCCTCCTGAACAATATTCTGAGCAAATCGCTGCTTTAAAACGTAAAGGCTTACTCTTGTTGGCAGAGAAAGTAGAAGATCAAACCATGTTTGAGCAATGCAAAAAATTTGGCTTTGACTTATTCCAAGGCTATTTTTTACAGCGCCCTGAATTGATCAAAGGTCGTAAAATCGACTCAGCAACCCACAGTGCGATCGCATTAGTGAATGCCTTACAAGATAAAGACATCAGCATCAATACAATTGCTAAGCTGGTAGAAAAAAATCCCAAGTTGTCATATCAACTGTTGCGTATTTTAAACAGTCCCGTATGTGGTATCAGCAAGAAAGTTATGTCGATTAGAGAAGCGGTGATTTTCTTAGGCCTGGTGAAACTTAAACGTTGGGCTTTGTTAATCACTTTAACTTCTTCTTCTAGCCAACCAAACGCGTTATTCAAGATACTGTTAACTCGTGCAAGATGTTGTCAGTTATTGGCTGAAAAACTGGATGCGGGGTTATCAGAATCCGCTTTCATGGTGGGGTTAATGTCAGGAATGGATGCGGTATTCCAAGTTGAAAAGCAGGTTATTCTGGAACAAACCGCCTTGGAAGAGAAAGTGCTAGGCGCAATATTACACCAATCAGGGGATTTAGGACGGCTCCTGCATTGGACTTTAAGCTGTGAACAACAAGCTTGGCAAAATATCCAGACGTTATCAGCACAGCAACTTTCCGACTTAAACCATGCGTTTTTAGAAGCCATGTTATGGTCCGATGAGGTCATGCAGCCAATTTCTTAATTTTTTTAACATAAACAATTGACAGCTATAGAAAAAAACATAGAATACATTCCACCTTTTTCAAGGCCAGTGTGGTGGAATTGGTAGACACGACGGATTCAAAATCCGTTGCCGAAAGGCGTGGCGGTTCGAGTCCGCCCACTGGTACCATCTTGTCATGTAACATCAATTTTTACTTTTTTTCATCAAAAGCCTAAAGACGGTTTCGCTTCCTATACGCTCTTACTACTGCTCATATTAAGTTAAGTGGCAATCCCCCTTAGCTTAAATCCACCCAACATTAATCAAATTCTATCGACTCAATAACAATTATCAATTGCAAATGTCCGGTCATTATCGTGACTTTGGTTATACTTTTTTTGCTAGATAAGCATTTTGTAAGTCTGTATCGCTTTATCTATCTCACACTAATAAAAAGGACCGTGTAAACGGAATCCGTGACTAGGAGAGAAGAAAATGAAAAAGGATAGACGATTCAGGGCGACTACTTTTGCTGTTACATTCGCCTGGCTTTTCGCTGCTTCAGCGATGGCCCAAAACACCTCAACCAGCACCAAACCAGCAAGCGCGGCAGGATCAGGTAAATCCATACCAGGACAGCCGAAAAGCAATCAGTTTTGGTGGCCTGATCAACTTGACCTATCATCCCTACGAGATCATGACAGTCGATCAAACCCTTTTGGCGACAACTTCAGCTATGTTGAAGCTTTTCAAGAACTGGATGTCGACGCAGTAAAACGTGACATTAATGCCATGCTGACCCAATCACAAGATTGGTGGCCAGCAGACTTCGGCAATTATGGCCCCCTCTTTATTCGAACGGCTTGGCACAGTGCTGGCACCTACCGCACACTCGATGGCCGTGGTGGTGGCGATGGAGGACAACAGCGCTTTGATCCACTCAATAGCTGGCCGGACAATGGTAATCTCGATAAAGCCAGACGTCTTTTGTGGCCCATCAAACAAAAATACGGTGAACATCTGTCTTGGGCAGATTTGTTAATTTTATCCGGCACCATATCACTCGAAAATATGGGCTTTCAGACTTATGGCTTTGCCTTTGGTCGAACCGATGATTGGGAGCCTGATTTTGTCTATTGGGGACCAGAAGTCGAAATGTTAGCCAGTGATCGTCGTCAAAGAGGTGGCCAGTTACAACGCCCCCTCGGCGCGACCCATATGGGCTTGATTTATGTAAACCCTGAAGGTCCGATGGGCAAACCAGATCTATTAGGCTCTGCTAAGAATATCCGTTTAACCTTTGGTCGGATGGCCATGAACGATGAAGAAACGGTTGCTCTCATTGCTGGTGGACATACCTTTGGCAAAATGCACGGCGCTCGTAAACCTGCAGAGTGCGTTGGTCCAGAACCCGGTGCTGCTGGTGTCGAGCAACAGGGATTAGGATGGCATAATCGTTGCGGCAAGGGGCATTCTGAAGATACCACGACGAGTGGATTAGAAGGGGCTTGGACACAAGCACCAACCCGCTGGACAACCCTGTATTTGAGTAACCTACTCAATCTAGAGTGGCAACAAACTCGTAGCCCAGCAGGCGCCATCCAATGGATTCCTACCGATGAGGCGATGCATACCAGTGTCCCTGATGCGCACATCGAAGGAAAACGCAATCCTCCTGTGATGACAACAGCGGATTTGGCACTTAAAGCAGATCCCCAGTATCGTGCTATTGCGGAACGCTTTTTCGCCAACCCTGAAGCGTATCGCCTTGCTTTCGCAAAGGCTTGGCATAAACTGACCCACAGAGATATGGGGCCGCGAGCTCGATATTTATCGGATACGTCTCCTGTTGAACCCTTAATTTGGCAAGATCCCTTGCCAGCCATTGAGCATCCTTTGATTGACCGTCAAGATGCACAGGCACTGAAAAAAACCATCCTGGATGCTGGCCTAACCATACCGCAATTGGTGCGCACTGCTTGGGCTTCTGCTGCGAGTTTTAGAGCCAGTGATAAACGCGGAGGGGCAAATGGAGCACGAATTGCGCTTGCTCCGCAAAAGAATTGGGCGGTAAACAATCCGGAAGAAGTGTCGAAAGTGATCGCCCAGCTCAGTGAAATCCAAATGGCATTCAATGCTAATAATAGTCGCAAGCAAGTCTCTTTGGCAGACATCATAGTGCTGGGTGGTGCAGCCGCTATTGAAGCCGCGGCCAAACAAGCGGGGGTCAATGTCAATGTGCCTTTCACGCCAGGTAGAGCAGATGCCCTTCAGTCACAAACCGATGTGGCTTCGTTTGCTTTATTAGAGCCTACGGCTGATGCCTTTCGTAATTACTTCAATGCGGATAAAAGCTACCGATCCCCCGCCGAAATGCTGGTTGATCGCGCCGATCAGTTAGCCTTAACCATCCCTGAAATGACAGTGCTTCTTGGTGGTTTACGTGTTCTTAACGCCAACGTTGGTGAGGCCTCTCATGGAGTATTTACCGACGCTCCCGGCACCTTGAGTAATGATTTTTTTGTCAATCTGCTGGATATGTCAACCCGTTGGCAGAAAACCAGTACAGAAGGTATTTACGAAGGCTTAGATAGAGTTAGTGGTGAGCCTAAATTTACGGCCACCTCAATCGATTTGCTGTTCGGTTCCAATTCAGAGCTAAGAGCCGTCGCTGAGGTATACGCTTATGATAATGCGCAAACAAGATTCGTCGAGGATTTTGTTGCTGCATGGGTGAAAGTGATGCAATTGGATCGCTTTGATTTACGTCATGATATATAAGCAATGTTAGTGGCGAAAGTCTCTTCACTTTAGTCACTTGATCTGGCCGAGCAAGCACACGCTCGGCCATTTTTCTCTCAATTATGGTTCAACAATTTGTTCAAAACTCCTATTGAGCCAACACATAACCAAATCAAGATACTACCCTTTACAGAAAATAATAAACCAAGTCATGATCAGTAATGGATAAAGCAATCCGTCTATTTCACGTCATATCTAAGTAACACTTCATTATCCAATACAAGATTGGTTGACCAAATGAAATGGGCATCTGCGCCACTGAACTTTTCAATGAAGTTCATGTAAGACCTTTTGTTGTCTACACCAACTTGTTCTTCAGAATATTCCGTTGCTTGAGGCCATGAGGTTGAATTAAACCCTTTATTCATCCATTCACTTGGAATTTGCCAGTGAGCGGCATAAGCATTCTCACCATTATTTGTACCCAATAAAGTACAAGTATCAGATAAGCGCTTGCCATCCACTTCCGTTAAACAGGTTAAATCATAGATAGGAGCGGTATAATAGGTTTGTGCCTGCCAGTCTGAACTGGTCACTACACCATCGCTAAAGCTCGCAATAAAGCCGCCATCTCCTGGATAATATCTCTTGCCACGATTGTATTCTGTGCCCAGACCTAAGTTTTCTTCCCAATCAATCACTTTTACAGCAATAGTGTAAGGTTTATTCACTTTGAACTTTACGACACTAGAATTAAACGGCGTGAAGGGTACAGAATCTACTCCGATAAGCTGACCATTAATGTATAACTCAAAATAATTATCAGCAAAAATATAGCCAGTAATCTCTTCGCCATCAGCATCAATGACAATAACAGGCAGCGAAGCTTGGTCTATTTCCGCCATGCTTCGAGGCGTAATATTGGCACATTCTTCATACAAATCGACTGCTTTTGTCGCTGTGCTAAAGTGATTTTGAGCGGGAACAGTCCAAGCTCTCCCGTCGGAGTCGACGACTTCTCCCATGCCAGCCACACGACTTCTACCATTCGCACATTCAAAAAGATTCGCTACTATCGTCTTTGCAAAACCTTGAGAAATACCAGCTGAACCTTTGTAATCACCTAAGCTACTACCAGCCGTCAATTCTGCTGAAGGTGAACATCCTGCAAGCAATAATAGAAGAGATGGAAGGGTTATCATTTGACGATTCATCATGAACATAAAACCTCCCCATCCCCAGTTTAAGTACCTTTTATTAGTAATAACCCACACTGTAACCCTGCTTCGAGCATCAAAACGTATGAAAGTTCAAATTCACAGTTTTTGTACCTGTAGATCACTAATATTTTTCTAACTTCGCCAATTTAACTTAATTAAAATTCTTCGAAACCATGATTAACATAATCTGGCAAATCTTCTTCGTTGGGAATCGGGGTCGATTTACCAGAATCATCAATCGCCACAAACTTAAACATACCGTCGGTGACTTTTTCTCTGTGGCCAATACGGCCTCGTCTAACCCAAGCCTCTACATGGATATTCATAGAAGTCCGACCCACAGACATAACTCGTGTATACACACCTAGTATGTCACCCACTTTCACTGGGCGAATGAAGCTCATTCCATCTAAGGCAACAGTGACAACACGAGATTGTGCTCTTTGCCCTGCACAAATCCCTGCTGCTATATCCATTTGCGACACCACCCAACCACCAAAAATATCTCCTGCTGGATTGGTATCGCCTGGCATAGCAACCGTTCTGGTGGTTAAACGACCTTTGGTTTTGGCTTCTGACTCAGACATGCATTCCCCTCTTAGTTACTGCTTTGGAAGCTATTCACATTAAAAGCAAACTTCCCTATTTTCTACCTTTTCATTTAACTTGGCTAATTCCACAAGACTGATCGGCTTAGATATGTAATAGCCCTGAACGAGATCACAACGTTTACTCACCAATTTATCAAATATGCTCTTAGTCTCCACTCCTTCCGCAACGACGTGATAATCATATGAGCTGGCAATAGAGACTAATGAATCAACTATCACGTCATAGCCATGACGTCCTTCCATGCCGCCAATGAAACTCCTATCAATTTTAATTTCATCCACTGGAAAATTCAGCAACTGCTGAAAGGAAGTGTAACCCGTACCAAAATCATCCAGAGATAAACGACAACCTAGAGCCCTCAAATCATTGATGGTATTAACGCACACTGCGTCCACATCGATTAAGAAGGTTTCGGTGATTTCCAAACAAATGCGCTGATAAGACACCCCAGTAGGTTCAACGATTTCTTTAAAACGATCCACAAAAGAGGTATCCAAGAGTTCTTGTGAAGAAATATTGATGGAAATGATAAAGTCATCATCAAAACCAGAGCTGGCAATATCATTCAACGCCATGCTTATTACCATAAAATCAATATCACGAATCAATCCTTTTTCCTCCGCGACGGATATGTAAACTTCCGGTGACATCTTCTTTAGATCACCAAAATCACATCGTAGAAGCGCCTCAACACCAACTATTTTTTGCTTCGAGGCACTGAAGATCGGCATGTACAAAAGGTAAAAGGCATTTTCATTCAGTGCTGAGCGAACCTGCCTTTCGATGGCAGATTTCTTTTCTGCCAGCAGGCTGATTTCATTGCTAAAAAACTGAATGAGTTGATCCTTGTGCAAAGTTGACTGACTGGCAATATCTGTACGCTCAATCACCACTTTAGAATTAAAGGGTGCATTCTTTTCAATGGATGCTCCCACTTTAATGTCTAAACGTAACTCCCCTAATCCAGCCACATTCACAGGAGTCACAAAGGTATTAATAAAGCGCTCTTCTTCCTTACTGGACAAGGCTTTACGGCGACGAATAAAAACCAATTCATCATGATTGATACGGGCCGATACATAAAAAAAGCTGCGATAGAAAACATAGTTTTTGAGTATTATTTCTCGCAAAACAAAATGCGACATAGTCGTGCCAAAGTTACGTACTAGATTGTTCCAGTTAAGAATTTTGACTTTGTAGAGAATGACATCTTGGCCAATTATTCTTTGGTATTTTTCTTCAAAACCATTCATATTCAAGAGTTTTGAATGAGGTTCAATAAAGGCCTTAGATTTGATTTTCTTAGCTTCTTTGTATCGGAAAATAGAGTAAATTAAGAGACAAAAAACCAACCAAGAATAGAAAAGCATCATGTATAGGGTATCTTTAAAAACGTAAACCCCCATTACTTCTAGTCCATCTACAGTCAGTTCATATTCTGCGCCATCTTGTAAAGGTAACTTGTGAATAAAAAATTCAATACTGTGAACGGAACTTAAATCAACATAAGAAAGATCAAATGGAATATTGTGCATGTCTTCCCACCAAGTCTCGACTTTAAAGCGAGACAAAGGTACTTGGGTGTAACCATTGTGATCAAGACGAACCGCATGAAATTTATAGTCTCGAACATAATCAACAGCCTCTTTAGTTTCATCAAGATAGCTTTTGACAAACACTCTGACACGTCCATCATAATTTTCAGCCGTTGAATGAGTTGAAATATTAAAAGCAATGGATTGATAGGTATCTAAAGGAAAGCCTTTACCATCCTGTTTTGGCAAAACAAACACCAAGCCACACAGATTATTGTGCGGCTGTTGTCGAGGACGACAGGTTACCTGATAGCCTTTTTGCAAAGCGGTTAAAGAAGAGTTTTGACCTGACGGCAAAATTCGTTCGAAAGTGTCTACGCTTGGTGCCATCAAGTGTACTTTTTTTACATTCCAATCTGAATTCACAAAGATCAAAGACGTAATACTGAATACAACCAGTAACAAAAAGGTAAAGCTGAAAAAACCTCTAAGTGTGAGAAGTTTTTTAATATCATGCATTCTTTTTACCACTATGGCCCCAACAAATTAGCTAATGGAGAATCACTATATAGGATTTATTAAGAAAAAAAAGCCAATCTTAAGATTGGCTTAATTTAAAACAAAATAAAAAAATCTCGTTAAAAATATTTTTTATTTATGAGCCAGTGCTGTTTTACTGCAGTCACCATCTATTCTGTTGCGCTCTTCATCTAAAATATCTTGTGTAAACTGTCCCATAAAGCAACAACAAATCCCCTCACCTATCATGGTTCGTGGTCCCATCGGATGGCCAATGTGCTTATAAACACCATGAGAGTGACCGTGACCATGATGGTGACTATGGGAATGGCTGTGATCGTTACCATGATGATGACCATGTGAATGATCATGCGAATGACCATGTGAATGATCATGCGAATGACCATGTGAGTGGCTGTGATCATGAGAGTGGTTGTGATCATGCGAGTGATGATGTGAATGTCCGTGATGATGATCCGCTTGTGACAAACCTTGCGTGTCATCTTGTGGGTCAACAAATTCCGCATGATGGTGATGCACTTCCACTTCACCCGCAGCCAAACGGCGTTTAAAAGACCCCATTAGAGTTTCCTCACCTGCTTGCAGTTCACCCTGGCGAATTTCTTCCACACGGTTTACAAACGCATCGATCACACGTGGATGGTCGTTTAAATAAGGCGTTTGCACAAACTCGACTTCAGGATTGATTTGAGCAATGGTATCGACATAACCCTGAATGCGTTTGATTAATCGACCAGTGAAAAGGAAATATGGCGCAACCACAATACGTTTAAAACCAAGTTTCAGCAGTTTTTCTAAGCCCACGCCTACGGATGGATAAGTCACACCAGAATACACAGTATCGGCCCAGCCAAATCCCATATTTTCATTCACAATGCGTGTTAGCTTAGCCGCTTCCGCATTTGCCGAGGTGTCAGACGTGCCGCGCCCAACTACCACCAGCATGGTATCGTACAAATTCTCCGGTGGCTGTTCCGGATCCAAGCCTAACGACTCATAAATACGCGCTTGAAAAGCTTCGATCATGTCTTCTTGGAGACCTAACTCACGACCATAAGTCACCTTCAGTCCCATATGCTTTTCTTCGTAAGTGGTCAAAACCGATGGAATGTCATTTTTCGCATGGGTCGCCGCAAACAACATACCTGGTACAGCAAAAATTTCTTCCACACCTTGTTTAATCAGGCTGTCCAATCCCATGTGAATGTTGGGTGCAGAAAACTCCAAAAAGCCATATTCAACCGGCAGATCCGGATAGCGATCTTTTAGTCCTTTGGCCACTAAGCCAAACTCACGCTCAGCGTCTTTATCACGGCTACCGTGACCACAAATCATAATGCCTTGCTTTTTGGTTGGAGTGGTATTGCTCATTACTTCTCTCTTTTTCATTAATCTCGATTGCTATCTTCTGCCCAAGATAACCCTCATTTTTTGTTCTCAATGCTGATGTTCTAGATACAAGATTACACTTATTGTGTTTGTTCTTGTTGCTGATCTAAATCCAACAATAAAGACTGAATCGTTTCTTCATAACCTGTTGTGTCTTGCCACATTCCCCGCTGAATGGCTTCCAATAAACGCTCCGCCATTTCTTCTAAGGCATGAACATTATTATCGCGCATAAAAGCTTGATTGTCTGGATCTAACAATAACGCATCTGTGACTTGCTGGTATTGATAATCCGCAATGAAATCTGTAGTTGCATCATAGGCAAATAAGTAATCCACAGTGGCCGTCATCTCGAACGCGCCTTTGTAACCATGCTCTTGCATGGCTTTTATCCATTTCGGGTTTAATACTCGCGAGCGCACCACACGGTTCAACTCTTCTTTTAAGGTGCGAACTTTCGGCAAACTCGGGTTAGAATGGTCATTATGGTATACCTGTGGCGTCTGCCCACTAAATTGCGTGACCGCATTGGTCATGCCACCTTGGAATTGATAGTAGTCATCTGAATCCAAGATATCATGCTCGCGATTGTCTTGATTCTGCACCACTGCTTGCAAACGGGATAAGCGATCGACAAAAGCTTGCTTGGCCTCTACGCCATCCTGTTTGCCGCCATGATAAGCATATCCGCCCCAATTTACATAAGCTTCTGCCAAGTCACTGCGCTCGTCCCAGCAACGCTCATCGATTAGGCCTTGTAAGCCTGCCCCATAAGCTCCTGGCTTACTACCAAACACACGATAAGACGCTTGACGTTTGGCCTCTTCGACAGACAGCCCTTGTGATAATAAGGCTTCTTCTCGCTGCTGAATGTTTTGACGAATCACATTGCCCGTACCCGGTTCCTCAAATTCTGCTATGGTTTGCACGGCCGCATCGTAAAGTCGCATTACATTGGCGAACGCATCACGAAAAAAGCCAGAGACTCTTAATGTTACGTCCACGCGAGGTCGACCTAATTGCATACAAGGTACTACTTCGAAATCCGCCACCCGATTGGAACCCGGTGCCCAAATAGGTCGAACCCCCATTAATGCAAAAGCCTGAGCAATATCATCGCCTCCCGTGCGCATGGTGGCGGTTCCCCACACAGACAATCCAATCTCTTTTGGGTAATCACCCTGTTCCTGAAGATGACGTTGGATCAAGGCTTCGGCAGATTTTTGACCTATTGCCCAGGCGGCTGGCGATGGTATTGCACGATTGTCCACAGAAAAAAAGTTTCGCCCTGTCGGCAAGGTATCGAGCCGACCTCGAGTCGGTGCGCCGCTTGGACCCGGTGCCACAAAACCGCCCGCTAAACCGGTTAATAACGCTTGTATTTCCTGTTCTGCACTCGCATGCAAGGCCGACATAAGGCTGGTTTTAGCGTGCGCTAACAAAGCAGCCGTCAACGGCAACTCCTTGATGATTAAGTCTAGATCGTCCCCTTGTAGCAAGTGCCTGTCCACCAGCTTAACCGCCAGTAACTCCAAGCGCTCTTTGGTGTCTGCGTAGGTTCGCCAGTCACTCAGAGTCAACTCAGCTAACAAAGCAGGTTTGTGCGCTTGCCATGGCTGACGGCTCGTCTGCATTGGATCAAAATCCTCCACATTAATGCCTAAATCACTCACCAATGCATGTAGTAAACCGCGACTAGCATCATCATTCCCCCGTGGTAGACGTAACAAAGCCACTAGGGTATCAGCCAATTTCGAGGTGTCTGGTAACTCCCCTAAACGATGCAAACCATGACGAATTTGCGCTTCTTTGATTTCACACAAATAAGCGTCCAACCCTTCCAATACAGATTCATCGTCACTAGCATCAATGCCGGTTAACTCTTCGAGCAAATGACTTTGCGCAACTTTTTTGAGAATTTGCTCACGCAGCCAGGTTTCTCGGCGACCATCCATGCCCATGGCTTGATAATACTCATCCACTAGATTTTCCAATTCAGCCATGTCGCCATAGGTTTCTGCTCGCGTCATTGGTGGCATTAGATGATCGATAATAACAGCTTGAGTACGTCGCTTGGCCTGCGCGCCTTCGCCCGGATCATTGACAATAAAGGGATAGAAATGTGGCATGGTGCCAAGAGCGATATCCGGCCAACAAGCATTAGACAAAGCCGTACCTTTACCGGGTAACCATTCAGCGTTACCGTGTTTGCCCACATGCACTAACGCATCCACTTTATAGACGTGACGCAACCAAAAATAAAAAGCCAAATAACCGTGTGGCGGCACCAAATCTGGGTCATGATAATTCGCCACTAAATCCAGATTAAAGCCACGCGCTGGCTGAATACCGACAAAGGTTTCCCCAACGCGAATGCCCGCTAACATGATGCGATATTGACCGTTTTGCAGTCGACACTTATGGTCTTCTTCTGGCGGCCCCCAGCGATCCCAAACCGCTTGCTGACTTTCTAATGGTAGCTGGTAGAAGTAATGCAGATAGTCATCCAACGCCAAGCTTTGCCAGCAACCTCGTTCGTGTAAACGGTTGGGATTATTGGTCACAGCACCCAATAAAGCTTCAATCAATTCGTTACCCTGTTCAGGCACATTTTCAAGTGGATAGCCCTGCTGCTCCATGGCTTTAAGCAAGTTGACTGTCGATGCTGGCGTATCCAAGCCAACCCCATTACCAATGCGTCCGTCTTTGGTTGGATAATTGGCTAATACTAACGCAATGCGTTTTTGGGCATTCGGTTTGTTGGCAAGTTGGGCATACCTAGCCGCTAATTCTGCGACGAAACTGGCACGTTCACGATGCAATTCATAGCGCACCAAATCCACCTGTGCTGCGTCATGATAATGACTCAATGTCTTAAAACTGATGGCTCTCGTAATGACCCGACCGTCCATTTCTGGCAAGACGATCTGCATGGCCACATCGCGACTGCGCAAACCCTGTGTTTGTTGTTGCCAATCCTCTTCCGTACTGGCAGACAAAATCAGTTGCAATACGGGCAATGAGGCCGCAAAAGCCGAAGGAAACTCACTAGGATTGGAAGACAAATCTGGGCTGGCAGCTCGATTGGCAGCAAAGCCTGTGGTGTTTAGAATGACTTTGGCGTCACTTCGAGCAATCAGATCATCCAATTGCGCCACGCAGGCCTGATCTTTTAACGAGTTAACCGCCACTGCCAAAGGTGATAGACCTTGCTCGCTTAATAGTGCCAATAAGTCATCAAACATAGGCGTATTACCGCTTTGCAATAAAGATCGGTAAAACACCAGTAAGACAACGGGCTTATTCTTTGCTTGCGCAACATGGTCGACTTGCCATTGGGCAAAGCTAGCGATTTCACCAGCGTGATAAATCAAGGTATTGGGCAATGGCATTGGCTCTCGCCAAGCCACCTTTTGTTGGAAATAACGCGCACTGATGAAACGAAGACATTCAACGGCGTTATGCAATCCGCTTTCTCGCAGATAACGCCACACTCGTCGGTTGTCTTCAGCAGCCACATTCGATGCGTCAAGCAAACTAGGATCTTCAGCATCGTCCCCTGGCACTATGACCAACGTGCGACCAGGCTTAGCTCGGCTCCAATCTTGCAACTGTTGGAAACCATAAGGCCAGTAGTGCTCACCTCCTAACAGGGAAACCACCACCACTTTGGCATTTTCCAATACCTTATGTTCGTACAAATCATAAGCCGCAGGTTTCACCAACTGCATCCAATTGGCTAAACGCACACTGGGTAAATAGTTTTCACCTTGAATGTCATCTAACGCAGCGCCAAGGGCTCCTAAGACCGAATCCGCTGCGGCTAATATGACCAAGTCTGCTGGACTTTGCCCTAGATCAACAATGCCTTCATCATCGACAAAGCCACCTGGTTTGGCTGCTAATAAATGCACTTTTGGAACCTTTTAAGCACTCAAAGCGTCATTCAACGCCCCTTCAATGGTCTTTTTGTCAATGCCTTTACCAATGAAAACCAGCTGGGTCTGACGCACTTCTTCCGCCTGCCATAAGCGATCAAAGTAACGATCCAATCGACGACCTACCGCCTGAAACACCTGACGCATTGGCTTACCATGAACCGCTGCAAAACCTTTCACGCGGAAAATATTATGTCCCTCTATTAATTGTTCAAGCGCTTCTTGCAACAAGTCAGAAGACACTTCACCCAATTTCACCACAAAAGAATCAAAATGATCATGGGCATGTTCGTGATGTTCACCGTGAGCATGATGATGATCATGATGGTTATGTACTGCGTCAATACGCTCTTCTGAAGCGGCATCAATGCCTAATAGTTTATCCAAAGAAGCTTCACCGTTTTCGATATAAACGGTTTTCACAGTATTGGGTGCTTCTTTGGCTATCACTTGTTGCACTTTGACGCGCTCAGCATCGTCCAATAAATCATTTTTGCTGACCACCACTAAGTCCGCAGCACTCAACTGATCGTCCAATAACTCTTGCAAACTTGGATCATGGTCTAAACTATCATCCGCCAAACGCTGCGCTTGTACTTCCTCTTCATTGTGAGCAAAACGTCCAGCCGCAACGGCAGGACCGTCCACAACCGTGATCACAGCATCAACCGTACAATGTTCTTTGATACCCGGCCAGTTAAAGGCTTGCACTAGAGGCTTTGGTAAGGCTAAACCACTGGTCTCGATCAAGATGTGGTCAATATCGTCACGACGTGCGACTAACTGTTCCATCACGGGCAAAAACTCTTCTTCTACGGTGCAACAAATACAGCCGTTAGCCAGTTCATAAAAGCCTTCTTTGCTGCGCTGACCACCGCTTTGTTCGTCGTCGCAATCCAGCGGACAAGCACGTAATAAATCTGAGTCAATGTCTAACTCACCAAATTCATTCACGATAACAGCAATACGTTTGCCTGCCGCTTGTTTCAATACGTTAGAAAGTAAAGTCGTTTTACCGCTGCCCAAGAAGCCAGTCACTATGGTGGTAGGGATTTTATTTAGTTGCATGAGTTATCCTTTGTTCTTCTCAGTACGATGGATTTTGCGAAAAATGTGTGCCTGAGTTTTGTCGTATAAATAAGAGTCAGCAAAGTCATCTGTGTCTAGCACTTTACCCACTAAAATCAAACTGGTGCGAGTAAATTTCTTTGCTCTTACTTTTGCCACTATGTCAGCCAAAGTACCCGTCACGAAATCCTGATCAGGCCAACTGGTGCGATAGCACACTGCCACAGGGCAATCTTCCCCATAATGCGGAATCAGTTCTTCAACAATTTTATGAATGCGCGTAATACCAAGGTGAATCGCCAAGGTAGCGCCACTTTGTGCTAGAGCGGGAAGTCGCTCACGCTCAGGGAAAGGCGTTTTGCCCTCGTAGCGCGTCATAATGACGGTTTGCGATACACCGGATAAGGTCAGCTCTTTTTTCAATAAGGCGGCAGAAGCCGCCACGGCACTGACTCCAGGAATCACTTCATAGTCAATATTCAAAGTTTGCAAACGTCGAATCTGTTCACCAATGGCACCATATAAAGCGGGATCGCCTGACTGCAGTCGCGCCACGTCTTTGCCTTCTTTAGCAGCCTTTTCAATAACAGCAGTCGTCTCATCCAAGGTCATTTCTGCGCTGTCATAAATGGTTTCTGCTGTGCCTCTTACGCTATCGATGACTTGCTCTGGAATAAGCGAACCCGCATACAATATCACCTGACAGGAAGCGATGGTTTTCACCGCCTTTACTGTCATTAAATCTGGGTCACCTGGACCGGCACCAATAAAATAAACCGTCATTTAATGCCTCTTTATTAAAGCTTTTTAGAGTAGCCTCGTGGCGTGTAAATCCACTCTTTATCGCCATTCACTATGTGTTTGGTATCTGAATTGCCGACGCTTACCATGGTAAACATGTCCACATCTTTGGCATCTAACTCACCTAGGGTAATAAAACGAATCTCTTCTTCTGGACGAGTTAACTGACGACCTATCATCACTGGGGTACTTGCTGGACGATATTGCAACAAAACATCACGTGCATGATTAAGCTGCCAGTCTCGTTTTTTGGACACAGGGTTGTAAAAAGACACGACAAAGTCCCCAGCACCGCAGGCATGCAAGCGCTTATCTATGGTTTCCCAAGGGGTTAATAAGTCCGATAAAGAAATGGTACAAAAGTCGTGACCTAGCATGGCACCAACACGGCTTGCGCCAGCTTGCATAGCTGAAATGCCGGGAATCACTTCAATGTCTACCTTTAGCCATTCAGGATGCGACTCTTTGCCCTGTAATTGCTGATCCAGCAATTCAAAAACCAAGGTTGCCATGGCGTAGATACCAATGTCGCCGCTGGAAATCAGTGCCGTTGTTTTCCCTTCAGCGGCTAACGACAAAGCCAAGCGAGCGCGCCCTATTTCTTCTCCAAGGGGCAAATCATGGAAGGCTTTACCCTCACTCAATTCACCTAGTAAGTTAAGGTAATAGCCATAACCTACCCAGTCAGAACAAGCTGCCAGAGCACGGGTTGCATTAGGTGCGACCAAACCTAAGTCACCTGGTCCCATGCCCATCACAAATAATTTACTCATCTAATCTCTGATACTCAATAATTTACCAAAACGGCTTTATTGGCGGCTATTGTACACGGATTAATGAATTGACGGGATGAAAACACTGGCAATGAAAGTGAAGGATTCTCAGGCAAGATTAAGATTCTACTTTAACAAGGCGACAATTAACTTTATCACCCGCGTCCAGCTCCAACCTAGCGTCTTGATTATACGCCCAAAAAGACACAGATTTACCCAGGTAACTAACACCGGAAGCACTGACAGCTTGAGTTAAATAATAACTTTTTTCTTGCCATATTAATTCGGCTCGATTGCCATGAAAATAAGCGAGTAACTCGTCCTGCTCACAACGATAAATCACCAGATTGGTTTGATTTTCGATTTCAATGGAAACATCGTCAGACTGAGTGTGTGGATCGATATTGCTACAAGCAGTCAGGAAGGAACAAACAAGTATGGATAAACTTTTTGTCAAAGGACGTTGAGAAAATAACATAACAAAGACTCCATTCTTGTGTAAACCCAGTTGTTAAATATAAGGTATTTCCACTCTATGTGAAGTGAACGTAGTGGTCTAAAAAGTTAACTTTTGTTACCAATACGACATAAATGTGTCATTAGGTGACAAACCTCTGATAAGCCTAATAAATTTTCAAATAGACTTTGACAAGTCTTTCTTTCTACACGTATATTTTACAGATCGGAGATATTCCGATTTCGTTCTCGGGGCGGGGTGAAATTCCCCACCGGCGGTAAAGACTCAGTCTAAGCCCGCGAGCGCCTAATCAAATGATTAGGGTCAGCAGATCTGGTGTAACTCCAGAGCCGACGGTTATAGTCCGGATGATAGAGAGCGTGTCAGACAAAACCGCAACAGGTATCACCGCTTGGTGAAACCCTATTTTGGTATTCCGTGATTATTCGGTGTTTTTGCCTGCCCGTTCGCCCTGATTCACATTTCGCTTATATTAGGATACAAAAATGAATCAGAGCTCAACGAATCAATTTGATTTCAATCCAGCTAACAAACGCATTGCGATTCTTCATGCTGCTTGGCACGAAGAGATTGTGATGAACTGTGCCAACGCTTTTTGTGAAGAGTTGGTTGCACGTGGTTATAACAAAGATCTCATCGATCTTATTCCTGTGCCCGGCGCCTATGAAATTCCACTGCAAGCCAAGTTATTGGCAAAAAGTGGTCAATACGCAGCGATTGCCGGTACCGCTTTAGTGGTCGATGGTGGTATTTATCGTCACGACTTTGTCGCACAGACGGTATGCAGCGCGTTGATGCAAGTGCAATTAGAAACAGAAGTGCCTGTGCTAACAGCCGTGTTAACCCCGCACAACTTTCATGAACATGAAGAGCACAAGAACTACTTTAGCCGTCACTTTGTGAAAAAAGGCACTGAGTTAGCAAATGCTTGTGACCAAGCCATTCGCCTAACGGAAAGCGCCAAAGCACTAGCGTAATTATTTACGTAAAGGCTAAAACATCAGCGTCCCGCCTGTAAGGATGGGACGCTTCCCTTTACAGAAGAGTTACCGCCAGAAAACTAATGGCACTCGGCACTGCCTGAATAAAGAGAATCTTTTTGCTGGATGTCATACCACCGTAAAGACCCGCCACAAAAACACAAAGCAGAAAAAAGATCACGATAGACTGACCCGTTTCGCCTAGCCACAATCCCCATAACAAGCCAGCGCCTAAGAAGCCGTTGTATAAACCTTGATTCGCTGCTAACACCTTACTGGCCTCTGCAAACTCTTCGGTTAGGCCAAACGCTTTCCGCCCTTTTGAAGTAGTCCAACAAAACATTTCCAAATACAATATATAAAAGTGCAGCAAGGCCACGGCGGCCACCAAAGTCATTGTAATAATTGCCATATATCCTCCTTGCCAACAGGGTTCATTGGTACAAGTTATTCTTCTGTACTCAATTTATTTTCAAAGTCTTTCAAAACTAATCTTAATGCTTCAATTGCCACATCACGCGCTATTTGATTCGTTTCTAATAACTCAATTAAATCCACTGCCAATTTGACATGATCTGGGGCCTTCTCTAAACTCATTACTTTACTCGCTCTTTTTTTCTTAATCTAAAATCCCAGTAAAAATCTCAAACTTAGACAAACCTAGGCATGAATGGTCTAAAAAAATCCTTAAATTGGACCAATAGCCAGCAAGTTTAGCATGATATTTTTATGTATTAATTTTTGATTTCTAATTGAATTTTATTTCTTTGTAGATGGTGTTAATTATGAGTTTATCAGTAATCCAGAGGTTGTTAATTGGATTTGGCGTTCTATTGGCATTACTGATTCTCATAGCCGGAACCGGACTTGTTGGCCTAGCTAGCATGAAATCTCATTTAAATACGGTGACTGGGTATGTCGCCAACATTTCTGATGAAACCACACAACTAAGTGATCAATTATCATTAGCAGATATCGCTGTACTCAGCGCCCTAGTCACTAAATCAGAGCAAGCTCTAGACGCACCAGTTGAACGATATTCACAAGCTAAACAAGCCTTTATTATTCGTTTAACCAGCTTAGAAAAAACGGTAGATACTCAATCCGACATGCCCCAAATATTAGAAGACTTTCGCAATCGGTCAATGGAATTATTTAAAATCGCAGAGCAGTCTATTAGTACTCACAAACAATCTCTTGTATATAAACAGCAACTTCCAGATATGAAACTAAACTGGTTAGATACATTAAAGTTTGTTGCTGAAGATATTGCCGCTGTGAAAGAAGACGCCACATCAGGTGAGCAAGAGTTTGCTTTAACCTATGCAGACTCCCAAATGAAAACACTCTTGGATACTTCTTCAGATTATTTCAATATAATAGATTTAGAAGAATTAGATTTTATGCGTGATGTCATGGATAAAGGTTTAAATCGCATAAAAGACATATTACCCACGATTAACGACGAAGCAATATCAGAAGCCATCAATGAACTGCTTGCCAATTATTATGATGACAATGGCGTATTAGCAATACATTACAAGATCGGTTTGCTTGCGAAAGAATCAGAAACAGCAGCGGCAGACTTATTAGCTAAAATACAACAAATGAAAACCTTATCCAACTCACTTCAGCAACAAGTTGCTCAGGTGCGAAATCAGGCAAAAGATCAAGCATTTCAAGCATCAACCGTTGCCGTCAATATCACAGTGATCGCCGCAATATTATCTATTTTAATCGCTATCTTGATCATCACCTGGGTCAGTCGAAGCATCAAACGCCCTCTCGCTGAAGTGATGAAAGTATTAGGAATTGTCGCAAAAGGTGATTTTACTCAACGCATCAACTTAACCACTAAAGATGAATTTGGCGACCTTTCTGGTTGGGTGAATGATCTAATTAGCCACCTAAAAGAAGTTATTACAGAAGTCAGAGCAGCCTCGGATAAAGTTGGGCAAGCCTCCCACCAGACCAACAGCATTGCCAAATCTTCCCAGCAAATTATGCTTATTCAAAATGACAAAACTACTAGCGTAGCATCCGCCATGACACAAATGGCTGCAACCGTTCAACAAGTATCGAAAAATACCGAAGACAGTTTGGAGAAAATAGAAACAGTAGATGATTGGGCTAGACAAAGCTATGATAAAATGACGCATAACTTAAAAGAAATGTCCCAATTAGTCTCTCAACTTGAACATTCAGACGAATTGGTAAGTAAAGTTAGCAACCATTCTCAGAATATCGATCAAATTCTTATCGTGATTCAAGGTATCGCTGAACAAACCAATTTATTAGCATTAAATGCTGCTATTGAAGCCGCCCGCGCCGGTGAGCAAGGGAGAGGATTTGCGGTTGTTGCAGACGAAGTTCGAACCCTAGCCACCCGCACACATGAGTCAACAGAAGAAATTCAAACCGTTATCCAACAACTGCAGCAGGCGGTTACTCAAACCGTTAACAGCATGGAGAAATGTCGTCAAAACGCACATTCAAGTATGTCTGAAGCAACTGACGTTGGTAACAGTTTAGAGAAATTACGTAATATGATGTCTGAAATCAGAGATATAGGCCTGCAAATTGCTACAGCCACTGAAGAACAATCTCTGGTTGCACAGGATATCAACAAAAGCATTCACGATATTTCAGACAATACCAGCAATGCGGCATCAGAAGCCTTAAAAGGCCAGCAAAGCAGTCAACTCATGACAGAACTTGCAGAACAACAGGCACAGCTAGTTGGTCAATTTAGAACTCAATAGACACACAAATTATCGTCTGCCAATCTCTCTATAACTTAAATGTTCACTCAGACAGATGTGAATCTGGTATCGCTCTTCGATCAACCGCTTATAGCTCATGGTAATACTCTAGTCATTTGGCGACCTTAGAATACCGCTTGTAGGTAGTTGATCCCTCACCACCCACTCGATCATAAATAGTGCACTTTTTATCTGCATTTACGAACAATAAACAAAAGATCAAATAATCAAAATAGATTCTCATTACAACACCATAAAGATATTTAAAATGGCGATTTAATCTATCTGATCATGAAACATTAACCATTTTCAAAGGAATATTAAGTTTACAATTTTAAATTTAAAGTTACACTTGCTTACAATAATAGTTAATATGGAAAGCATCATTGAGCTGAAGGACCCTTATGTCATTCTTAGTACAAATATCAATTCGTAAACGTCTACTCATAGGATTTGGCTGTCTTCTTTTTCTTATGGTCATTCTCACCGGAATGGGTATCCAAAAAGTAAACTATATAGATCATACCCTTGCCGAAGTGACCGACATTAATTCCGTCAAACAACGCCATGCGATCAACTTTCGTGGTAGTGTCCATGACAGAGCAATTGCCATTCGTGATATCGCTATTGCTCCTTCTATAGATAGAATTAAGCAGTTTTCTGATGAAATTAAAGCGTTAGCAAATGATTATCAAAAATCGTATCAGGACATCAACCAAATGATCCTTAGTGGCGTAGTGTTTACCGATATAGAGCGACAAATATTAAATAAAATTGAAGACATTCATCGTCACACTCAACCTTTGATTGAACGTGCTATTGAAGAAAGAACAAATGGGCAAGATATCAGTGAATTAGTATTAAAAGAATTACGTCCTGCCTTTATCGACTGGCTAGCCAATATAAATCAATTTATTGATTACCAAGAACGAATCAACCAATCAGAAACCCCAAAAGCCAGAGCAGTAGCAGGTAACTTTCAGGAACTCATGCTCAGTTTCACCATAATTGCTATTATTATCAGCTGCTTAGTAGCCTTTTTAATAGAACGTAGCCTACACAAATCCCTTGGAGGAGAACCTCATGAAGCAGCGAACCTTTTATCTGAAATCGCTCAAGGCGACCTTACCATCCAAATCAACACCCCATACAACAAAAGCATTCTTGGCTCATTGGCCTTAATGCGTGATAAATTACAATCGACCGTAGAAAATATATTGCAAGCATCTTCTCGATTAACCAATCAATTAGACATTGTTTCCGATGGTTCAAACCATATTCTCAGTGCCGCCAATCAACAAGCGACATTAACCAATATGAGCCTAGATAAACTCGAAGGCATGCGTTCAAGTGTTAATACGGTTGCAGAAAAATCCTCTCGCACAGAGGAAAATTCAAGTACGACCGTCTCCTTTGCAAAACAGAGTCGGCAAGTCATCATTGAGAATGCTGAGGAGATGACCCATATCTCCAACATGGTTGATAAAACAGCTAAGCAAATCCATAAATTGGATCAATTGACCCAGGAGGTAAGTAGCATTACCAACATTATCAGTGATATATCAGATCAAACAAATCTACTGGCTTTAAATGCCGCTATTGAAGCGGCTCGTGCAGGTGAATCTGGCAGAGGCTTTGCTGTTGTTGCAGATGAAGTAAGACATTTAGCGAAACGTACCAATGATGCTACCACGCAAATAGACGTCACGCTTTCACAAATACAATCAGAGGTCAGAGAATTCGTCACAGCCATGGAAACGACGCAACCTCTTGTTGAGAATGGCCGCTCTCTGGCAGAGCAGGCTTCTCAGTTGCTGACAAACATAGAACAGCATGCTAGCGACTCCTTGTCACAAATCAGGGACGTCGTTCAAACAACCTTATCTCAGCAAGAATCCATCAATGATGTCGCCAATGTAATAGATCAACTTAACAACATGTCACAACAAACTATGTCATTACTTAAAACCAATGACACTGCTACAAACAAATTAAATAATCTAGCTGATGACTTAAAAACGGACATTGGCTTTTTTAAAGTCTAAATTGGATTTGCAAGATCATGGGGTAATGCGTGAGGCACGACCGCTATCAAACGAGGAGTAATTTGACTTTCCTACAGACGTAAAAAAGCCCTGACAGGACAACCTATCAGGGCTTCTTAATTTAAAGCTTGACGATGTTTATGCCCTTTGGGTACGACCTACTCTCACATGGGATCTCCCACACTACCATCGGCGATGGCGAGCGCCTGCGGCGTATAAAGAGCCACTTCTGTGTTCGGGATGGGATTAGATGGTTCACTCGGTAGAAAGCCACTTTACCTATCTTCATTCCAACTTTCCTACAGACGTAAAAAAGCCCTGACAGGTTATCCTATCAGGGCTTCTTATGTTTAAAGCTTGACGACGACCTACTCTCACATGGGATCTCCCACA